>WFRX01000425.1 GCA_015486285.1 bacterium
GTGACACTCTTGAGGTGCCAGTACGTAAAGGACAGGAACAGGGCCAGGCAAAGGATGCCGCTGAGGGCGAGCCTGGAGCGCGAATAGAGGCTTCCCTGCAGGAACCGAAGGCCCAGGACGAGGAAGAAGGGAAGGAGCATCGCCGATTCGATCTGGTGGATGACCGGTATGGCCGCGGCGATGCATCCGAGCAGGATATAGGGGATGAGACCCGACGCGCCCCGCTCCAGGCGGACGAAAAGCAGGACAAACGCCATGTAGGCGGCCAGGCTCGCCGGGTGGGGGAGATAGGTGGCGGCGTGGAAAACCACAAAGGGAGAGCCCCCCATGAGAAGCGAGGCGAGAAGCCCGGTTCGATATCCATAAACGGCGCGCCCCACCTGAAAGGTGAAAACAACCCCGAGGGCCGTGCACAGGGGGGAAAGCACGCCGGGGGCCCCGAGAAGGAGGCCCGGCACCAACAGGAGAGACCAGCCGACAGGCATGATGGAGAAGAGCTTTCCATGGTGTTCGGCAATGAAGGCGCACCGGAAGAACTCCTGCAGCGGGTGGGCGGGGGTGGTCCACGCCCCCCGGGAGAGGATTCTCGCCTGGAAAAGATAGGCATATTCGTCCGGCGTGAGCGGGTAATCGAGAAAAGCGTAGTGCTCCACCAGGAAATAGACGAGGAAAAAGGCAAAAAAGAGGGCCCATGACGTATAGGGCCATCCCTTCTCCCGGGGCTCGACCTCTGGGGCCAGCAGGGGGAGGACGATGCGCTCCCAGCCCAGGGCGGTCAGGAACAGGGCGAGGCCGGCGACCCAGAGCCCCCAGCGGACTGCGGCGGCCATCGAGGCGAGCAGGAGAGGGAATTCCCTGAAGGCGGCGACATACGGCAATCCGGCGACACGCTCCGGGGCCCGCAGGAACACGCCCCCGGCAAGCGCCAGCAGGCCCGCCGTGCAGAGCAGGACACGGGTTCGTTTCGGTGTCATCCGCAAGTCGTACGTGCTCCTAAAGGGTTCGATCGGTACTGTATAAAAGCCCCCCTTATCCGTCAAGAAATCCCGGGCCGTGCCCTTGGGCGCCTGAAGAGGCCCGTCTCTGGACAGGAAGGCCCGCCGCGTCTACAATGAAAGCCTTCCCGGCCTCCGCGAAGGGGCGATTGCGGGAGGGGCCGCCGCGGGCGCAGGAGACCTGATGGAAGCGAAGCGTTACCTTTCGGTCGAAGAGAAAATCGGCGAGGCTCAAGCCCTCTACGAGGCGTGGGCGGACCGCCTGTACGGGGATGCCGGAATCTGCGAACTCCTGGGGCGGCTGGAGCGGAATATTCGTAAAAGCACGGCGGCCATGCGCAGCCTTCGGGTAGATCGGGCCTGCAGGAGATGCGAGGAGGAGGAAGGCGGAAGCTGCTGCGGGGCGGGCATTGAGAATTACTACGATCCGCTTCAACTGCTCATCAACCTTCTTCTCCATGTGCATCTGCCGGACCGGAGGAGTTTCCCGGACAGCTGCCATTTTCTCGAAGCCGGGGGGTGCTGTTTGAAGGCCCGACATGTCCTGTGCGTGAACTATCTCTGTTCGAAGTTGCAGCAGTCCCTGTCCCGGGAGGACGTGAACGCCCTGCAGGGCATCGTCGGGGAAGAACTCGAGACTGGATTCGCCCTCCATGAAGCCGTCAGGAAGAAAGTGGGCCCCGCCGCCGGGCATCGATGACCGGCGCGCCCGAACCCTTGCCCTGATCGGATCTTTCTACGATGCGTGCAAGGTCGGTTGCCAGGGGAACGAAGGGTACCGGAAGTCGACGGACCTTCGAAAGTTCGCCGGGTGCATCCTGGAGCTGGCCGACAGGGGACTCATGGATCCGGCGCGTACCGTTTTTGCGGACCTGGGATGCGCGGACGGTCGGGTAAACGTGATGATGAGCTATTTTGTCCGGCAATCGATCGGCATGGAGATCGACCCGGAGATCCTGGCGGAATACGGGCCTCGCAAGGAGGCGCTGCTGGCGGAGATCGGGGAGGCGGGTCTCGAAACGCCCCCGGACAATATTCATCTGTTCGAGGGGAGTTCTCTGGATGATGCTCTCTATGAACGGATCTATGATGAAACGGGTCTCCGGTTTGCGGATATGAATCTGTTCTATACGTACATTACCCTTCATGATGTGTTCGCGGAGAAGATAGGCAGGGAAGCAGAGGAAGACGCCCTGTATCTGGTATATGGCTTTCACAGGGTCCTGCCTTCGTATCCGCGGCTGGATGTCCTGATCCCGGATGTAGGCGGGCAACAGATCGCGGCCCTGTTTGTCAAGAGAACGGAAGGCGGGTGAAGGCGGCCGGCGGGGAGACATGGAATGTCCGACACGGCCCGATTCGGGAGGGCCCCGGAATGCCGGATTCGACACGGCGCGCTCCATGATTCGGATTTCGTGGCCCGGGTGTCGCGGCAGGTCTTTTCGCTTTACGGCGAATACGATGAGATCCTCCCCGCCTGTCTGGACGACTCGCGCGTGCACACCCTGATCAGCGAGCAGGGGGGCCGTGCCGTCGGCTTCTGCATGCTGTGGGTCAGGGGCCGTGTCGGGGAGGTGATTGCCGTGGCGGTGGCCCCCCCATGGCAGGGTAGGGGCATCGGCGGGCAATTGATGCATGCGATGATCGACGACGCCGGGAAAATGGGGATCCGGCTGCTGCTTCTCAAGACGGGGGTTGGGAACCGCCGGGCGCAGAGGCTGTTTCGAGGCATGGGCTTCGAGGCGACGGGGGGCGTGGAGGGATACTACGCCGGGGGACAGGCCGCGATCCGGATGCGGAAGGGAATTGGATACGGATGAACGAAAGCAAGGTACGAAAGGTCGATCTGGCCATTCAGGGGATGGGTTGCGCCTCCTGTGTGCAGAAGGTCGAGAAGGCGGTAAAGGGGTTGCCCTTTGTCGTGGATGCGCGTGTGAACCTTGCCGCCATGCGGGCCTCCGTCACTTACACCCCAGCGCGGGGCGACGCGAGGGAGACGATCCGGAAGGCGGTGGAGGGGGCGGGCAGCTACGAGGCGACCCTGCTCCCTGAGGAGGGGCCGGCCGGCCGGGAGGTGACGGACGCGATCGAACGGTCGGAGCAGGAGGAGGCGAGGAATCTGAGGCGGCGTCTTTGGGTGGCCCTGGTCTTATCCGCCTTGATCATGGCGGTCTCCATGGGCCGGATGTTTCCTTTCCTGTCCATCCAGGATCCGGAGGCGAGGAACCTGTTGCTCCTGTTGCTGGCCAGCCCTGTTTTCTTCTGGGCGGGAGCGCCTTTCCACAGAGGCCTGGTGCGTTCCATCCGCCATCGGAGCGCGGACATGAACACCCTCGTTTCGATCGGCACGGCGACGGCCTTTTTCTATTCGGCCGTAGTGACCCTTCGACCCGGCCTGTTCGCCGCGGACCGGTTTCCTTCCTTCGTGTACTACGACACGGCCGTGATGATCATCGCGTTGATCCTGTTGGGCCGGACCCTGGAGGCGCGGGCCAAGGGAAAGGCGAGGCAGTCTCTCCGGGCCTTGATGGGGCTGCAGCCGCGCCTGGCCAGGGTGGTCCGGGACGGCCGGGAGGAAGAGGTCCCGATCGAAAGCGTGCGTGTGGGGGACCACCTCCTCGTACGACCGGGCGAGGGCATTCCGGCGGACGGCGTCGTGGTGCAGGGGGCGAGTTCCGTGGACGAGTCCATGTTGACCGGGGAGAGCCTCCCGGTGGACAAGGGACCGGGGAGCCGGGTGGTCGGGGCTACGATCAACCAGAACGGGACCCTTCGGATCCGTGCGGAAAAGGTGGGCAAGGACACGGTCCTGGCACAGATCGTGCGGGTTGTAGAAGAGGCTCAAGCCTCCAAGGCCCCGGTACAGCGACTCGCGGACAAGGTGGCCGCCGTATTCGTACCCACGGTCCTGACCGTTTCGCTGATCACCTTTGCGGGCTGGTGGACCTGGGGCCCGGAACCGAACGGCCTGAACGCAATGCTGCACGCCATCGCCGTTTTGATTATCGCCTGCCCCTGCGCCCTCGGACTGGCCACCCCGACGGCGATTATGGTGGGAACGGGCAGGGGCGCTGAGATGGGCATCCTTATCAAGGGCGCGGAGAGCCTCGAGACGGCCGGGAAGATTCAGGCGATCGTTCTCGACAAGACGGGTACGTTGACGAAGGGCATGCCCGAGGTTGCCGAGATCGAACCGGGAGAAAATGTCACGGTTGACGAGCTTCTTCAACTGGCGGCTTCTCTGGAAAAGGCCTCCGAACATCCGATCGGAAAAGCGGTGGTCCGCGCGGCGGAACGGCGGGCCGTTCCGTTTCTGCCCGTGGAGTCCTTTGAGAACTTTCCGGGCAAGGGCCTGCGAGCGGAGGTGCAGGGAAGGGAAGTCCTGCTGGGCAATCGTGCCTTGATGGAGTCTCGGGGGGTTGCACTGGGGCAGTGGCAGGACAGGGCGGATCCCCTTTTCTTGAAGGGCCGTACCGTTATGTTCCTGGCCGTCGACGGTCGGATCCTGGGACTGCTCGCGGCTGCGGATACGCTGAAAGAGGACGCCGCCGAATCGGTCGGTGAACTCAAGGCCCTCGGCCTGGAAGTCACCATGCTGACCGGCGACAACAAAAGGGTGGCTGCGACGGTTGCCGCGGATCTGTCACTGGACGGGGTGATCGCCGAGGTCCTTCCGCAGGATAAGGCGGCGCGTATCCGCGATCTGCAGAAGACGGGTAAACAGGTATGCATGGTGGGGGATGGGGTCAACGATGCCCCGGCCCTGGTGCAGGCGGATCTCGGGATCGCCATGGGTACGGGAACGGACATCGCGATCGAGAGTGCTGATATCGCCCTGATGCGTCCTTCCCTGAAGGGCGTCCCCCTGGCGATCAGGCTCTCGCGCAGGACCTTGCGCACGATCCGGCAGAACCTTTTCTGGGCCTTTGTGTACAACCTGATTGGGATTCCGGTTGCGGCGGGCGTTCTTGTCCCGTGCTGCGGAATTTCTCTGAAGCCGGTTTACGCGGCCGCCGCCATGGCATTCAGTTCGGTTTCGGTGGTTACGAACAGTCTTCGGTTGAGGAAAATCCGAATCGATTAGGGGCTGAACGTGCATGAGGGGCCGGCTTTGTGCGCGCGCCCGTGGTGCGAACCTGAAGTTGTTGAATCGGAGGGAGGCTTTCATGAAGGAGCAGGCTGGAAAACTGGATCAGATCTGCATCAACACGATGCGGATGCTGTCGGTGGACATGGTGGAGGCGGCTAAGTCAGGGCATCCGGGGCTTCCGCTGGGCGCGGCTGCCGTCGCTTACGTACTCTGGACGAGGTTCTTGCGGCACAACCCGGGCAATCCTTCCTGGCCCAACCGGGACCGGTTCATTCTTTCCGCGGGGCACGGGTCCGCTCTCTTGTATGCCCTCCTTCATTTGACCGGATACGACCTCTCGCTGGATGAATTGAAGAACTTCCGCCAGTGGGGAAGCAAGACCCCCGGGCATCCTGAATACGGCGTAACACCCGGGGTGGAAGCAACGACCGGGCCCCTGGGACAGGGGTTCGGGATGGGCGTGGGCATGGCCATGGCGGGCCGTTTCCTCGGGGAGTGCTTCAACCGGCCGGGATTTCAGGTCCTGGACCCGACCGTGTATGCGCTTGTTTCAGACGGAGACCTGATGGAAGGCGTTGCCTCCGAGGCGGCCTCTCTTGCCGGCACACTGGGGTTGGGCCGGTTGATCTACCTGTATGACGACAACCGGATCACCATCGACGGGGACACGAGTATCACCTTCCGGGAGGATGTGGCCCGCAGGTTCGAGGCCTACAACTGGCATGTGCAGAGGCTCGACGACGACACGGACCTGGATGCGGTCGAAGAGGCGATCCGCATCGCCAGGGAGGAGGAGGGGAGGCCGTCTTTGATCATCGTGCGCACCCACATCGGGTACGGAAGCCCCAGGCAGGACAGCCCGAAGGCGCATGGAGAACCGCTTGGGCAGGAGGCCGCCCGGGAGACCAAAGAGAGGGCCGGCTGGCCCGTAACGCCGGCGTTCCATATCCCGGAGGAGGCCTTGAAGCAATTCCGCCTGGCCGTGGATGAAGGAGCGCGCCGGGAGAAAGAGTGGCGGGAGATGTTCGATGCCTACCGGGAGTCCTTCCCGGAGGAGGCCGGCCGGTTCGAGATGCAGTTCGGGCGGGAATTACCGCCGGGGTGGGACGAGAATCTGCCTGTCTTTCGATCGGGAGACGGGCCGCTGGCCACCCGGGCGGCTTCCGGAAAGGTGATGAATGCCTTGGCGGAAAGGGTGCCGAATCTCCTGGGCGGCTCCGCAGATCTCGCCGCCTCGCTCAAGACCCTCCTGGCCGGTCACGATGACAGGAACATACACTTCGGGATCCGGGAGCATGCCATGGGCGCCATTGTCAATGGTATGGCCCTGTTCGGCGGCTTGATTCCCTATGGGTCGACCTTTCTCGTATTCTCGGATTACATGCGGCCTCCCATGAGGCTGGCGGCGCTGATGAACATCCATTCCCTCTTCATCTTTTCGCACGACAGCATCGCGGTGGGGGAAGACGGCCCGACGCACCAGCCGGTGGAGCAGATCGCATCCATGCGGGCCATCCCGAACATGACCGTCTTGCGACCGGCGGATGCCAACGAAACGGCCGCCGCCTGGCGTGTGGCGATCCGTCGATCGAGGCCCACGGCGCTCATCTTGACGCGTCAGAAGGTCCCCGTCCTGGACGTGGGCGAGGGAGCGAGCCCGCACCCCATGATCGAAGGCGTACCCAAGGGGGCCTATGTCCTGTCCGACTGTACGGGCGTGCCGGACGTCATCCTGATTGCAACGGGCTCGGAGGTGCATCTCGCGTTGGAGGCCAAGGCCAGGCTGCAGGAAGAAGGGATCAGGGCGCGGATCGTGTCCATGCCTTCCTGGGAACTCTTTGCCGAGCAGCCTCAGGCCTATCGAGACACCGTGCTCCCTCCGGAGTGTGGGGCGCGCCTGGCATTGGAAGCGGGGTCTCCGGTAGGCTGGCACCGCTGGGTCGGTTACAACGGGGACGTGATCGCCGTGGACAGATTCGGGGCCTCCGCGCCGGGCGGGACCGTTTACGAGGAGTACGGATTTTCCGTTGATCATGTGCTGTCCAGGGCGCGCATCCTCCTCGGGAAATAGAAATAGCTTCTTGGGCTCAGGGGGCGGTCGAAAGCCCCCTTGCTTCAATCTGCGGCAGGCGGCCCTCCGAGTCGCCGGAGATCAGGCCGATGCCGTAACCGCCGATCCATGCCGACATGCCCGCACCCACAGCCAGAGACACACGGCCTGCCTCCTCGTCCTCGTACACCCACGCATCCATGGCCGACAGGACGAGCACCTGGCAGTACACAAGAAACCCGGCACTCAGGTCCAGGAGGGTGAAATAGTCGTCCGGCAGCATATGCTCGGTACTCAGGAAACCGTTCCAGATCCCGTAACCCGCCTGCCGTGACGGCGGCCCCAGCCTGTCCACCTTCTCCTTCATCAGCGCCCATCGGCTGTCAGGCGGATCGGCCAGGCCGTCGATCAGCGTGAGAAGTCGCTCCAGCTCGGAGATTCCCTGCACCGGCGTACGGCAATCCAGGAAATGGGTGCAGCTCAGGTACCCCGGCGGGGACTCCACACCCTCCGGTGGGCGCTCCAGGATACTCTCCAGGTATCCGAGGTTGTAGCCGTAAAGGAACAGGAGCGTGTCCAGACTGTTCAGGAGAACTTCCTGGATCGCAGCCGAGTTTCCCTCCCGGGCCGCCTCATTCAGCTCGGCTGCGAAGGCGGTAAGGAAGGAGAAGGCGCGTGTCCCTGCCGAGAGGGCTGTCGGCGGAGCCGGGGACAAAGGAGCCATGGCGGCGCCGGGGGCGGGGTCCGAAAGGAGCAAGGATTGCGTTGCGGAAGGCCTGAAGTGGAGGGCTTTCCTGAGCCACACCCCGCCGAAAAACCCGGAAAGATAGAGAAGGCCTTCGTCTTCTTCCAGTCGGTCGAGCCTTCCCCGGGTGATTCCGTCAAAGACCCGGATCGGCACGAAGGAAAACAGGAAGGAGGGCACCTCGTCGACTTGGCCGCCGCCGGCGAGAAAGTCTCGGGCAAGGCCATCCAGGAGGCGGGGTTCGATCCGGATGGCGTCGTTCTGGACATATGGATAATCGGGCAGCCGCACCCTGGCCTCGAGGGCCTGTCCCGGCTGTGATGCGCCTTCGTCGTTTCCGCATCCGACGGCCATACAGGCCAGGAAGGCAAAGGCGGCCGTGAAGGCAGCCGGTCCGATACGTGCGGATCGCTTCTTCATGACAGCCATTCCCGATCAATCGATCTTGTAAGTCAGCAGGGCGGTCGCCACGAGGGCCGCGTCCTCTCCGGCCCCGCGTACTTTCACCTCGCACACGCACAGGCTGTTGCCGCGGTTGATGACCCGGGCGTCCGCGATCAGGTCTGTTCCTCGCCCCGCTGCCAGGTAGTTCACCGTGAATCCGACCGTGGTGCCGCGTCGCACCTTGTCCGGATCGGCACCGTACCAGACCGAAGCGGTTGCGGCCACGTCGATCAGGGAGGCTATGGCCCCTCCGTGAACCATATCGCCGTGGGTGGTGATTTCGGGCCGGAAAGGCATCCGGACGGCCACCCGTTCCGGTTCGAGAGCCTCCACGGACATGCCGAGCAGTTTGCCCAGGGGGCCTTCGACAATGCATTCGCGGACGAGAGATTCCATGGATGACATGCTCGTCTTCCCGTTCCGGTCGCTCGACAACCCTTTGAGGGGGGCGGCCCCTGATCCCCGCGCCCTGGTCCTACAACGCCTTGACGGTCATGCCGCCGTCGATGACAAGGACATTTCCCGTGATGAAAGAGGCCTCCTCCGACGCAAAGAAGGCCACCGCACCGGCCACATCTTCGGGCACGCCGAGCCTGCGCATGGGGACACCCTTGATCAATTTTTCCCGGTACCGCTCGTCCGCCAGGAGGGGTGCCAGCATCTCTGTTTGGATCGGGCCCGGGCACACGGCGTTGACCGTTACGCCGTAGCGGGCGAGTTCAACCGCGTTGGATCGTGTCACGCCGATCACGCCCGCCTTGGTCGCGCTGTAAACCGGCAGTAGCCCTGATCCGCGGATGCCCTCCACGGAGGCGATGTTCACGATCCTCCCCCTCCCCGATGCTTTCAAATGGGATGCAGCGGCGCGCGTGACGCGGATGACCCCGACCAGATTCACCGCGAAAACCCGCTCGATCTCCGGGTCCCGGACCGACTCGATGAACCCGATGGCTCCGACGCCCGCATTGTTGACCACTACGTCGAGGCCTCCAAAGGCGGAAACGGTTTCAGCAATCAAGCGGTCCACATCCCCCTGGTCGGCTACGTTCGCCGTGATTGCCAGGGCGTCGCCTCCCTTATCGCGAATCAAGCGGGCGACTTCTTCCGCCCGGTCCCCCTGTACATCCGCGACGGCTGTCCGGGAGCCGCCGGCAGCGACCCTTCCGGCGATCGCCCTGCCGATGCCGGATCCGGCGCCTGTCACGAGGACGCGGACTCCCGTAAGGTCGGCGGCCATAGGTTGTGCCTCCTGTCCCGGGTATGGCGTTCTGCGAGAAATGATTCTATATTGAGCCAGTTTATGGGTGAAAGGTCAAAGGAGAAGCGAAGAGTAGGGGGTGGGAAATGAGGAGTCGGGCTTGTTTCCGCTCTGTGTTCGCCTTGCTGGTCGTTCTCGCCGGTTGCGCGGGGCCGGGCCGGCTGACGGGCGCGGATGCCCCCACCTGGCATGCGGCACCCATGCATGCCTGGGAGAAGGCCTTCCAGGAGACGGATGCGCGATGGCGAGGGGCCGACGGCGCCTGCTCGGTTCCCCTGTCGGCGGCGCAAACGCTCTGGCTCTTCGGCGATACGTGGATTACGCCTTCGGGGGCGAAGGGGCGGGAAGGGGGCATCATCATCCGGAACAGCCTTGCCCTGCAAGCGATCGGGACCGGGTCCCCGGGAAAG
>WFRX01000426.1 GCA_015486285.1 bacterium
GATCTCGACCTCGTCGGCAAAGTCCACGTCCCACACCTTGTAGACGATGGTCACATCGCCGGAGGTGCCCTCCAAGCTGTAGTTCACCTCGTTGACGTGGGACAGATCCCCACCGGAAATTTTTCCATACGCGCCGGTGTCGGGCAGTACGATCGATTGGAGTACACTCCAACTGTTGTTCGGGGTTACCTCCGCATACCCAACCGACGTGCCGTTTATGAGGATCTCCACCTCAGTCGGGAAATCCACATCCCAGACCTCGTAGGCGATGGTCACGTCGCCGGGGGTGCCCTCAAAGCTGTAGCGCACCTGCTCCACGTGGGAGAGGTCTCCGCTGGAGATGCGGCCGTAGGCGCCGGGGTCGGGGATGGGGATGCAGTCCGCGTAGTCGTAGACGCCTACGTCGCGGACGCCCCAGAGCTCCGTACTGGGCGGGATGTGGGTGTTGTCGAAGGTGAGGCAGTTCGGGCCGGTGTCGAAGACGAGGGCGTCCGGGAGCACGACCAGCCGGGTTTCGCTCCAGGTCTCGTTCGGGGTGAGGTCGGAGTAGCCCACCGGGACGCCGTTCACGAGGATCTGGACCTCGTCCGCGGTGTCCACGTCCCAGATCTGGTAGGCGATGGTGACGTCCCCGGAGGTGCCTTCGAAGCTGTAGTTCACCTCGTCCGCGTGGGTGTCGTCGCCGGTCAGGAGCTTTCCGTAGGCCTCGTCGGCGGTGAGGGGAATGCAGTCCGGGCAGTCGAAGTCGGCCTGCGAGGGCCGGATGTAGATCTGCACAGTGGCGGTGCTGTAAACCGGTGACGTCACGGCCACCAGGGTGAGGACGCAGGGGGTGTCCCCGGCCGTGCCCGCGGTCGGGATGAAGGAGAAGATCCCGGTGGCCGGGTCGAAGCTGTAGTATTCGGGCGGGTAACTCACTTCGTCCGGGGTCGGCACCTGCTCGCCGTTGAAATAGGCCTGCCGGGTCGGGTCGTCCGGCGCCCAGGAGCTGGTGGCCTCGAACTGGATCTCGAGGGTCTCGCCTTCACGGACCGCGGCCTGGTAGGGCGCTTCGAGGGGGGCGCCGTTGGCCGTCACCGGGCCGATCACCGGCGTGGGCAGGGGGGTGACCTGGATCTCCACGGTCTCGGAGACCGTGAACCGGCCGTCGGTGACCACGAAGACGGCCTCGTGGGGGTTGAAGTCGCTGCTCGTGTAGCGCGGGGTCCACTGGAGGGTCAGGGTCGCCGGGTCGAAGGAGACCTCCGGCTGAGAGCCGTCCACCAGGGTGCCGTTCAGGTAGGCGGTGACCTCCAGGGGGTCGCCGTCCGCATCGCTGACCTGGAGGCCGATCTCCAGGGTTTCGGTCTCGCCGATGGTGGTCGAGTAGGGCTCGGCCAGGGTCTGGCCGCCGGCCGCCACCTGGTCGACCGTGGGCGGGTGGATCGGCAGGATGGTGATGGCGACGGTTTCATAGTCGTGCAGGAAGCCGTCCGACACATCGAAGTAGAGATCGATGGGCGAGTGCTCGCTGCTCGTGTAGTACGGGGTCCAGCGGAAGGTGCGGGTTTCGGGATCGAAGGTAAAGGTTTCGTCCGGGTTTTCGACCTCGTCGGGCGCGGGGACGGGGTCGCCGCCCAGGAAGGCGGTGTAGGTCAGCGGGTCGCCGTCCGCGTCGGTGGCATCGAGGACCACCTCCAGCAGGCTTCTCTCCTGGACGGTGGCAGTGTAAGGCTCGGCCAGGGTCTGGCCGTTGGCGGTGATGGTCGTGACCTCGGGCGGATGGATCGGCGTGACCTGGATCGCCACGGACTCGAAGGTGCTCAGGCGGCCGTCCGAAACGATGAACATGAGATCGAAGGGGCTGGACTCGCTGCTCGTGTAGGGCGGGGTCCAGGAGAAGGTGCGGGTTGCCGGGTCAAAGGTGTAGGTGGCCTCCGGGTCTTCCACGTCCCCGGGGGCGGGAACCTCGGCCCCGTTCAGGTAGGCGGAGTAGGTGAGGTCTTCGCCGTCCGGGTCGTGTGCGTCGATCTGGATGGCCAGGGGGCTTCGCTCCGGGATGACCGCCTCGTAGGGAGAGGCCAGGGGCGTGCCGTTGGCCGTGATGGAGTCCACCACGGGCAGGTGGCCCATCTGGCAGCGGAAGACGCTGCCCCCCAGGGTGGCGGCGTACAGGGTGCCGTCGTGATCCGGGTCCAGGTCGAACCGGACGTGCTGGACGAACCAGGGGGCTAGCTTCTTGCGGTAGGGGAACCAGTAGTCGCCGCCGTTGGTGCTCATGTAGACGCCGAAGACCCAGCTGCCGGCCGCCACGATGTCCGGATCGAGCGGGTTCAGCGCGAGATCGGAGGCGATGAACTCCGTGTCCTGGGGCAGGCCGGCCTGCCTGGCCTCCCAGGAGTCGCCCCCGTCGGGCGAGAAGAAGATCCCCTGGCGGGCGGCCACGAAGAGGCGCTGCGGGTCCTGGGGGTCCGCCACGACGGCGTAGACCGCGCTCTGGATCAGGTCCGAACCGACCTTTTCCCACAGGCTGAGGTCGGCGTTCCATCGGTAGACCGCCCCGGCCTCGTCCGGGCTCCAGAGGCTTGTGCCGCGGGCGCCGTTGTTCGCGCGCGTGCCGGCGAAGCGGAGCCCGCCGTCGGCGTCGAAGACCAGGCAGGTGACGCTCGTCTCGTCGAGCCCGCCGTTGACGGGGGTCCAGGTATCGCCGCCGTCCTCGCTCTCGAGGATGCCGTTCTCCTGGGTGGCCAGGTAGAAGACGCCGCCGCCCCGGGGATAGACCTTCCAGATGCCGATCCCGGAGGTGGAGGCCATCTGCTCGCCGGGCCCGATGTTGTTGATCTCCACGGAGGGGTCGAGGTCGGAGATGCGGATCGTGTAGAGCCCCTTGTTCTCGGGCCATGCCCAGGCGGGCTCGCCTGTGGCGTAGTAGAGGATGTCCGGGTCGTCCGGGTCCACGGCGGTGTCCCAGATCCAGATGAGGCCGTCGTCCGTGATCGGGACGAAGCGGCTCCAGGTTTCGAACCGGTCGAAGGTGAAGTGCAGGACGCCCTCGGTGGTGACGAAGAACTTCCGGGGGTCCGCGGGGTCCTGGAGGAAGCTGTTGGCGGCCATCCCGTTGATGCCGTCGATCTTGCGCTCATAGGTGACGCCGCCGTCGTCGCTCTTCATCACGCCCGCGATGGAGACGCTGGCCACGTAGCTCGTGCGGGTCCGCTGGTAGGGGGGATCCCCCACGACCTCGCGCGGGTCGAAGGTCATCCGGTAGGGGCCGGAGTCGGGAAAGAGGTCGTAGTTCCAGGTCGCCAGTTCCCAGGTGTCGCCGCCGTCCGAGCTCATGAAGAGGCCGCCCAGGGACTGGTCCGGGTCGGCCCAGTAGAAGGGGGTCTCATCCGGGCGGTTCATGCCGGCAAAGGCGCTGGCCCAGACCATGTCCGGGTTGTTCGGATCCACGAAGGTGAAGAGGGTCATGGGCGGGTAGTCCGCCTCCAGGGGGCGCGGGTAGGTCAGGGCGGCCCAGGATTCGCCGTCGTCCAGGCTCCGGTAGATCCAGTCCTTCTTGGTGGACGCGAAGATGATTCCCTCGCGGACCGGGTCGAAGCAGAGGTCCGTGATCTTGAGGCCCTCGGGATCGGCCAGGCCGCTGCTCTTCGGGACCCACTCGAGGAGGTCCGGGTCGTAGGCGAAGATGCCGTCGCCGAAGGTGCCGGCGAACAGGGTGCCCGTGTGGGGATCCTGGGCGACGATGGTCAGGTCCGTGAGCGGGCGGGGGATGCCGTCGTCGAAGGGGGCCCAGGTGAGGCCGCCGTCCTGGCTCCTGTAGATGGCGCTCGTGATGTCGTCGTCCTGGTCTTCGTCCAGGGCGAGCATGTTCTGGTATGCGAAGACCCTGGAGACGCTCGCGTAGAGGGTGTCCGGGTCGGCCGAATCCATGATGAGGGAGCGGATCTGGCGGTCTTCGTCCGGGATGCCCTCGGAGGAGAGGGACCAGGATTCGCCGTCGTCCGTACTCTTCCAGACGCCGTTCATGGTGCCGATGAAGATGATGTTGCTGTCCCGGGGGTCGAAGACGAGGGAGAAGGCGAGCAGGCCGAAGGGACAGGGGGGCTCGTAGTTCTGCACGGTGTACCAGTGGTCGCCGCCGTCGATGCTTTTGTGGATGCCGAAGCCGACCACGAAGAGCTTGTTCGGGTCGTCGGGGGAGATGTGGACCTCGTAGCGGTCGCCGCCCCAGGGGCCGGCGGGCTCCCATTCGTTGAGGTCCGCCGCGTGGGCGGCGGTGGGCGACAAGGCGAGGAGGGCCGGGAGCGAGAGGTGTGGAAGCTGGAGCGGGCCGGCCGCCAGGCCGACCAGGAACAGCCACGCGAGGGCGAGGCGGAAGAAGATGCGCGAGGGGGCGCGGGAACGGGTGCCGGTGCCGGCGCGGGTCTGGGCAGGAGCGGGGCGGCGTTCGGACGTGCGGCGCTGTCTCATGGCGACGGAACTCCCTTGAGCGTGGGCATGAACGCGGGCGCGGGTTAGCGCGTTGCGCTGAGCCCTGTTATGCATAATGACATAATTTTGGTCGGGTGTGAACCACTCCAATATGGGGAAGGGTGTGCAACTGTTGTGCCCGTCTGGGGCGCGGATGGCGCGGCGGGCGGGCAAGGGCCTTTATGGCGGGCAGAGGCGCGGGCGCGATGGGCCGAAATGGTGATAACTACATGCTTTAGAAGGGGATTTCTGCTATGGAGTACTCGGAGGGCGAGCGGCGGAGGGACCGGACCAGTCGGGCGGCTCTCCGGAATGCGCATGTGCGGAGCGGTTCCGCGGCCCCGGACTGCCGAAGTTCGTCACCTTGTAACAACCATTGTCACAAGACATACAAGACATGCCGCATCCCCCTGCCCCCACCTTTCGGCGACACCGGCCTTCCGCGACGCGATGACGGGGAGGGAGCTTATCGTGCAGCAAGCAGTACCGATTCCGCCTCCGTCGGGAGATCCACGAGGACGAAGTAGGATGCCGGGTAAAGATAGTCCTCCCCTGACTCGTCGATGATCCGCATGTATCCCTCTTTTGCCGCCTCCTTATCGGGGAGCACCTGATAGATCTTTCGTATCTCCAGATCCTCACAGGAATCGTTCTTGAGGCAGAGCGCAAATTTTCGTTCCGGCCTGGTATGCGTCATCTCTTTCAGTCCAAGAATCGTTTGATTTTGAGCTTTTTGCGACCCACGCCGTGCGCTTCATACCAATGAAGTTCGGCTCGTCTGATGGTCCCGTTTGAAAGCCGCACGCGTGCATTGCCTTTGAGTTTGCGCCATCGCCCTTCACCGTATTGACGGCGCAACCGCATAATTTCACGGATCCTGCCGCCTACAGCAATGGTCTCGGTGTCTTCGATATCACCGACTATCTCGAAATGCATAATAAATTTTACTTCAACGATCCTTGCCAGGCAAGAAAAATATGACCCCTGATACGCAGGACACAATGATTTTTCGGGGCCTGTACGTGGCGGCGAGAACCGTTTTCGGATAGCCCGGGGACGCCGGCCCAAAGGAGCCGCCAACCCCCCCCGAGGACATTGCGAGCCGAAGGCGTGGCAATCTCCCAGCCCAAGGGAGGCCTCCCACACCCGAGGACATTGCGAGCGAAGCGAAGCAATCTCCCGGCTCAAAGGGCCATTTCCAATGCAGCCAAGGGATTGCCGCGTCGCCCACGGCTCCTCGCAATGTCCGCTATTGCGGGACGGTGCGTTCCCTCAAGGGTGCCGGTGGGTCCGTGCCTGCTCAGGGATGACGGGGTGTGAGAGCATGACAGATGGGGCGGCTACAGTCTTTCGTAGACCTCTCTCCGGTGCCCGATCTTCACGACGAGAATCAGGAGGAACTTATCCTGCACCTCGTAGATTATCCGGTAATCCCCTGAACGGACGCGATACAGGTTCTTCCGCCCTTCGATCTTTTCAGCCCCCCTCGGCCGAGGATTCTCTGCCAGGGAGTCTATTTTTGATGCAATTCGTCTCCGATCTTTGGGGGGCAGGCCGGCCAATGCCCTGACAGCGGAGGGCTTGAACTCGATTCTGTGGGCCATCTACAATCCCAAGTCGGCCTTGACCTTCTTCCACGGAACCGTCCCCGGTTCCTCCAGGGCCTTTAGGGCATCCTCAAGGTCGAGGCGGTCCTCCAGCCTCTCGAGAAGGGTCAGGTCCTCCAAGGGAACCAGGGCGGCTACGTCCTTGCCACGGCGGTTCAGGACAATACGCTCCCCCTTGTACCTCACCCGATTAACCGTCTCCGCCAGGTCTTCACGAGCCTTGCTAATCTCCAGGCGAATCATTATGCGTCCCTCTTTGTGCCTCTTGTCTTCGGGAGGTTGTTACCGCATGATTCTTTCCGTACGAACTGTACATTTAGTACAACAGTCGTCTGTTTTCTGAAAAAAGTCAAGTCCTTTTCTAAATGGCAATAGAAAAGGGACCCACCTTCTGAGCCGGGGGATTGCCGCGTCGCCTGCGGCTCCTCGCAATGTCCACCAATGTGGATAGCCCCGGGGACGCCGGCCCAAGGGAGCGCGTTATCCCCCTCCCGAGGACATTGCGAGCGAAGCGAAGC
>WFRX01000427.1 GCA_015486285.1 bacterium
CCAATCGGTCGTCTCGGGTTTCTTGGGCTCCTCTCCCCCCCTTGACTCGTTGCTGAGCAGGCGCTTTCCTTGACAAAACCGAAAGGTTTAAGCTATCAATAATCCATTTTGACCTAACCCCCTTTTTGGAGAAAGGAAAACTCCCTCCAGATGCGTGCCGAGGATTCCATCAAGGATGTCCGTCTAGGGAAGATCGAACAGATGCGTGCCGAGGGAGTGTCTCCTTACCCGAACCGGTTCCGAAGGAACGCGACGGCCGAGGCCCTCCAGGAGCGGTTCCGTGACGTTGATTCCGATGGCCTGGAAAGGGTGGAAGAGCGCTTTGCCCTGGCGGGGCGCATCATGTCCATGAGGAACTTCGGCAAGAGTTGCTTCCTCCACGTCCTCGATGAGACGGGCCAACTGCAGCTCTACCTGAGGAAGAATATCGTGGGGGAGGAGGCGTACGATAGATTCAAACGATGGTCGGATGTGGGGGATTGGGTTGGAGCGGAGGGAAGGCTGTTCCGGACCCGGACCGGGGAACTGACTCTTCAGGTAGAACGCCTCGAGATCCTTTCAAAGGCCCTTCGTCCCCTGCCGGAGAAGTTCCACGGCCTTCGGGATATCGAACTGAGATACCGAAAGCGCTACCAGGATCTGATCGTCAACCCCTCCGTGAGGGCCACGTTCCGCATGCGGGCCGAGATCATCCGCCGGATTCGGGGCTTTTTCGACGGAAGGGGCTTCCTGGAAGTGGAAACGCCGATGATGCACCCGATCGCCGGCGGGGCGGCGGCCCGGCCGTTCAAGACGTACCACAACGCGCTGGATCAGCCGCTTTACCTCCGTATCGCCCCGGAACTCTACCTGAAACGGCTGCTCGTGGGAGGGTTCGCCAGGGTTTACGAACTGAACAAGAACTTCCGGAACGAAGGCCTGTCCACTCGCCACAATCCGGAATTCACGATGATCGAATTCTATGAAGCGTACGCCCGCTACGAGGATTTCATGTCCCTGACGGAAGAGCTGTTGTGCGGGCTGCTCGACGAGCTTTGCGGGACACGAAGCATCACGTACCAGGGTGTCGGCCTGGACTTCACCCCTCCCTGGAAGAGGCTCTCCGTGGAGCAGGCCCTTGTGGACTACGGAGGGTTTTCCCAAGGGGAGATCGAGGAGCCGGCGGCCGTACGTTCCTCCTGTGAGCGGTGCGGGATCGAACGAGTGGAGGGCATGAGCCACGGGGAGCTTCTTGTGGCCTTGTTCGAGGAGACTGTCGAGGAGAAGCTGATCCAGCCCACATTTGTCACGCAATATCCGGTCGAGGTGTCCCCTCTCGCCCGCTCCATGGAGGGGCGTTCGGACAGGGTGGATCGGTTCGAACTTTTTGTTGCGGGGCGTGAGGTGGCGAACGGATTTTCTGAACTCAACGATCCGGAAGAGCAGAGGCGCAGGTTGCTGGCGCAGGTGGAGAAACGGCGGCAGGGCGACGACACGGCCCAGCAGATGGATGAGGATTTCGTGGAGGCCCTGGAGTTCGGTATGCCCCCGGCGGCCGGGGAGGGGATTGGGATTGACAGGTTGGTGATGCTTTTCACGGACTCCGCTTCCATCCGGGACGTCATTCTCTTCCCGCAGATGCGTCCGGAAAAGGGCATTGCTCACAGAGAATAGGGTCTTTAACGTTGCGTGCACTTTTCCCTTTTCGTGCCCGGAGGCGCAAACAGGATTGTGCGATTTGAAAGGCATCTTGCGATCCGTTACCTGCGGTCCAGACGGCGCTACGGGTTCATTTCCGTGATCCCCCTGCTCTCGGTTCTCGGCATTGCCGTGGGCGTGATGGCCATGCTGGTTACGCTGAGTGTGATGGACGGGTTTGAACAGGACCTGACGGACAAGCTCCTGGGGAACATGGCTCCGGTCGTGATAACGGGCAGGCATATGAGCCGGGATCAGGTGCAGGGGCTTCGCGAACGACTGGAAGGGGTGAAAGGCGTCACGGGATTCAGCCCCTATGTGCGGACACAGGTTCTGCTCCTCTCCGACGGACGGCCCCTCGGGGCTACCTTGGTGGGAATCCGGCCTGACTCGATCTCCCTGGTAAGCCGATTGCCGAAACAGATGCTGGAGGGCAGCCTGGACGTACTTCGAGAGCCGATCCCCTCGGGGGGGGCCTTCCCCGAGGCGTGTGACGGCAAGCCGGCGATTCTGCTCGGTCGGGAATTGCTCAACAATCTTGGATGTTTCTACGGGGACACGATACGGGTCGTCTCTCCGGTGGGAATCGAGACGCCTTTTGGGATCATGCCCAGCCAGAAGACCTTTTGCGTGGGGGGTGTTTTCCAGACAGGCCTGTACGAGTACGATGCGACCTTTGCCTATTTGGACCTGGGGGAGTTGCAGTCGTTCCTCCAGATCGACGGGGATGTCAGCGGTATCGAAGTGGGCATCGATGATTATGAACACGCTCGAGGGATCGCCCGGGAGATCCGGAGGCTCGTCGGCGGAGACTACCGGGTCGAGGACTGGATGGAGAAGAACAGGAGGCTTTTGTCCGCCATGCGGCTGGAGAAGATCACGGCCTTTGCCGTTTTGACGCTGATCGTGCTGGTTGCCGTGCTGAACATCTTGAGTTCCCTGGCCATGACGGTGATCGAGAAGAGAAAAGAGATTGCGATTCTGAAGGCGCTGGGCGCGACCCGGGGCAGGATTCAGGGACTCTTCGTTTTTCAGGGATTGTTGATTGGATTGTCGGGAACGGGCGTGGGGGCCCTGGCGGGTATCGGGATTTGCAGGCTTCTGGCAAAATACCCTGTGGTTACGCTTCCGCAAGATATCTTTTATCAACTGACATTGCCTGTCCGGATGGAACCTCTGGATGTCCTGTCCGTCACCATGGCCGCGCTCCTGCTGAGCCTTCTGGCAACGCTCTATCCGGCATGGAAGGCTGCCCGGGTGCCCCCGGCGGAAACCTTACGGTACGAATAGCTGATGGCTGCCTACGAACTTCGTGTTGGGCTTCACTATCTGAAGGCCGGGAGAGACTCCGGTTTCCTTTCGGTGATGGCGTGGATTACCGTGGGAGGCATCCTGGTGGGGGTCATGGCCCTCGTGGTGGCCCTGTCATTCGCCTCCGGGTTTGAGAGCGCCCTTCGAGACAAGATCGTCGGCGTCAACGCTCATTTGCTCGTACTCCGATTCGATGGAGGCATACGGGATTGGCGGAAGGTAGGAGACGCCGTTCGGAAGGTCCCCGGGGTGGCGG
>WFRX01000428.1 GCA_015486285.1 bacterium
AGGGACTACGATAACAAGTACACATTTTCTCAGCAGAACCATATAGCTAGCCTTTCTACGCAGCTGGGATAAGTCCAGATATTGCCTTCCTGTTGATTACCTCGCAGATTTGAGGGGGATTTGACGAGGTAAACAGACCGGAGAAGGGTTGTTACGGGACTCTTTACCCAAAAGGATTTTCGAGATGGGCGGTTTTTTCATCGAGATAAAGTAACCGGCAGGAGAGGCCGGACCGGCAGGCATGCTGCCGGCACCGGCATTTGGTATGATTCCTATCCTTCCAGATTCTTCACCTTCAACACCATTTCCGCGGTGACGGAGCGTTTCTGATCGAACAGGGCGTATGTGAGGGCCTGCTCGACGGCGGCGCCGATCTTCCTGGGGATCCCGAAGGTAATCTCATGGACCGCCTCCAGGGCCTGGGGCTCGAGCAGGGGCTCCGGGGCCCCGGCGAGCTTGAGATGATGGGTGACATACTCTTGGGTGGCCTCCAGACTCAAGGGGGGCAGGTGGTAACGCATGGCGATCCGTTGGTTGAAGGGTTCCATGACGGCAAATTCCAGGACCCTTCTCAAGTCGGACTGACCGGCCAGGATCAGGATGAACGGGTCATAGGAGTCCATCTTGAAGTTGGTCAGCAGCCGCAACTCCTCCAGGGGCCCGGTTTGCAGCAGATGGGCTTCATCCAGGATCAGGACCACGGTCTTACCCGCCTGTTCCTTGGATTCCAGGATCGCCTTCTGGATCTGCGAGTAGATGGCACTCTTGGAGAGCCGGGGCGGCAGGCCGAGGAGGCGATTGAGATGATAGAGCAGATCGGCGCGGCTCAAGGTGGATAGCGGTGTGTACAGGGGACGGAAGAGGTTCCCATTGAGTGCGTCCACGTAGGTTCTCAGGGCCAGGGTCTTGCCCACGCCGGGGTCCCCGGTCAAGAGCAGGATGCCGCCACGGCGCTTGATATAGTCGAACCGTGCGAAGGCCTCTTTCAAGGGTTCGGTCTTGAGCACTTCGCTGGGTTTGATGTCCTTGTCAAAGGGAAAGCGCTTCAAACCGAACCAGGCCAGAAGATCATTCATTTGAGCACCCTCCCCCGTGCGAAGGACAGTTGCGTGGCCACCTTCCGGGGCCGGAACGTACGGGCATTCTCCTTTTTGTCCAGGAGCTTGATCCTGCCCACGCGGATCCCGTTGTCGTAGAGGTAGAGTTCCTGGGGGTCATCGACCGGATGACGGATCTCGATTCTCTGGCGGATATAGGCCGCCGGCACCTCGTAGAGGGAGCCCTTGAAGCTGATGGTGGCATCGTTATTGACCACCCGTTCATGGCGTACCAGGAAAATTTCATCGAGTTCTTCTTTGGCCAGTCTTCGGATCTGTACACGGCCTGCGGAGCCCTGGTACCGGTCGATGGGTCTTTGGTCGATCCCCCGATGGATTTTGTGATGATAATCATCTTGGAGCCACAGGGCGAAGGCCTCCTGGAGTTCCTGGAGGCTGACGGGCGGGTGCAGGCCGCTGAGGAAGCGCTCACGCACAGAGCGGAAGAACCGTTCCACCTTTCCGCGGGAAGGGGAGTCATAGGGCTTGGAGTGGATCAGCGAGATGCCGGCCAGGGCACAACTTCGGGCCAGCAGGTCACAGGAAAAACTCGGCCCGTTATCGACGTACAGGCGTTTTGGAATCCCGTAGGCCAGGAAGGCTTCCTTGAGGACCACCGTCAGGGTACTGATCGTCTCGGAGGGGTTCCAGCCGTGGCCCACGATCATCCGGGAGTGATCGTCGAGGACGGCACACAGGATCGCCTTGGCCGGGCGCGTCCCGTGGCGGACCGGGGGCCCGTGCAGGAAGTCGCAAATCCAGAGCTCATTGACTTGATCGGTCTCGAAGCTTTTCCGCACATCTGTGCGGCCCCTGGCCGGAAGCCACCCATGGGCCTTGACCGCCCGCAGCAGGGTGTTGTAGTGCACCGGGGGATCCCCCAGCAGGCCCTGGCTGCAAAGATCCTCATAAAGTCTCTGAACGGACCAGGCCGGATAGGCCTTCGCTTTGACCTCTGCGGCCTTGAGCATCTCGGGCTTCAGGCGGCGGGGCCGGCCGCCGTCGGAGCGCATCTTGGGCTTCAAGCCCTCGAAGCCCTCCTTGCGGTACCTTCTCAGCCAGGCCTTCATCGTAGAGACCTTCAGCCTCCTGCGCCCATACCGGGGAAACTCATGCTCCCGTTCCGCTTGCCCGCGGAAGTAATCGTTCTGCACCCTGCCGGGCTCGGCCAGCACGGGGCTGATGATCGCGTAGCGGACCAGGGCAATCTGTTCACGAATGTCTTTCTCCATGGCCTCTCCTCCTTGCGGTTTGTGGGTTTCGGTCTTGGCTCCGTGCAAGACCGTGGTCGATGGCCCCTGAATAACCCACGAGAAAAACAAGCGTTAGCAATCCTGTGTGCAAGGGATGACAAAACGCACGTATTCCTATCCGCCTTCGGGTCCGGTTCACCCAGCCTGTCAGAACGATCCGGGAGAACGGAACCAAGAAATGGGAAAAAGGCAAGGATGAAGAAAGAGAAACAAGGCTTACGGAAAACGCGGCCCACGCAGCTGGGAAGGGGTGCCGAACAGAAACCCGCCACTCTGGCGGCTGTAGCTCTTCACGACCGTGACCAGGGCCTCGGGGCCTGCCGACGGAGGCCAGGCCCCAAAGGCGACGAGGTACATTTGCAGCTCCCCCCTCGGCGCGTCGCCGCCCACAGTGGACCGGATCCCCGACAGATCATAGCGCGCCCGCAGGTTCGCATGAGCGCGCCGGAGCCCCTTGAGAACCAGGGCCACCCAGCAGGCAATCAACCAGGGTGTGACCAAACTGTCCGCATCCACCTCCAGACAAGCTCCGTGAAACCCTCGCCGCCCCCTCCGGCGATGCTCCGAGACCAGAAGGATCGTGCGTACCACCGCATCGACCGTGTACTGAACATAGGGAATCAGCTGCTCGGGAAGCAGGGAGAAGGTTCGTCTCCTTCGCCTGCACAGAAATCGGGCGATCGGAATACGCCTCTTCTCAAACGGATACAACTCGATGGCCTGTCGCCAATACGGTTGCATCGGCCGGTAGCAGTTCCGAGAGCCACAGATCGGGCATTCCGGCCCCAGGTAGGAGAAAAAATCGATCTCCTTGGCCAGAAACGATTTTTCGTATTCCCAAATCGAGGGAAATCTGTTAACGTAGGGTATCTGAATCGCGCACTGCCCGGCTCACGAGGGGGTGGGACCCTCTGGCCCCTAAAACCTTCGGGCCCGCCTCCTCGTGTAGCTTGGTTATTTTTCCGCGGTCAATTCCTTACCTCGCTCTTTTGTCCGCTCTTATATCACCGGTCCATACAATCCGCCAATCTGCCTGCCCTACCCGGCCAGACAATGTGGTTATCAACAGCATGGAGGAACTTCAGGCCTGGAGTGACAAGCGGGTGGCAAGATGGGCGGAGAAGGCCGTCTGCCCGGCCACGGGCCGATC
>WFRX01000429.1 GCA_015486285.1 bacterium
ATTTCCCCCTTCGCTACGACTCACTGAGCCGGGGGATTGCCGCGGGCGCAATCGCGCCCTCGCAATGTCCAGGGTTGTGCGACAAGGTCGGAGTTGGGACGCCCGATGCAAGAGAATCGGGTGTACGGAGAACTTTTCCTTGACACCTCCTTCAATAGAGGGAACGACAGTACGTGGCGGGGATGACCGGTGGGGTGACCAGGAGAGTCTCCCTCGCTCCGACGGTTGTTTCTCCCTTCGAGGGGAGAAGGCCAGAGCCTGTCCCTGTGAAGGCAGGGAATGAGGGATGACGCGCAGTGTGACACCCGCCGGTGGCGGTAGACCATCACGAACGGAAAGTCCCATGGAACTGGCCGTGCATCTCCGGCACCCGGACCAATTGAAAGAACTGGACCAGATCACGGCCCTCCTGCTGGGCCTTTACGGGGATCTGGACCCCGAAGTGCGGGCCTGGTTGCGTTCGATCCCCGACCGCGTGGAGCGCCTCTACGTGGGAGACGAGTTCTGCATCCACCGTATGCCGGACGCGGCCGCCCTGGAGGCGTTGATGCGGACGGCCGATACGAGCGGGTGCCGGGTCACGCTGCTCACCCCGCCCGTAACCGACGAGGGCCTGGAGAGATGCGCGTCGCTCTTCAGGCTTCTGGAAACGCAGGCGCCGGATGCCGGTGCCGAGGTGGTGGCCAACGACTGGGGACTCCTGGCCGCCGTGCGAGAGCGCCATCCCCGCCTGACCGTCGCGGCGGGACGGCTCCTCAACAAGGGCTTCAAGGATCCGCGGCTTGCGGATGCGCCGTCCGTCGCCGGCATCTCGGGGGAGGCGGAAGCGCTGCTCGCCGCGTGCACCTTCGATGTTTCCCCATTCGAACAGAAGATGAGGGCCCTCGGCGTCGGTCGCCTCGAAAGGGATCTTTTCCCCTACGGGGAGGTCGCCATGAAGACCGTGGCCGGCCTCGGCGCATCGCTCTACTTTCCTTTCGGTTGCATATCCACGGGGAGGGTGTGCTGGATCGCGTCCTTCGAGGCCCCGGCCGGGAGAAGGTTTCGCCCCGTCGACGCGTGCCGCAGGCCGTGCAACGGGCTTCTGCTGGAACTGGGGGGCGCGGCATCCCAATTCCGGCTTTTCGAGGGCGGCAACACGGTCTTCTACCTGTACCCGCCCTCCGCGCTCCGGAGCCTCGCAACGGACGAGGCCTATGAGAACGTCCGCCTGGTCTGCCAGGGGCTGGCCATATGAAAAAAATAGGTGCGTCCCCTTTTTTCCTTTTTTCTTCGATGCAAGAGAATCGGGTGAACGGAGAACGCTCCCTTGACACCTCCTTCAATAGAGGGAACGACAGTACGTGGCGGGAATGACGGATACTGCCAGTGATGTATGGGCAGGAGAGCCGAAGGGCAAAGAGGAAATGAATTGGATGAATTGGGGGCAGGTCGTCATTGTACATTTTACGCAAACCCGCGTGGGCGCTGGAGACACGGGAAAGCGCATTTTCGCTAAATGTAAAATGACGACCTGCCCCCCACGGTGCCATATAGATGGAACATGGGGGTGACTCCCCAGGGGGGACTGAGTGCGAATCGCGGCGCCCATAAGCTCTGTCGCCGAGCTCGAGATGCTCCTCGAGTGCGGGGCTGACGAACTCTACTGCGGGTTGAACACCCCGGAGTGGGAAGCCGCCTTCGGCGGCGCCTGGTGGATGAACCGGCGCAGCCCGCGGGGCGCCAACATTCCCTCCTGGGAGGAACTCCAAGGCATCGTCGCTGGGGCGCACGCCGCAAGGGTCCCGGTCCACGTCACGCTGAATGCCCCGTTCTACCCCGCCGCCGCCTTGAGCCGCCTCTTGGACCTGGCGCAAAGGCTCACGGGAGACCTCGGCGTGGACGGCCTGATCGTGAGTGACCTGAACCTCATCGCGCGCCTCGCCGAAGCGAACCCCCCGACGGCGGATCTCCACCTGAGCAGCCTGGGCGCATGCACCAACTCCCGTGCCGCCGTCTTCTACGCGTCTCTGGGCGTCAAGCGAATCATCCTGCCCCGACAGCTCCGGATTTCCGAGGTCGAGCGGATCGTTACCGACGGCCGGATCGGCCGGCGCCTGGAGTTCGAAATCTTCGCCGTAAACGACGGCTGCTATTTCGAAGAAGGCCTCTGCCAGACGAGCCACGCAGTGGGCAGTCCCTTCTGCCTGACGGACTGGGACGTCCGGGCCCATCGGCCCGGCGGAGGCCGGGGAAAGATCTCCGCCGCCGAGATGGCCCGGCACCGGAAAGCGCTCCGGGAATACCTGTGGTACCAGAACAACTGCGGTTCCTCCATGGAGGAGTCGGGAGTGCCGAACGGGCCGTGCAGCCTGTGCTGGTTCGCGCATTTTCGAGACTGGGGGATCGCCTCGGTGAAGATCGTGGGCAGGGAGGCCTCCTTCTACCGGAAGATGAGGAGCCTCCAGCTTGTGAGAGCCGTTATGGACGAGGTGCGCAGCGGCGCCACCCGGGACGCGGTGGCCGGGTTCGCGCGTTCCGTCCGGGGCACGCCCGCCTACTGCGAAAAGGGCTACATGTGTTATTTCGATCACCCCGCCGCGTAAAGAGGACTGAGATGCCGGGAACGCCGCCGGCCCGAGCAAGGTCGTCGTTGCAAGCGCGCTGTCGGACGGAGAAGAGCGTTGTGCCGGGCGGAGAGGAGAATGCCGTCGATGCAAGAACGCCGTCATGCCAAGGAGGCCCGTCATGCCAAGGACCCCATCATGCCAAGGACGACGTCATCCCCGCGGACGCGGGGATCCCTTTCGCTGAGTAAGGCTAAGGGATTCCCGCTTGCGCTGCTACCCACTGAGCCGGGGGATTGCCGCGGGCGCTGTCGTGCCCTCGCAATGTCCAGGGTGTGCGAAAAGACCGGGGCGGGATGCCCGGGGAATACCGCCTTTGAGGGAATGACTGTGAGTGATGGAAATGAGGGATAGGAGAGCCGCAAGGGATTCCTGCTCCCGCGGGAATCACTGCACAGGCAAGTGAGAAGGGGACATGGAAGAGGACCTCCGAGCCACGATCCGCTATCTCGGCCGATACGTGCAGCCCCACCGCAAGGTGCTGCTCGTATCCATCGCAC
>WFRX01000430.1 GCA_015486285.1 bacterium
GGATGAGCGTGGAGACCGTCAGAAAAGGGATCACTACGAGCCATTTGTAGGGTTGGTACAACAGGCGGAGCACGGGTTTCATAGGCCCCTTATACCAAATTTTCCGCTGGAAAAGAAATGGGGGTCACATATCGGAAGGACGCGGATGAAACACTGTTTTCAGATTGACAATGCTCGCTTTGCCGCGATATGCTACTTCTTGTATAGGGCCGGAATGCTGTGAGACGAATTACCGGAACAGCCTTTGGAGGGCCGACAACTTCATGAACCGTCTCTGCCTGTCTTGGATACTTGCGTGGAGCCTGCTTGCCGTGTTTTGCTCCGGTTGTGCAACGGTGGAAAAGCCTCCCGAACCGACCCCCATGGCGGTGCCGGTAGAGCAGCAGCGCGAGGCCCAGAAAGCGGCCGTCACGCCCACGGAGAAGATTTACAAGCGAAAGGTGGCCGTGGGGCGCTTCAGCAATGAATCGACCTACGGACGTGGGATCCTGCTGGATACGGACCTGGACCCCCTCGGTAAGCAGGCCTCCGACATTCTGGCGACCATGCTCGAGAACTCGAACCGGTTCCTGATCTTCGAGCGGCCGGACATGACCAAGCTCGAGCGGGAGCAGAAGATCTCGGGCGGCGGCAAGCTGGTGGGTGTGGATACACTGATCCTGGGCTCCATCACCGAGTTCGGACGGGCAACGGAAGGCAAGAGCGGCTTCCTGAGTTCGACCAAGCGGCAGAGGGTCAGGGCCGTCGTGAACCTCCGGCTCGTCGACGTGTCGACAGGGCGGGTCTTTTTTGCCGCGGACGGAGTCGGCGAAGCGGTCACGGAAACGGGCGAGATCGCGGGATTCGGTTCGCGGGCCGAGTACGACGCTACGCTGAACGAGAAGGCGATTACCGCCGCCATCGGAGACGTGCTCGATGAGGTGATCCGGAAACTCGATGCCCGTCCGTGGCGCACCTACCTGCTCGATGTGGACGGGGATGCGGTCTATGTGAGCGGAGGGCCTCGCCAGGGGCTCAAGGTCGGCGATGAACTGGTGGTGATGCGGGCCGGGAAAACAGTCGTGTCCAGGCAGACCGGTCTTCCCATCGAGCTGCCGGGCACCGAGATTGCGAGGCTCCGCGTCCGTTCGCAATTCGGGGACAATGAGGCCAACGAAGGCTCCGTGTGCGTTCTTATCGCCGGCTCTTTTGCCGGAGAGGATTTGAACAAACTCTATGTTGTGGAAGGCAAGGAGTGAAAACGTGAACCTGCACAGGGTCCTGCCTGCCGTCCTGTTGATCGTTTCGTTCGTATTCGCGACGGCGTGTTCTTACCCCAAGACGAGCGTACGGACGACGGAAGAGAATGCGGCGCTCGTTTTCAAGGGTGCCCCGAAGACAGCGGGCGTACGCATAGACGGTCTCGATGCCGGGATGGCCGCCGACTATTCCGGAAAGCATTCGCTTGGCGTGCTGCCCGGACGACATGTGGTGGAGGTAATCGACAACGGAAGGGTTCTTCTTCGGCAGGATGTTTTTCTGAGCGCCGGCACCATCAAGACCCTCACGGTGAGCGCGCCGTCACCATGAGAGCCTCTGTCTGGATTTTGGCGGTCTGGGCCCTTTGCGCAGGCTGTGCCACGCAGAAATCCCTCTATCAGTGGGGGCACTACGAAGACAGCCTGTACAGGATGTACAAACATCCGGAGAAGGCGAAGGAATACCAGGAGGCGCTGCGTTTGATCATCCAGAGATGCGAAAAAGCGGGCCGGATAGTGCCGCCGGGGATCTATGCCGAGTACGGTTACAGCCTTTACAAAGAGGGCAGGTTCGAGGAAGCCGCCGCCTTCTTCAAGAAAGAGCGTGAGGCCTGGCCCGAGTCGTATGTCCTGATGAACACCCTGATCACCAACGTGGAAAAGCTCAAGGCGAGCCGGGATGCCGCTGGGGAAGAGGCGCCGTCGGAAACGCCCCAACCGGCGGCGGAGGACTGAGATCGTGAAGACGCCTCCCCGCAGCGCGTTCCGGGTACAGGCGGCCCTGGCCCTGTGCCTCTTTCTCGGCGCCTGCGTTCCCAAGGCGACGCCTCCGAAATACAGCCTCTTCATGGAAGAGGACCCGCATTCCATCCTTGTCGTGCCCGTGTTGAATAATTCCCCCGAGGTGGGGGCCGCCGACTATTTTCTTGCCACGGTGACCGTTCCGCTCGCCGAGCGAGGGTATTACGTGTTCCCCGTGAATCTGACCAAGGAGCTGCTTGCGGATGCGGGGCTGGCCGATCCGGGCCTGGTACATACTGCGGATCCGGTCAAGCTCGGGAAACTGTTCGGCGCGGACGCGGTGCTCTACGTAACGATTACGGACTGGGAGGCCAAGTACGTGGTGCTGACGACCACGGTGGTTGTGGGTTTCGTGTACGAGCTGCGCAGCGCCAAGAGTGGAGAAACGCTCTGGAAAAGCGCGGAAACGATCCGGTATGATCCGGATGTCTCCGCCGGGGGCGGTCTTGCCGGCCTGATTGCGGATGTGGTGGAGGCGGCGATCACCAAGGCAAGCCCGAACTATCTTCCCCTCGCCCGCCAGGCGAATCGAATGGCGATCTACGGGAAGAGCGCCGGGTCGAGCCGGGGGGCGGTCAAGTGGCTTCCCATGTTGATCGGCCCCTACCATCCCGCCTATGGGTCCGACCGCGTGGCGGCCCCGGCCGAGCCGGCCTCCGCCGCCGAACCTGTATCCGGGCCGGAGGGGGGTAAGAAGGCCCCCTGACTTGGGAATGCCACTTGTTCGGCTTCGCGCTCTTCGATAGAAGGCCTTGGGCAAGGAAGAGCGAACCCGACGAGATCGTGGGACACTTACCGATACGAGACAATTGCCATGGAGGTTACCCGTGAAGACGCTGGAAGGATTTGCCGGCTGGCTGGTGGAGCATGATAAACGCATCATGGAGGCCCGCCTTAAGAAGGAGAAGGGCGCCCTCAGAAAAGAAATGCAGCGGTTGGAAGCGGAGAGGGACAGGATGCGCGACTACCTGCACCGGCTTGAAGCCCTGATTGAAAAACAAGAAGAGCTTGCTTCCACTCTTTCCAAGATATCCGAAGGAGGTGCTTAGAATGTGGACGCACGTGGAAGCAAAATTGGTGGACTGGGAAAAACGGTTTGTAAAGCTTTGGAGCAAGAAAACAGAAAATTATCTCGATATGGATCGTGAGTATGTAGGCAGGGAACTGCCCTTACTGAAAGCAGAAAGAGCTTCTATCCAAGAGGGCCTCGGAAAGATCGAGGAACTCATCGCCAAGGTGCGAGTTCTTATAGACGACTTGAACGAGGACCTCTGTCGCGATCTCTCGCGTGGCCACTCTTTAGCCGCCGTGGGACAGGCATTGCTGGAGGAATTCGGCGACCGATTGGAGGAAGGGTACGGGCAAGGGAGGAGAACGATCCGAGAGTTTTTGGAAAGGCACTACAGGATTCGTAAGTCGGCATCCAGGGACCTGTTTTCACTCCTCGAAGAGGTGGGAACGCTTTCGTATCAGGTGGACCTTGCGGACGACCTCAAGGAAGTCGCACTGGTGTTCTATGCGCCTGAAAATGAGTTCTACCCGGGAGCTGAACCGGGAACGGTTTATCAATTGAGCGGCTGGTGGAAAATCAGGGCGTAGCCTGAAATGAAGGGTCAGAGAATACGGAAGATGGGATCTTGAATCTCATCTATGCGGGGCGGCAGTGAACCAACAGGCGTCTACGGGTGAAAAGCTTGGCCTTAAAGAACTCATTGCCATGGGTGTGGGCGGGATGGTGGGTGGCGGTATCTTCTCCGTTCTCGGGCTGTCGGTAGCCTTGGCAGGCCATGCGGCGCCCATCGCTTTCGGCCTTGGCGGTGTCATTGCCCTCTTGACAGGATTTTCCTACGCGAAGCTGGGACTCAACTACCACTCTGACGGGGGCAGCTTTACCTATCTGGAGCACGCCTTCAGGCACAGGAACGTGGCGGGGATCGGTGGTTGGATGCTGATCACCGGCTATATCGGGACTCTGGCTCTGTATGCTTACACCTTCGGTGTCTATGGGGCGGCCATGTTCGGCCAAGACGCCTATGGTCATGCCATGCAGCATCTTCTGGAGAGCCTGGTGCTTCTTCTCTTCGCTGGGATTAACCTTTACGGGATCAAGGCGGCTGGAAAGAGCGAAGACGTGATTGTCATGGTCAAGGTCCTGATCCTCTCGCTCTTTGCGGCCATCGGGCTCTTTTACATCAGGGCGGATCACATTCTGCCTTTTTTCAACCTGGGCGCAACGGGTGTTCTGATGGGAACGGCTCTCATTTTCGTAGCCTACGAGGGATTCGAACTGATCCCCAATTCGGTCAATGAAATGGAAAACCCTCACCGGGATCTTGGCCGAGGGATCATGATATCGATTGCCGTTGCCACGGGCATCTACATTCTCGTTTCTTTGGTCGCTGTGGGCAATCTGATGCCGGAGCAGATCAGCCGTTACAAGGAGTATGCCCTCGCAGTGGCTGCGAGGCCATTCTTGGGGAAATCGGGATTTATGCTGATCTCTCTGGGCGCACTGCTTTCCACCGCGTCCGCCATTAATGCGACGCTCTTCGGTACCGCACGGCTTGGAATGGTGATGGCGCAGGAAGCGGACCTTCCGAAGGTCTTTTCACATAAGGAGCGAACAAAGGATATCCCTTACATGAGCTTGATCGTCATAACGGTCCTAACCCTTCTCTTTGTAAATACGACCGACTTGACCATCATTTCATCCTTTGCCAGCTCTACCTTCCTGCTGATCTTCGCGGCCATCAACCTGTCGGCCCTCAGGCTGAGAACCCGGATCCGCATAAACGTTGTCATGCCGATGACGGGCCTGGTGTTGTCCCTGGCATCGTGGGCGGTGTTGTCCGCCTATCTGTACAAAACAGACCGAAGGGCAATGGCCTGGATAGGTACCTTTTACGTGTGTGTCTTGGCGGCTGAACTGGTCTTCAGCGAAAGGAAGTTGTTTTTCAAGGGAAATCGACCTCCCCCGGGCGGCTCGCCGGCATAGTGCCGCCCTGGTTTGACCAGAGAAATGATACGTCTTACGGGCGGGTGGGAACGCACGCCTCTTACATGGTTACACCAGCTCTCCGTAACGTCGAATCGCCTCTCGAAGGAACTTCTCATCAAAGGGGCCGGCGGGGGAAGGCGTTTGCATGATGCGGGCCGGGATGCGCACTTTTTCCAGGTCGAAGCCTTCTCGCCCCTTGAAGGCATATTTTCGCCGGAGCGTTTTACGGCCGAGATCCTCCAGATCGGCCCGGGTCCATTCCATGCCGGCGATGGCAAGCGCCTTACGCACCGTCTCAGGGTCGTAAACTCCTCGCGCGAAAAAACAGACCACCAGGCTGGCGAGCACCTGCCGCCAACGTTCTTCGGCGATCAGTGCTTCTGCAACCTTCTCCGGGGCCAGCGGCTCGCCTTTCTTGACGGCTCCCTGATCCAGGCCATACCCGGCACTGTCGAGGTGGCTGTGGCGCGCCCCGGTCAGGTAGCCGAGGTGACAGGCAGGGCCGGTATGGTAGCCGGGCATCTCATTGCCGCCGAAGGCCAGCGCGAAGTCCGCCCCGCCATAGACGGATGAGGCATATTCCACACCCCGAGCCAATGCACGGTAGAATTCGGTGGGCTGGAGCACGATACGTCTTGCGGCCTCGATGTAGGCGTCGGCATCGCCGAAGGCCAGGGGCAGGCCGGCTGTTTCCGCCATGGTCACAAGCCCTCGCTGCATTGCCTCGGTGGCCCAGGCCAGCACCACACCCGTGCTCATCGCGTCGAGCCCCTGGATCTCGATTTCGTCCAGGAGCCGGAGCATGCCGGGCACGTCCGTGAGGCCGAGCATGCTTCCCGTGGCGTAAATGAGTTCGTGGTCGTAGCCCAGCATGAGGGTCTTATAGAAGTAGGGGTCGTGGGGGTAGGGGATACGGAGTGCCGCGAGATGGATACAGGCGACCGGACAGTGGGTGCACGCCACCCTGCGCCCCAGGTAGTCGGCGGCCAGCCTTTCTCCCGAAATCTCCTCGGCCCCCTCGAAACGAGCCGATTGCAGGTTCCGTGTGGGCAGGGCGCCCATCGTGTTTAAGGGCAGGACGTTCATGGGCGTTCCCAGCTGGTGGTACTTTTTCATCAGCTCGGATTCCGTTGCCGCCTGGAAGATGGCGTCGTATGCGTCACGGTATGCCTTGCGATCCGATACCGGCAGGTTCCGTTTTCCGCTGATGACGATCGCCTTGAGCTGTTTGCTCCCGAAGACCGCCCCCAGACCCAGCCGGCCGAAGTGGCGGTACGTCTCCGTAATCACGCAGGCATAGCTCACCTGCTGTTCGCCGGCCCGACCGATGCGCATGATGGTCCGCATCCCGCTGCCCTTCTCCCGCCTTCGCAGGACCGTGCCGGCTGTGTAGCCGCTGCGCATCCCCCACAGGGCCGAGGCATCACGGAACCGCACCTTGTCGCCCTCTATGACGAGATAGACGGGCTTGGTGCTTGCACCCCGGATGACGATGGCGCCGTAACCGGCCATGCGGATGGCCACGGCGCTTCGGCCTCCGGCGTGGCTCTCGCCCAATTCGCCGTTATGGGGCGACTTGAACATGGCTACGGTCTTGGAAGCGACGGGGAACAGCCCGACCAACGGCCCAACCGAAAAGATGATCGGGTTCTCCGGGCCCAGGGGGTCGGCCCCCTGCGGGCATTCCTCCTCCAACAAGCGGATACCGATTCCCGCCCCTCCCAGGGCCTCCTCGAAAAGCTCCGGCCGGGTTTCCACCCAATGGCTCCGCCGGGCGAGATCGATAAAGAGAATGCGGCTCAGAGGATCGCCTTCCAGCATGGAGAAACCCCTTCGTTCGATGGATGGTGTCGCAAATACCTATTTGCCGTCATCCCCGCGAAAGCGGGGATCCCCCAAGGTGATCCCGGCCTCTGCGGCATCGTCTTTGGAAGGACCGATTTCTTCCAATTCGATTACCTCGTAGGGACAGTATTCCGCACAGTAGCCGCAGTAAACGCAGATCAGCGGCTTTTCTTGCTCATCGTCCCATTCGATGGCACCAAAAGGGCAGGCCCGGACGCAGTTCCCGCAGCCGATACAGCGCTCGGATTTCAGACGGACGCCGCCGCCCTCCCGGCGCACCAGCGCGTCTTCGGGACAGACATGGGCGCACGGCGGATCGGGACATGCCCGGCAAACGATGACCACGAACCCTTTCCGCATGCCACCGGCAGAGGCAACGCGGATACGCGAGCCTCTCAACCCGCCCTGACCCAGGCGCCGTACGCAGGCAAACATGCAGGCCTGACAACCGACACAGCGGTCAACATCGACGACGGACAATCGTTTGGCCACGACTCTGCCCTTTCCACACCAGGTCCGGGGATCATCCATACCCCGCTCGTTGCTACGAAACGTCTTGGTTTCCCTCGCCGGCTAAAAGCCCGCTGAAAAAGCGGCTCTTGGAGGCTGTTCAAAAAGTTCCAGATGCAAGGCAGGCAAGATCCCGAGGAATGAAGCGTACTTTCTGTACGTTGAATGACGAGGGATGCAGCCGAACGCCGCAGATGGGACTTTTTCAACAGCCTCCTAAAAGTATTGCCCGGGGCCGGTGCTGTCAAGGAGTTTTTCTACGGCCGGCTTACGACCCGTTGCACATGGGCCGTCAGCCCTGCAGCAGCATCTTGATGACGTGAAAAACCTGCGGGACGTGCCCCCAAGCGATACGCCGGGGTTTGTCGGTCCGGTTCAGACAGATGGGGACTTCCGCGATGCGGGCCCCCAGGGCCCGGGCCTCGAGCACCGAGGTGCCGCAGATACACCTTCCCGGAAGTGTCAACCTGAGCGCCAGGTCTCTTCGCATGGCGCGAAGACCTGTGCCGGTGTCGTGCACCGGCAGGCGAAGCCGGCAAAGGCGGCTTATGAGTCTCTCAGAAAGGCGCGCGATTTTCCTTCGTCTTCCCAGGACAAGGTCCGCTTCATCGCGAAGGATGGGCCCGGCGAGCCTGGGAATATCGTCCGGCCGGTGCTCGCCGTCGCCGTCGAGGGTCACCACGACCCGGCCTGCCGCTTCGCGGAACCCTCGTTTGACGGCCGCGATATAGCCGCCCCGGCCTTGCCGAAAAACCCTGGCGCCCGCAGTTTCGGCAGCGCGGGCGGTATCGTCCGTACTGCCGTCGTCGATCACCAGGACCTCATCGGCGTAAGGAGCGGCGCCCCTGACGATGTCCTCGATCCGCCCGGCCTCATTGTAAGCCGGGATGACGGCGGAGACCTCGATATCCGAGACGGTCATGCCCTTTGGATATCCCTCCGTTAAAGAAATCGAGTGTTATGAGAAGGCAGTTTATCGGAAAAGACGGGCCTTGAACAGGCCCGTTTCCGCTTGCAGCGACGGGAACAAATGGCTTGCCTGCCTGCAAAGGGCGCCGAGATCGGTGAGCCAGAGAGCATGCCCTGACCGTCTTGTGTGGGCGGTGATCAAGGGATTCCCACGTCAGGCGGTGGAACCCGTGAGATCCTCAGGCCGGATTTCGACATCGGCAAACGTCCGGGACGAGATTGATTCCTGGGGGAGGTATTTCTCGAGAATTCTGTGCAGGTCCGCATTGTCGATAGGCTTGCAAAGGTAATCGTCCATGCCGGCATCGAGGCATCGTTCCCGGTCCCCCTTGAGGGCGCTGGCCGTCATGGCGATAACCGGCGTGTGACGTTGTTCTCCTTCCCGCTTTCGGATTTCCGCGGTTGCTTCGTATCCGTCCATCACGGGCATCTGGCAGTCCATGAACACCAGGTCATAATCAGAGCGGGAAACCGCTTCCACGGCCTCGCCGCCGTCGGCTGCGACGTCGCACCGGCAACCTGCGTTTTCGAGCATGCGAACGGCTACCTTCTGGTTGGTGGAATTGTCTTCCACCACAAGGATCTTGCACGGGGAGTGCCTTTTTCCACCCACGGCGCGACCGCTAAGGTGTGTAGCCTCTTCCGGGGAGGCGGCGGCCCGGCGTACGTTCAAGGCCCTTGTGATCGCCATGCGAAGAGCCGATGCTCTCACGGGCTTGGTCAAGTACGCGTCAAATCCCGCCTTCAGCATGCGGGCCGCCTCCGCCCTTTTCGGGAGCGGCGTCAGCAGGATGAGTGAAGTTTCCGGCGTCCCCGGGTCCGACCGGATGCGTCGAGCGAACCCGTCTCTTTCCATGCCCGGCATTTCCAGGTTTACGAGGGTGATTCTGAAGGGATCCGGAGACATGGAGGCCTCTTGGATCATCTCGAGGGCCTGTCGGGCGTCGCTCGCCTCCCCGGTCCGGGCCCCCCATGCCTCGAGCAAGTCTCGGAGTACCCGCCGGCTGCTGGCGTTTTCATCGGCAATCAGTACCCGGAGGTCGAGTGCCTCCTCGAAGGCGATCGACTCCCCGGTTGCAAGGGCCTCCTGCTGCCTTTCAAAGACGCAAGTAAACGAAAAGACCGTGCCCTTGCCTGTCCGGCTCTTCACGCGGATCCGGCCGCCCATGGCCTCAACGAGCCTGCGGGTGATGGCAAGCCCCAATCCGGTGCCACCGTGCTTGCGAGTGGTCGAGGCATCCACCTGAGAAAAGGAATCGAAGATATGGAGCAGGCTCTCCTCCGGGATGCCGATACCCGTATCGATGACATCGAAACGCATGATCTGATGCGTCTGTGAGACAGCGTCGATCCCAACGCGCAGGACGACCTCACCCTGTTCGGTGAACTTGACGGCGTTGCTGAGCAGGTTGAGCAGCACCTGCCCCAGTCGGCCGGGATCCCCTCGGACGTGGGTGGGGAGTTGGAGGGGCATGAACAGAGCCAGTTCCAATCCCTTTTTATGCGCCTTTTGTGCAAGCATTTCCACAATCTTCTCAAGGCATTCCCGTAAATCGAAGGCCACGACCTCAAGTTCGAGCTTTCCGGCCTCGATCTTGGAGAAGTCGAGAATGTTGTTGATGAGCGCGAGGAGCGAATCCGCGGAGATGCCGGCTGTTTTCACATAGTCGCGCTGCTCCGGGTCGAGGCGTGTGTCCATGAGCAGCTGAATCATGCCGATGACGCCGTTCAAGGGAGTACGGATTTCATGGCTCATATTTGCGAGAAACATGCTTTTCGCCGCGGCTGCGTCTTCGGCGGCCTCCTTGGCCCGCTTCAGTTCCGCCTCGAGGCGCTTCGGTCCCGTGACGTTCCGAATGACCCCGTTCACGCAGCTCGTCCGCCCGTCCGGGGAGAATTCGAAGTGCATGTTGTCGCTGACCCAGATCACGTTGCCATCCTTTGTCGTCACGCGGAATTCCACAACGAGCGGGCCTGCTCCCGGGCCCTTTTCCACGTGATGTCGAATCTTTTCGAGGAAGGGCGTCACATCTTCCGGGTGAATCATTTTCAGGACGGACTGGATCGGATGGCTTCGAATGCTGTCGAAGGAATAGCCCGTGTGATTCTCGATGGACGGCGAAATGAAGTCGAAGCGATCTCTTTTTACGTCGTATCGGTAGGCAATGTCCGTAATCGAAGAAGCGAAGCGCTCGAAACGTTCCTGATTCTCCCTGAGCTTGGCCTCCGCTCTCTTGCGGTCGGCGATCTCCTGACGAAGGGACGCCTGTTCCTCCTCCAACTGACGGGACTGCAGGAAGTCTTTCCGGGTATAGAACTCCATGGAGTAACAGGCGGCCATGCCCAGGGCATTTGCCGAGAGAAAGAAGAAATTGTTGTTGATGACGACCACCAGGGGCGTCTGACTCAGCCAGAAGGCCGCGATCTCATAGGCGCCCACGATGAGCCATCCTGCCAGCGTTGCCGGAACGAATCGCAGGCGAATGAAGGTATAGAGATAGATTTGGACGAGGATCAGCCCTGCGTAATAGGTGGAGTACCCGTTGGAGTTGGCGATTACGGTCATGGCCGTGATGCCCAAGCCGGCGACCATAATGGTCAGAAAGAGGGCCGCCTGCATGTATCGCTTTGCGTACCGTGTGTAGGAAAAAAGGAACGCGGCCGCCGCCACCGGAACAAATATGCCGAACCGGATCGTCCACAGCTCGGTCTTGGCCTCGGGGAGAAGATAGGAGTCGAGGATACCGAAGACCGAGTACAGGAAGATGCCACCCAGAAGCGCAACACGGACTTGCTGCAGCGTATCGGTGTGATACTGTTCCTGGAAGGTCCTCTCCAATTCCCCCTGGAAAGAAAGGGTGAGGGGATTCATCCTCACACCGTCCTCCGGCGACGCCACCCTGCTAAACATGCTACGCATCTTTGTCCGAGTCTGATTTCATGGATCTCTATTGTTCGGCCGACAAAACAGAGTCCCGCCTTTTCCGACGAGGCGAAGCGCCGGAGACAGATTGCCGGATTCGCCCAGAGGCGGGAGCCGGGACCGTTGGTCTTTCGTGTCTCTCGTGTAATATCGGAAGAATGAAGGCTCTTAATGAGTGTTCCTTGGCGCTTCGGCCGCAGCTGAGGAAATGATCATGATCTCACCCTAAACTACTCATGCGTGCGGGATCACTGCGAGAGGTTCGAGCAGGTCTATGTTGGCCTGCCGGACGAAGGTTTCACGTAAAAACAAAAAAGGACTCAAGCCAACCGGCCTAAGTCCTTGATTTATCTGGTACGCCCAACAGGATTCGAACCTGTGACCTTCGGATTCGTAGTCCGACGCTCTATCCAGCTGAGCTATGGGCGCGTGTATTGTCGGGCCCGGAGAGACAAGAAACCGGCGAAACCCGTCATTCTCCAGCC
>WFRX01000431.1 GCA_015486285.1 bacterium
CGCCCAACCTGGGCGGCTTCCTCTGGTTCTTTCTCAAGCTCGAAACCGATGAGGGGATCGCGGGCTGGGGGGAAACCGCCGTTCTCTGGAGCCTTTACGGCCTCGAGGCGGGCTACGCAAAGATGGTGGAAAACATTTTCAATGCCTACCTCAAAGACCGGAACCCGATCGACAGGGAGCCTCTCTACAACATCCTGTACACCGGTCTGACGGCGCAGCATCCCGACTACATCACCGTGGGATTGATCAGCGCCTTCGACATCGCGCTGTGGGACATCTGCGGAAAGTACTACAACGCGCCCGTTTACGATCTGCTGGGCGGAAGATACCGGGACAAGATCCGAACCTACACGTACCTCTTCAACCTCGATGAGTCAGGGAATCTGCTGGAAGCGACCGCGGACTGGGCCGAGAATCCGGACAAGATTGCCGAAATCGCCGTCAGACGGGTGGAAGAAGGATTTACCGGCGTAAAGCTCGATCCCCTCCACATGGCATTGCCCGGACAACTTCCTCAACCGCCTTGGGAGATTACCCAGGCCGAGTATGATCATGCGGAACGAGCGATCGGGGCCATCCGCGAAGCGGTCGGCGCCCGGGCGGACATCTGCATCGGCACCCACGGGCAGATGACGCCGGCCTGCGCCATTCGTCTTGCCAGGAGATTCGAGAAATTCGATCCCTTGTGGCTGGAAGAGCCCTGCCCTCCGGAAAACTTCAAGGAAATGGGAAAGATCGCCCGGAGCACCTCCATCCCCATCGCCACGGGCGAACGGCTCGTTACCATCCATGATTTTCAGAAGCTCTTCGAGGCGGGCGCGTGCGCCGTCGCCCAGCCCGATCTCGGAAGCTGCGGCGGCATCACGGCCTGCAAGAAGATCGCCACCCTGGCGGAAGCCAACTATGTGTTGATGGCCCCCCATGTCTGGGGAGGCCCGATCATTACGGCGGCGGCCCTGCAGATCGATGCGAACGTCCCCAACTTCCTCATCCAGGAAAGCATTTACAAGTCGAGGCACTTCTTCGATACATTCGTCAAGGAACCCTTTGAATGGGAGGACGGGTATCTGATCCCGCCTGAAAGGCCCGGCATCGGTATCGAGCTGGATGAAGAAAGGCTCGAAGGCTACAGAAGTACCATCAAGGAGATGTTCGGGTGAACACCCGCTAGGAGACACGGAGAAAGAGATGAACCAGGAAAAGGCCTTTGCCGAGGTGGAGAAGAACGAAGAGTACATCGTCGACATCCTCCGGAAGATCATCGCGGTGGATACATCCATCCCCCCGGGGGAAAACTACGGGAAGCTCATCGCTATCGTGGAGCCGGAGTTCAACCGGTTCGGGCTCGAGACGGAAAGGGTGGTCGTCCCGGAAGACCGGGTCAAACAAATGCCCTGGGACCTGCACGGGGAACGGGTCAACCTGGTTGCCACCCTGAAGAATGACAGGCCCAAGGCATCCGCCTATGCCCACATGGACGTCGTCCCGATCGACGAGCCCTGGACCCGGGACCCCTTCGGCGGCGAGGTCGTGGACGGCAAGCTCTACGGCCGCGGTACGGTGGATATGAAGGGCTCGATCGCCTGCTTTCTGGGGGCCGTGAAGGTGATCTCCGACCTGGGGCTCGACCCGAAGTACTCCGTGAACTGCCTGCTGTGCACGGACGAGGAGATCGGGGTCTATCCCGGGGTCCGCTACCTGGCCGAGGAGGGATACGTTTCGAACCACCTGCTGTGGCTCGAGCTGGGCGCCATGGAGCCCATCTGCACCATCGGGGCGGCGGGCGCGATCCGGATCGATCTCAAGGCATACGGGAAGAGCTGCCATTCCGGCATGAACTATCTCGGGATCAACCCGATCGAAGAGCTGATGCCGGTGCTGAACCGGTTGATCGATCTGAAAAGAGATGTGGAAAAGCGTCTTTCCCGGATCCCCGCGTTTCCTTTTCCGGGAAACCCCTATGACAAGATGACCCCCATGTTCAACCTCAACATCATCCGCGGCGGCACGAAGGAGAATATCGTACCGGGGGACTGCGAACTGATCATCAACCGGCGCTACATCATCGATGAAGTCTATGAGGATGTCATCGCGGAAATCGAAGAGGCGGTAGCGGCGGGAAAGAAGGCGTCCAAGCTGCTCGACCTTACCATGCGTGTCGTCCACTCCTACCCGCCCCTCGAGGTGGACCCGGAAACGCCCGCGGCGAAGCGCGCCCGCGCCGCCAAGAAGGCGGTCAAAGGGTATGAGGAATTCATCTACGGCGGGATCAGCGGGTCTACCGACCTGGGCTTCGTGGCCGAGGCGCTGCGTCCGCAGAAGCTCGAGGTGGCCAGCTTCGGGCTCATCCGGGCCGGCAACATCCTGGCTCACGCAGCGGACGAATTCGTCTATGTGGAAGACCTGGTAGCCATGACCAAGGAGCTGGTTTACTACCTGTGCAGCTAGGGGTCCGTCCCCGGGAACGCCCCCAACTCCTTGAGTTTCCACACCCAGCGATATCTTCCGAAAAGCCCAACCGTCAGCCACAGGCTCAGCAACCGGGCCCGTAGTCGGGCCTTGAACCGGAGCGACGGCGCGTTGAAGGCCTCGGAAATACTGTAGTAGGTGTCTTTTCCCAGCCGGTTCAACGCCCGGTAGCAGTCGTACCGCATGAAGGCGGCAAGGCCCCTCCCCCTGTACTCCTTTCGCGTGTAGGCGTCGAACAGGTAGGCCTCGTTCTCTTTCAGCGGAAATCTGCACCAGGGTTCCACGCATTCCGACGGATCAGCCCAGGTAAACGCGGCGAGGGTCTCCTGATCCCGGACGCCGAAACACAGGCAACCCCTCTCGAGGCGTTCGACCAGCTCGCCCTTCGAGAAACCGTATCCCGGAATGCCGGCGATATCCTCCATCTCTTCCGGCCCGAGCAGCCGGGTTGCAAAGGCCTCGAATCCCCTCTCGAAGTCGGGGGCCAGGTCTTCCCACAGCCTCTCTTCCACGAGGTAGAAGGGCTTGGCCTCCACCCCCAACATGGCCATTCGATCGAGAGCAAACTTCATGAGAAGGCCGTATTTGCGTTTCTCGCCGATCTTGCGGACCGATTCGATGGGAAGGCGCATGGTCCCGCTCTCCTATTCCCGTTTCCCGCCGGGCATGATTCGCGCATGCAGCGACTTGCCCCACTCCTTGGCGCGCATTGCCGCAAGGTACGCCCTCGGCTTGAGACCGCGCCCGGCCAGCACGAGCGTAGTCGTTCGCTTGGCGGTTGTCGTGAACTTCTTCTTGTAGGACTCGTCACCCCGCAAAAACTCGAAATAGCGGTACCCCTCCGAAATCGCGTCGGCGATGGCCTGCCCGTGCAGCACAAAACCCGGACTCAGCCGGGCTTCCGGGGAGGCCGGATCCCACCCGCTCTGGTAGTAGAGGACCGCTTCTCCCGAGCGGAAAAAAAGGGTCGCCGCCACCGGCCGGTCGCCGCTCTGGATCATGTAGAGTTCGGAGACGGTCTGAGGGTGCGCTTCGGCGACAAAGGCGCGCAGGAACTCGCGGAACCCCGGCTGGGCGAAGACCCCCTTCCGGCCCACACTCTTCCAGCGCGCCTCGTGGAGCCGGAAAAAATGGGGGAGCTGCGGCAGCACCTCGTCCGGGCCCCTCAGCCGAACCAGACTGCAGCCTGCGGCCTTGAGCAGTTGCCGTCCTTTTCGCCGCAGGTTTTCCCTCGTGTTCCGGGAAATCCTTTGCCGATACTCGGCAAAGGACGAAGGCAACTCGATGTAGGGGACGACACGCTCTTCCTGCCACTGCGCCCGCCATCCCTTTGCCCGTACCCACTCGTCCAGCCTGGCCACGGTGGGGGAATCCCGCAGGCACTCCCCCAGCACGACCAGGGAGATATGGCCCAGCATCCGCTCGATATGCTCGAGCATCCGCTCGCGGACCTCCTCCTCGTACCCGGTCGCGGCCAGGATGTCCAGGCAGTCCCCGCAAACCACTTCCCGACCCGTGAAACCGAGGGACCGCACGCGGAAGAAACGGTCCTCGTAGCCCCGCTCGCAGAGAGGGGCGATCCCCACGACTTCGCCGCGCTCGTTCGTCATCTTGAGCACGTGGGGAACGGCCTCCGGCGCAATATGTTTCAGCCAAAGCGTGTTCCACGCGTACCCCCGGAATACCCCGTCCTGCTTCTCCCCGGCAGCAAGTCGATCCCAGTCGGGCTTGAGGGGTACGATCTCTTCCCGGGTCTGCAGTACGGATACCTCGATACGGCAAGATTGCATGGATTGTCCACCGGCCGAGGCCATGGAAGGTGGGTGAAAACGGCGGATCGCTGCGATCAATTTTATGCTCTATACAACCCGTCTCCATTGTTATATTCTTCAAGAAGCCTGTCAAGCGATTTCCATGTGAAACAGGTCACGAATTCCACTGTACCTGTCGATCGTCATAGGCTGAACGATTATTTTCTTATTTCGTCCAACAGTTCCGTAGGCTCACCACCATGATCCAGTTTGACGTCATTGAGACGATCGATGAACTGTGCGGCCTCAGGCAAGAGTGGGACACGCTGTTTCGGCGATGCCCGTACCGGACACCTTTCTACAGCCTGGACTGGCTGCGGATCTGGTGGGAGGCCTTCGGGCCGAATTGCGAACTCCGCGTCCTGGTCATGCGGCACAGGGGAAGGCTCGCCGGCATCGCCCCGCTCATGCACTCCACCGAGCACCGGGGCCCTCTGGGGATCCGGAAGCTCGGCTCCATCCACAATTATTACACCCCCAAGGCCGACTTCCTGATCGCCGAACAGACCGATGCCTGCCTGCAATGCGTCCTCGAATACTGCATGGACCAGAGCAAGCGGTGGGACATGGTGGAATTCAGCTATCTGCCCGAGGACTCCGGGCATGCACACCGGCTGGAGGCCCTGCTCGCCTCCCGGGGCACGCCCTGCCTGGTGAGGACCTCCTACGAGTCTCCTTACGTGCGCTTTTCGGGCGGCTTCGAGGCGTACATGCAGACGCGGACCCGCAAATTCCGCCGGTCCCTTTCGAATGCGAAAAACCGGCTCCGGAAAGCGGGAGAGCCGGAGACTGTCGTGTGGCGTGGGAACACGGCGGAGAACCTGGACGGGTACCTGCAGCACCTGTTCGACTTGAGCCTGCGGAGCTGGAAGGGCCGGACCGGCACCGCCATCGGGGCCCAGGACATCCTGAAGCGGTTCTATGGGGGATTGGCGGAATGCTGGCAGGCCAAGGGGGGTCTGGAGTTGCGGCTCCTCAGGCTGGACGGGGCCTGTGTCGCAAGTATTCTGAGCCTCGTGGAGGAAAATCGGGTCTATACCCTGAAGACGAGCTACGACACGCGGTACAGCAGGCTATCGCCTGGAAATATGATCTTCTATTCACTCCTGGAAGATCACCTGGACCGGGGCACGGAGGAGATCGATTTTCTGGCCGTGAAGCAGGCCTATCTGCACCGATGGTGCACCGGCTACCGGCGCCACTTCAACATCTGTATCTTCAAGAACAAGAACCCTTATTCCCGGTTTATCTACCACCTGAAGAAGGATCTGAAGCCCTTGTACAGCCGTGCGATGGCCAGGGCCGGCTCCTTTCCGCGCGCCGGTAAATCGGCCGGGAAGGAAGGAAAGGCCGAGTAGCAGAAGGCCACAGAATCCCCGGCCCGTCACTTCTCTTTGAAAACAGGCTGACGTTTCTCCATGAACGCCATCGGACCTTCGACCGCGTCTTCCGACTTGAAAACGGGCGTGGCCGGTCTCGATGCCCCATGGTCCTGCCGGACCATCTTTGTTGTTGACCCTTCAGGATCGAACCTGATACGTATGCATCAAATCAGAACCATGTGAGAGGTGCAACCATGGAAAGAGAATGGCTGTTCGAGGAGGATCACCGGGCATACCGGGAAACCGTCCGCAGGTGGATCGCCAGGGAGCTGGCACCGTACGCCGACGAGTGGGAAGCCGCGGAAGAGTTTCCCATGGACCTGTACCGCAAGGCGGGAGAGATCGGTTTCTTCGCGGGCGGCCTGCCGGAAGAGTACGGCGGCGTGGGCGGAGACTTTCGATACAAGATCGTCAACGCCGAGGAGCTGGTCGGATGCCGGTCCGGAGGCGTGGCGGCAGGCCTGGGCCTTCACGACACGATCGCCCTGCCGCCGATCAGCCGCTTCGGCACCGATGAACAAAAAGAAAGATACCTCGTCCCCGGAATACAGGGAAAGAAAATCGGGGCCCTGGCCGTGACCGAGCCGAACGCAGGCTCGGACGTGGGCGGTATCCGGACCCGGGCCGTGCGCGAGGGGGACGAGTATGTGATCGACGGCTCGAAGACCTTTATCACGAACGGGGTGCGGGCTGATTTTTACATCGTCGCCTGTGTAACCGACCCGGGCAAGAAGGTACACGGCATCAGCCAGATCCTCGTGGACAAAGGCACGCCCGGATTTACCGTGACCCGCAAGCTGCACAAGCTGGGCTGGCGCGCCTCGGACACGGGGGAGCTTGCCTTTGAGAATGTGCGGGTCCCCGCAACAAATCTGCTGGGCACTGAAAATCGCGGCTTCTACCAGATCATGGAGGGCTTTCAGGAAGAGCGGTTGCTCATGGCCGCGGGTTCCACGGCCGCGGCCCAGCACTGTTTCGACATAACCCTCGAATACGCGAAGGGGCGAGAGGCCTTCGGGAGGCCCATCGGGAGCTTTCAGGTCACCCGGCACAAATTCGCCGACATGCTCACCTGGATCGAGGCGGCCAGACGGCTCGTCTATCATACGATCTGGCTCCACATCAACGGCCACGAGTGCAACAAGGAAGTGGCCATGTGCAAGATCTTCGCCTGCGAGAAGGCCGTGGAGGTGGCGGACATGTGCATCCAGATCCATGGGGGCTATGGGTATATGATGGAGTACGAGGTGCAGCGGATCTGGAGAGACCAGAGGATTCAGCCCATCGGAGGCGGCACCACGGAAATCCAGAAGGAGATCATCGGCAAACTCCTCGGGCTCTGAAGGTACGGCGCAGGAGGCCTCGACGGCCGGATCGGGCCTCTCGGACGTCCAGGGAAAGCACCGATGAGGATGGGAAAAAAAGCGTCAATGATCAAGGGTTGATCCCCTGAAAGGAGGTGACGGAGCATGGACGGTTTCCCGGACTATGGAAAATACGACGGGCTCGGGCTTGCCGAACTGGTTCGCAGGAAGGAAGTGCAGGCGATCGAACTGGTAGAGGAGGCCGTTCAGCGGATCGAGGCAGTCAATCCACGGTTGAATGCAGTGATACACAAGATGTACGACTACGCCCGCAAGGTCGCTCGGGGTCCCTTGCCGGACGGCCCCTTCGCAGGCGTCCCCTTCCTTCTGAAGGACCTCGTGGCGGCATGCGCGAACGAACCGTTCCGTATGGGCTGCCGGTTTTTTGCCGATAACGTGGCCGACCACGACACCGAACTCGTGGCGCGATTCAAGGCGGCGGGCCTCATCATTGTCGGAAAGACGAACACGCCTGAGCTCGGCCTGACGCCCTTCACGGAGCCGGAGCTGTTCGGGCCTTGCCGGAACCCCTGGGATCCCGCGCGCACGCCGGGAGGATCGAGCGGCGGGTCCGCCGCCGCGGTAGCGGCCGGATTCGTTCCCCTGGCACACGGAAACGACGGCGGGGGCTCGATCCGTGTCCCGGCTTCCTGTTGCGGGCTCTTCGGCCTGAAGCCCAGCCGCGGACGGGTCCCGACCGGCCCCGACCATGGCGACCTCTGGATGGGCTTTGCCGCTGAACATGTCCTGACCCGCAGCGTCCGGGACAGCGCCGCCGTACTCGACGCCGTCGCCGGGCCGGATGTAGGCGTCTCTTATGTCGCGCCGCCACCCGCCCGTCCCTTTCTCGAGGAAACGGGCGAAAGGCCGGGAAGGCTGCGCATCGCGTTCACGAGCACGCCCTTCCTGGGAAGGACCGTTCACGAAGACTGCCTGAAAGGACTCGAGTCGACCGCGAAGCTGCTCCGGGAACTGGGACACGAAGTGGTCGAGGCCGCCCCTGAAATCGACGGACAGGCCTTTGCGGGCGCCTACGTCAGGGTCCTGTGCGGCGACGTCCGGGCAGACATCGAAGAGGCGGCAAAGCTCACCGGCCGCAAGCCGACACCGGAGGATTTCGAGCCCGGCACCTGGGCCTTCGGCCTGATCGGACGGCAGATCACCGCCGCCGAGTCCGCCATGTGCCTTCGTTTCCTGCAGAGAACCGCGCGCCGGATCGGGCGGTTCTTCGAGGACTACGACCTGCTGCTCACCCCGACCCTCGGCGCGCCGCCGCTCCGGATCGGCGAACTCGCCTTGAAGCGGGCCGAACTCCTCATCCTCAGCGCAGTGAACAAACTGGGCGCGGGGAAGGTTCTCCGCGCGCTGCGCGCGCCGGATACGAGCACCCGGAAGACCTTCGATTTCATGCCCTACACCCCGGTTTTCAACGTCACGGGTCAGCCGGCCATGTCGGTTCCCCTGCACTGGAATACAGAAGGCCTGCCCATCGGCATGCATTTCGCCGGGAGGTATGGGGACGAAGCCACGCTGCTGCGCGTGGCCGCCCAATTGGAACAGGCCCGGCCCTGGTGGGAGAAAACCCCGCCCATTGCATCCGCAAACAGCCATTGATAGGAGACGCAAACCATGTTCAAAACGATCAAGACGCTGATTGCCGTAACGGCCCTCATGTCATTCATCCTCGCCCCCGGTTCCGGCCTCGTCACAGCCGCAGATAACCCCTGCAAGGCGGATTTCGACAGGCTGTGCGGGGATGTTCAACCGGGTCAGGGGCGGATCAAGGCTTGCCTCAAAGAACACAAGGACGAGCTTTCCCAGGAGTGCAAGGATTTCCTCGCAGCCAAGGCGGGGGAAATCCGGGCCAAGATCGATCGGGTTTACGAGGCATGCAAGAGCGACAGCGACAGCCTGTGCCCGGGCATCAAACCGGGAGGGGGGCGTATCCTGAGGTGTCTGACTGAGCACAAGGACGACCTCACGCCGAAATGCAGGACCGCCTTGCAGCAGTAGCCGTTCGAAACAGAAAACGGAACCCCCATGAGGCTGGAGGATGCAAATCGAGAAAAACATCTTCCTGCCGATGCAGGATGGAACCCGCCTGGCCCTGGCTCTCTTTACCCCTGACGGCGACGGTCCCCGGCCTGTCGTGCTGGCGGCATATCCCTACCACAAAGACGGCCATGTCGGCTTTGGCTGTGCGCTCGAGATGCTCTCCTTTCTGAATGCGGGGTACGCCTATGTCCTGGCGGACCTGCGGGGCACGGGCTCCTCTGAGGGCACGACCCGCGATCCCTTCGACCCACTCCGTGGTGACGACCTCTACGCCCTGGTCGAATGGTGCGGCTCGCAGCGGTGGTCCACCGGAAACGTAGGGATGACCGGCGAGTCCTACGGGGGAATGACCGCCCTCGCCGCGGCCGCCGCATCGCCCCCGTGCCTGAAGGCGATCGTCCCGGTCATGCCGCCGGTCTTCTTCTATGAGAACCTCGTCTTCCCAGGGGGATCGCTGAACATGCTCGGCATGTGCGGGGCATGGCTCAACTACATGAACGTCATGAACCTCCTTCCCCCTCTCTACACAGAAGGGAGGGAGGACTGGCGAGAGATCTGGAAACGGAGGCTCGACGCATACACGCCGTACGTTTTCGGGCCCCTCGAGCACACCGCCTATGACGATTATTGGAAGCGCGCCGACATCCCTGTCGAAAAGGTCCACGTGCCTGCCTACATCATCGAGGCCTGGCGGGGGTTCTCTCACCGGGACGGCCTCCAGACCTTCGCATCCCTGAAGGGACCCCGGAAGATCCTCATAGGGCCGTGGGTGCACGGTTCGCCCCTGCTCGCCCAGGTCAACCCGGTCGCCCATCTCAACGAAGCCATCCGATGGTTCGATTACTGGTTAAAGGGGGAAGACAACGGGATCATGGAAGAGCCTCCCCTGTCGGTCTACGTACTGGGCGAGGAGGCCTGGAGGTTCGAGAAGGCCTGGCCGCCCCGTGGATCCGAAGAGGTGGTCTTCCATCTTCAAGGCTCAGGCGGGCTGTCGGGCAGACCCGACGCCTCGGGAAGCATCCTCGAATACGCTCACGACCCGGCGGTCGGAACCGGCGCAGGTCTGATGACGGTCTACCCGCTCGGCATCGACTATCCAAGAGACCAGAGGGAAGACAACGCCCGGTCCCTTCTCTTCGACACGGCCCCGCTCGGGGGCCTGGAGATCGTCGGGGAGAGCGTCCTGACCCTGACGCTGTCCACAGACATGCCGGACGCCGCGGTCACGGCCAAGCTCTGTGATGTCGGCCCTGACGGGGCTTCCCGTTTGATCACCAGCGGCTGGCTGAGGCTCAGCCACCGGCAGGGGCATCGGGCCCCGTCGCCCCCCGTTCCGGGAGAACCGTACAAGATCCAGGTCCGCCTCTGGCCTGTCGACTATCTCGTCCCGGCCGGGAACCGGC
>WFRX01000432.1 GCA_015486285.1 bacterium
CCTCCCTTCCCTGGCGGGAGAGGCGGCGCGCCATGGAGGACGAGCTGGCCACCGAACACATCTTCCTCGATATCCTGCTCGAAGGGGTGGCGAGCGGATCTTTTCATTGTGCCGACGTGGAGCTCACTGCAGCCCTCATCAAGGCCGTTTTGCAGGATTGGTACCTGAAGCGGTGGAAATACAAGCGGAAGGGAATCACAGTGGAGGGGTATGCCCGGTTCGTCGTCGAGTTCGTTCTCAGTCGGTTGACCGGAAGCGCCTGAGCCTGGCGGGCCGGTTCAGCCGGCCCGGGTGAGCTGGTTGGCGTGAGTTTCTCCGTTGATGCGGATCCGCAGGGGACGGTCCCGTACGTTGAGGCAGTCCGCTTCGTCCCCGGGCCGGTAGTGGGGGGGAAAATAGACCTCCATGAGGATGTGGTACCGACCCGACTTCATCTTCTTGGTCACAACTTCCGTCTCGAGGAGCCCGATGGTCCCCGGGTACCTTTCCGGCGGGGTTTTCACCGTTACGTCATCCACATAGCGCTCCTGAACCTCCACGATATCGGAATACTCCGGCGGGAATATCGACCTGAACAGCGTGGCTCCCCCCCCGGGGCCGTAAATGACTCTCCATTTGTCCGCCTGCGGACAGAAGTGTCTCTCCATTTCCGACATCCTGCCGTCGATGATGAGAGGCTCGAGATTCTCACTGTTCCGGAAGTAACTGCCGATCGCATTCGGTGACAGGTCTGCTCCATACCAGGTGCGGGCCGAGGAAACCACCTTGCTTGCACCCTTGGGTATGTGGATTTCGGCCGGTACGATCGTGATTCTTTCGTAGAGATGCAGGTCCGTATAGCTGGTCAGGCCGTGAAGGCCGAAGGGGAGCTTGAAGAATTGTTCCAGCCGGCGGATCACGCGGATCGGCCCGGTGATATAAGCGATGACGTCCTGTCCGAGCATTTCCTCGGTCACCGTGAGCGGTATGAGGTTGAAGAAGAAGCGGATCTGAATACGTGTCTTCATCCTGTCCAGGTGGTTTCGGCCGTCTCCGCCGGCCGACGGAAGGATCGCCTCCACATCGGAGAAGCTGGTGTGAAGCCCTTTCTTCGTGATGATGAACTTCGTGTAGGAAACGTCCGTGAATATTTCCTCGGTCTCGTAGTTGTAGCGCACATAGTCCGGAAGCGGGCAGAGGGGAGGCGGCCGGGCCGTGAACACGGCGAGATAGACCCAGGCCCTGCCTGCGTTCACGGGGTCTTCGATCCCGATTTCCAGGACGGAAGATGTTCCGGGGATCGCCGGATCCGGATGCGCCCGTTCTCCTGCATCTTTCGCCATGAAGAGCAGGACATCCCGGGCGTCCAGCAGGCCGTTGCTCTTGTCTCCATTGTTTTTCTTGCCGTGCGGAAAGATCCAGTCTCCCTCGGAGGTCCGTTCGTCCACCTGGAACCGGATCGGTTCGAGCTGTCCTTTTCGCGAACGGTAGAGCCTCAATGAACGCAGAGGGCTTCCCACAATCCCGCCCAGCCACTCGCCACGGACAAGCACCGGGTCCATCCGCCGGTTTATCGTGGCGGCCATGGTCCCGTCGTCTTTCCCGGTGTGGGCGGTCTTCTGCACGGGGATTGGGGTTTGCGTAGGGTCGGGGAAATCGGTCGCTGTGGCATACGAGACCTGGAACCGGAATGCCGGAAACAGGACGAAGACAATGGAGACGGCCCGCAGGAAGGTGCGCTGAAAGCGGCATCTCGGCCCGGTCGGAGGGTTCTCCTCGCGGCGCCATGTCGGCTCCAATCCGGCGGCGGCTGTCTGCATACGGTCCCTTCGACCTCCAGGATTCGGGCGAGGCCCGTCCCCCGGATCATTTTCCGTGTACGGCAATATAGCATTTTCGTCATGGCAAGATAAATGCTATATTGTATTATTTAACGTTTCACGAAAAGGTAACTGCCGGGCCATGCATTCGATCCGAAACTTCAGTATCATCGCTCACATCGATCACGGAAAATCCACCCTCTCGGACCGCCTCATTCAGCACGTGGGCCTGGTGGAGGACCGTGATTTCCGCAACCAGATCCTCGACACCATGGACATCGAGCGGGAAAGAGGCATTACCATCAAGAGTCAGACGGTGAGCCTCCCGTACACGAACGAGCTGGGGGAGACTTTCGAACTCAACCTCATCGATACCCCGGGCCATGTGGATTTTTCCTACGAGGTTTCGCGGGCCCTCGCTTCCTGCGAGGGCGTGCTCCTTTTGATCGACGCCGCGCAGGGGGTGGAGGCGCAGACGATCGCGAATCTGTATGCCGCCCTCGAGCACGATCTGACGATCCTTCCGGTCATCAACAAGATCGATCTGCCGGCGGCGGACGTGGAGCGTGTCAAGGAGCAGATCGAGGTCGAACTTGGACTCGACTCGGACACGGCGCTGCTCTGTTCGGCCAAGGAGGGGACCGGGATCCGGGAGATCCTCGATGCGGTGTCGGTCGAGATCCCGCCTCCCACCGGCAAGCCGGATGCGCCCCTGACCGCGCTCATCTTTGACGCCCATTACGACTCTTTCCGGGGTACTGTCGTGAGCTGCCGTGTGTTCGACGGGGCGGTCCGGGCCGGGGATGTGATCCGGCTCATGTCGAACGGGAGCACCTACAGGGTCGAAGAGGTGGGCCTGTTTCGCCTCCGGCGTGAGCCGAAGGAGGCGCTTGTTGCCGGAGAGGTGGGGTACCTGATCGCGGGCATCAAGACGGTGAGCGACACGAGGATCGGGGACACCGTCACCCTCGACACGAATCCCGCGGCGGCGCCGCTGCCCGGGTTCAAGGATGTGAAACCGGTGGTCTTTTCCTCGATCTACCCGGTCGCATCGGACGATTACCCGGCCCTTTCCGATGCGCTGGAAAAGTACAAGCTAAATGATGCGTCCCTCGTTTATCAGAAGGACTCCTCCACGGCCCTGGGGCAGGGGTTCCGTTGCGGATTCCTCGGGCTTCTGCACCTGGAGATCGTGCAGGAAAGGCTCGAGCGGGAATACAACCAGTCGATCATCATGACGGTCCCGAGCGTCCAGTACCGTTTTCTGCTCAAAGACGGGAAGACGGTCGAGGTGGACAACCCCCAGTACTACCCGGACCCGATGATGATCGAACGGGCGGAAGAGCCGTTCGTACGGGTGAGCATCCTGATCCCGGACCGCTACATGGGTGCGGTCATGAATCTCTGTCTGGAGAGGCGCGGCGTGAACCCCCAGTATGCCTATCCCACCCCCGGCAGGATCGAGGTGACTTGCGACCTGCCGCTGGCCGAGGTGATCTACGAGTTCTACGACAAGCTCAAGACGGTAACGCAGGGATACGGTTCCTTTGATTACGACATGGCCGGATACAGGGTGAGCGACCTGATCAAGCTGGACATCCTGGTCAACGGCGAGAAGATCGACGCCCTTTCCATGATGGTTCACCGGGAGCGTGCCAGGCCCCGGGCCCTGCAGATCTGCAACCGGCTCAAGGAAGAGATTCCGCGGCACATGTTCAAGATCGCGATCCAGGGAGCGATTGGAGGCACCATTATAGCCCGTTCCACGATCCCCGCCTTCCGCAAAGACGTGACGGCCAAGTGCTATGGCGGCGACATCACCCGAAAGCGGAAGCTCTTGGAGAAGCAGAAGAAGGGAAAGAAGCGGATGAAGATGGTCGGCTCCATTGAGATTCCTCAACGGGCCTTTGTGAGCGTGTTGCAGTCCGATGAGGGATGAGCCGGTGACGAAAGCGGATGCGCCGCCCGCGGCGGGTCTCTACGTTCACGTTCCCTTCTGCCGGTCCAAGTGCCGGTATTGCGACTTCTACTCGCTTCCGTCGATCTCCCTGGTTCCCGAATGGCTTCGTGCGCTCGAGCAGGAAGCCATCCTGTACAGGGATCGCTTCGCCTCTTTCGACTCCCTCTACCTGGGAGGCGGCACTCCGTCGCTGCTCTCCACCGGGGCGCTGGCCCGCCTCGTGGAGATCCTGGCCGGCCACTTCGATATCCTGCCGGACGCGGAGGTGACACTGGAGGCGAATCCGAACGACGTGACGCCTGAAAGACTGCGGAGGTACAGGGAACTCGGCTTCAACCGGATCAGCCTCGGCGTACAGTCGCTGGAGGACGGAGAGCTCGCGTTTTTGGGCCGGAGGCATTCGGCCCTCCAGGCCGCCCGGGCCATGGAACGGGTCCGCGCGAGCGGGTTTCCCGCGTTCGGGGTCGACCTGATCTACGGCCTTCCGGGCCAGACCGGCGCGGCCTGGAGGAGAACCCTCCGGAAAACGGTTTCCTTTGCCCCGGATCACATCTCCTGCTACCAGCTGACCGTGAGCCGGGGGACGCCCTTGTGGAGCATGCAGCAGGGCGGCCTCATCGATCCCCTGGACGAGGACCAGGAGCGGCTCCTCTTCTTAACTGCCTCGGAGGTCCTGACAGGACAGGGGTTTGTTCACTATGAGGTGTCGAATTTCGCCAGGGGAGACCGTTACGTCTGCCGCCATAACATGAAGTACTGGGAACGGACCCCCTACCTGGGCCTGGGGCCTTCGGCCCACTCCTTCCAGGGCAACACCAGGTGGTGGAACCACCGCTCGGTCAGGCGGTACTGCCGGGACCTGGGAGGGGGGAAAAGGCCGGTCCGGGGCTCGGAATGTCTCTCCGACGAGCAGGCCTCCCTGGAGAAGCTGGCCCTGGAACTGCGAACGAAGGCCGGCGTTTCGATACGGGACCTCAGGGATTCCGAAAAGGGCGACCGGGCGCTTCCGGGGCTGCTCGAGGCCGGGCTCCTGGAGGTGATCGGCGAAAGGGCCGTCCCTACCCGGGAAGGCTTCCTCGTGGCCGACCGCCTGCCGCTGCTTTTTCTCTGATGTCCTGCCGGGGAAGGCCTGAAATGATTTGCCTCCGTCCGCGGGTGCTGCACTACCACATCACTTCGAAATGTCCCTTCGGCTGTGTGCACTGCTGCTCGGATGCAGGGCCCCGGCACGGCTCCCCTGAACTCGAACCCGCAAGCGTCCGCAGGATGCTCGACAAGGCCGTTGATTTCGGGATGGATGAGTTCGAGTTGAGCGGCGGAGAACCCCTGACCCTGGAGCGGCATTCCCTGTTCGAGATCATAGCTCATGCCTCCGGGATGCAGATGGTGACCACGCTGAGCACCAATACCTGGTTTCTGGACAAAGGGTATGCGCTTGCCCTGAAGGATGCGGGACTGGACAGGCTGAAGACCTCACTGTACGGCACAACCCGAGCCGGCCATGATGCCTTTACAGGGATGGAAGGGTCCTTTGAAAGGCTGATGAACATGCTCGGATTCCTGAGGGAGATGGAAATCGAGGTGTGGGTCAACTATGTGGTTACCCCGAAGAACCTCGGGGAAACAGCGGATCTCGCCAGGCTGCTCGATTCCTTTGGACTGGATACGGTTCAGGTGAGCGCGGTCATCCCGACGGGAAGAGGAGCCGGGGCGCGCGGGTATCTTTTCGGCGATCAGGAACTGCACCGGGTCCTGAAGGGGCTGCGGGCGGTGCTGCCGGATACGAGAGAAAGCAACTTTTCGTTTACGATCACCTTGTATCCATCCGCGGACGGGTACCCCTTCGGAGACAGATATTGCGACTACCTGACGGATCGGCTCGTTGTGAATCCATCCGGGCGGGTCGTGCCGTGCTGTGTCCTGCCGCAGGACTTGAAGCCCTCGGCGGGAAGCGTCCTGGAAGAGGATTTTCCGGATCTTCTCTCCGCGCAGAGAATCGAAGGGGAGCCGGTTTTCCGGTGGCTTGCGCGCGGGCACAAGGCAATGGAAGAGGGACTCGCCTTCAGGCGAAAGACGCCTGATTTGTGCGCCGCATGTATCGCGATGCTCAGAAAACTCGTCCGCGGTCCGGCGTGAGGTCCGGGGGGGAGAACCTGGTACTTGCCCGGGAAACGTGATAGAGGATACTGGATGCCTGCCCTGGAACGCTTCTGTTGATCAGCGTGGTTGATGACTGAAAGGACGTCAGGAGGGAGAAAAATGGCACTGATCTATGAAAAGAGGGACGGGATTGCGTACGTGACGCTCAACCGGCCGGAGGCCCGGAACGCCCTCGACCCGGAAACGATTTTGGATCTGCGGGATGCGTGGACCGACTACCGGGACGACAAGGAGATGCGTTGCGCCATCCTCACCGGTACCGGGGACAAGGCCTTCTGCTCCGGAGCGGATCTCGGGAAGTTGATTCCCCTGATGACCGGCGCGAAGAAGCCGGAGAGCGAGGCGGACAAGGCGGTGGTCAGCGATCCGCTGCTTGTCGGTCATGCCTTGCTCAAGGACTTCGAACTGTACAAGCCGGTCATCGCGGCCATCAACGGCCATGCAATCGCCGGGGGTATGGAGATCCTCTATTCCACCGACATCCGGATCGCCGCCAAGGGCGTCAAGCTCGGCCTCCAGGAGGTCAAGTGGGCGATCTTCCCGATGACCGGCTCCAGCGTCAAGCTGCCCCGCCAGCTTCCCTATGCCAGGACCATGGAACTTTTGCTCACCGGCGAGCTGATGGATGCTGAGGAGGCCTGTGACCTCGGGTTCCTGAACCGCGTGGTGCCGAGGGAGAAGGTGATGGCGGAAGCGGAGAGGGTGGCCCGCATCATTGCGGACAACGGTCCCCTCGCGGTCACGGCCCTGAAAAAGGCGGTCATCCAGAACATCGGCCTGACGATCGCCGAAGGGCTTGCCAAAGAGGCGGAGATCGGTGGGCCGGTCTTCCTGACGAAGGATGCCCAGGAGGGCCCGCGTGCATTCAAGGAAAAGAGAAAGCCCCGGTACCAGGGGAAATAGAATCCGTCCGGGGGCAGGAAGGAAAGTGTGGGGATGCTCTACCGTACCGTACCGAAGACAGGGGACGAGCTGTCGATTCTGGGTTTCGGGTGCATGCGCCTTCCCCAGAAACGGGGCCGGATCGACGAGAAGCGGGCCACGCGGCAGATCCGGTCCGCCATCGATCGGGGCTTGAACTATATTGACACGGCCATGCCCTACCACATGGGCTCGAGCGAACCGTTTCTCGGGCGTGCATTGGCCGACGGCTACCGTGAACGGGTCAGACTGGCCACGAAACTCCCTCCCGGGCTTGTCAAGGCCCGGGCGGACATGGACAGGCTGCTCAACGCCCAGCTCGACATGCTCAGGACAGACCGGATCGACTACTACCTTCTTCACGGCATCGACGGTGAGAGCTGGAAGAAGATGCAACAGCTCGGGGTGTGCGAATTCCTCGACCGGGCGAAGGCGGATGGACGGATCCGTCATGCAGGGTTCTCCTTTCATGGCGATGTGGTTGCGTTCAAGGAGATTGTCGACGCCTACGACTGGGCGGTGTGTCTGATCCAGTACAACTACCTCGACGAGCAGAATCAGGCCGGTACGGAAGGCCTTGAATATGCCGCCGCAAGAAATCTGGGCGTGATCATCATGGAGCCGCTTCGAGGCGGAAACCTTGCCCGCAAGGGTCCGCCCGCGGTGCAGGCCGTGTGGGACCGATCCGGGGTAAAGCGTAGTCCGGCCGAGTGGGCCCTTCGCTGGATCTGGAACCGGCCCGAGGTGACCGTGGTGCTTTCCGGCATGAACCGGGAGGACCATATCGAGGAGAATCTCCGGGCTGCAGGCGAGGCCCGCCCCGGATCGCTCTCGGACGAAGAGCTGCGGGTCGTAGAGAGGGCGGCTGAGCTGTACAGGAGCCTGATGAAGGTCGGGTGCACCGGGTGCCGCTACTGTATGCCCTGCCCGTCGGGGGTGAATATCCCCGCCTGTTTCGAGATTTACAACAACCTGCATCTTTTCGGCGAGAGATCGGTTTCAAAGGTTCTCTACCTGCTCCGGCTGGGAGGGCTCGAGGGCTCGGGAAACCCCGCATATGCCTCGTTGTGCGAAAATTGCGGGGCATGCGAAGAGGTCTGCCCACAGCATCTGCCTATTCAGACACTGCTCAGGGATGTAGCCGGGGAGTTGGAAGGACGGGGGTCGAAATTCTTCGCCCGGGCCGTGAATGTGTTCATGGGCATTGTCAGATGGCGGGCCCTTCGGAGAGCCCGGAAGGCGGAGTCGAGAAGGGCTTGACAAAGGCTCCTGGAAGTTGGAAGCTTACCGCAAATGACGGATGTACGGGCCCGAGATGAAACATTGAGATTGCCGCTCAGACGCAGGACCGCGTGGGCGGCTTTTTTGTGGCGGGGGGACGGTATTCCAACATCCAGGGGTGAACCGTAAGGGGGTTTGGCAAAATGGAGAAGGAAACGGGCGTGGTCAAGTGGTTCAACGAGCGAAAAGGATTCGGGTTCATCGTACGCGATTCAGGAGAGGGAGACATCTTTGTTCATCACTCAGCGATCCTGGGTGAAGGGTTCAAGACGCTGAACGAGGGCGATCGTGTGGAGTACGTCGTTACGCAGGGCCAGAAAGGACCGGCCGCCGGGGAAGTGAAAAAGCTGTAAAGCGATCTCCATCTCTTGCCCGTTTTTCATGTTCCGCTTGGAGGTTTTCCGGCCTTGCCGAGAGGTTACGGTCGTTCCCGCCTGTTGAGCTGGATGCCTCAGGCCCTCAAGCATCAACCACTCATTTTCTGGCCGTTTTGGGGGAGCGCTTGGCCCGTCACGATCCCGGTCGGAGTGTAACCCTTTCCCCGGGTGTGGCGACGGACGAAAACCGCTACACGCCGGGAGAGGAAATCGCGAGCAGCGTCACGCACGGCATCGGCGCCGTTTTGAGCATTGCGGCGCTTTCCGTCCTTGTGACCTATGCCGGGCTTCTGGGGGATGTCTGGCGGGTGGTCAGCTTCAGCGTCTATGGGGCCAGCCTCGTCCTTCTCTATCTCGCTTCCACCTTCTACCACGGCTTTCAGTCTCCGCGCCTGAAAGGGATCTTCCGGGTCCTGGACCATGCCGCGATCTTTCTCCTCATTGCCGGGACCTATACGCCCTTTACGCTTGTCACCCTGAGAGGGGGATGGGGGTGGACGCTTTTCGGCATTATCTGGGGGTTGGCGTTTTTCGGGATCCTCCTTGAGGTCTTCTTCATGGACCGTTTCAAGGCGTTGACCATGGCGCTCTACGTCGGGATGGGATGGGTGGTGATCATTGCCTTGAAGCCCCTGCTCTCCGCGATTCCCCCGGGAGGCTTGATCTGGCTGGGCGTCGGGGGCCTCACATACACACTCGGCGTGGTCTTTTACCTCTGGGAGGGGATGCCCTTCAACCACGCGATCTGGCATCTCTTCGTCCTGGGAGGCAGTGTGTGTCATTTCTTCTGCATTCTGTTCTATGTCCTGCCGGTCCACAACCCCTAGGAGCCCGTTGAAAGAGTGGCTCTTGGGGGGTGTTTAAAAGGTTCCATTCGCGGTGCTTGTTGCGAGCGAAGCGCAGCAATCTCCCGGCTTCACTTGGATCGGATAGATGTCGGATATTGCGAGGAGCGGAGCGACGCGGCAATCCCCCGGCTTCGCTTGGATCGGATGGATGCCGGATACCGTACTTGTGCCCATGCGTGTTGAGGAAGGCAAAAAGAGCTACTTGAAAAGCCTTCCGAAGACATGGACCAGGATGTCTGTGAGATCGAATCGGGAATTGGTGGGGGAAGACCAGGCGAATCCGTCGGCGATGGCCGGGGACCCCGAGTCGCGGGAGGCGTGCAGTCGCTCTTGCCTTTCTTTTTCCTGCTCCTTTTGATGTCTGACGCGTTCGTGCAGCAGCTGGCCGCCCGCCTTCTTCCAGTCCAGGAGCCGTTTCAATTCCCCGCTGTCGAGCCAGACACCGTGGGCTCTGCACTGATCCACGACGACCCCGCTTCGGTGGGCGAAATTGACCCGCTGCATCAATACCCCGCAGACCGGGCACTTGCGGTAGACGATCTTTTCTCCTGCGCCGGGCTGTTCCCGGACCAGGGCGTCGATCCGCTTGCGGTCGATGGAGAAGACGTTCGAGACGCTCTTGTCCATCAGGGCCTCCAGCTCTCCGGGATCGAAGAACAGGCCCAGACAACGGTCGCACCGTTCGATGTAGAATTTCCCGTCGATTCCAAGATCAAGGGTCTGAAGGGGGATGTCGCAGTCGGGGCAGGTACGTTCCGATTCCGGCTTGTTTACGGTGAATTCATGGATGCCCTTCAGGTCGACATCGTTTTGAGAGCCGCAGTATTCGCAGACTGACGAATGGGGGGGCAGCGGCGCCGCGCAACTCTTGCATCTGGCCATCGGAGGGGTCCTTCCCGAAAGGCGGTCTCTACATCCTGCCCAGTATCTCTTTCTTCTTGGCCGCGTACTCGTCTTCCGTGATCAACCCGGTCTCCCGCATCTCTTTGAGCTGCCGCAGGGTTGCGAGAGGGTCGGCCGGGGATGCGCCCTGTGGCCCGGACGCTGGAGGGGCGGCCGGATTTCCCATGGCCCCGGACATCATCTGTCCAAACCCCATACCCGCGCCCACGCCCATGCCGATGCCGGCGGCGCCTCCTTCGTTTCGCGCCGCCTCCCGCATGGCCTCAAGCTGCTGCATCTGGGCGTAGTTCAAACCGGCGGCCGAAGCGGCCCGGGCCTCTGCCGTCACGTCGGCGATCCGGTTGATCCGGTCCATGGTCTCTTCGTCAAAGGCCGTGCCTTCGATGCGGAAATCGGTGATTTCGAAGCCCAATTTCTCGAATTCCGGGATGAGTTTTCGGGCCATTTCCGAGGCGATTTCCTCTCGGTGGGCATCGATTTCGGCATACGAGTACTTCGCTTCCGCCAGGAAATCGGACAGGGGCTGGATCAGGCGGGTGTTCATGACGGCACGAAAATCTTCGACGAAATAGGTGCTTGCCGCTCCGACCACATTCAGGAAAAAGCCGCCCGGGTCTGTGATCCGGAAGCTGTAGTTGCCATAAGCGCGCAGGCCGACCGGAAAATTGTACTTCGGGTCCTCATACTTGATCAGGCTCGTGGTCCCCCACTTCTGGTCGAGGATCTTGGTCCTCCGGAAGAAGTAGAGCCCGACTTTGTGCTCGCTCTGGAAGAACTGCATGAACTTCTTGACGGTGGTCCAGAAAGGGATGTTGGCCGTCTTCAGGTCCGTGAGACCCTCCTGTGTGAGAACGGATTTTACACGGCCTTCGTACACGAAGATGCACCCCTGTCCCGGCCCTACGATCAGCTTGGAGGCGTTCTTGATTTCGTCACCGTTGTCGGACCACTGGTGAAACAGGGCATTCGTCCCCGGATCCTTCCACTGAATCACGGAGCGGAGCTGGCGTCGAATTTCGTCAATCAGGCTCATGGATTCCTCCTGGTTTTCGCAGGGTTCTCCCTTCTCTTCGAACGGTTGTTCTCATTTCTTTAGGACCGGCCGTCAAGGACCATCGGAGACCTCTACGCATCATGTCATCCGTTCCAGAGATGTCTCCCGGGGAATCGGGCCGTGGCGGCGGCCCCCGTTGGCCCGCCCACATCTTGCATTGGATATGCATTCTTGCCATGATCGTTATCGCATTTCGAGATTGTCTTCCCCTTGTCGGCCAACCTGTTTCAGCCCATGCAAACCCGACCCCGGAAAGGTGCCTGATGAACCGGCGTGAATTCCTCAGACGGATGACCCTGGCGTCGGCCGCCGCCCTCCTGCCGTCCGGCATCGTGCGGGCGGCTGAGACGATCCTTCGGGCGTCGCCCGGTCTCCGGGTGAGCCTGGCAGGTGTCGGGCGGACCCCGAGCGAGGCGGATGTGCTGACCGCCGTAAGGGAAGCGGCTGAAGGGGCCACGGATTTCTCGTGGCTTTCCCGGGGAGACACCGTCCTGATCAAACCTGTAGTGAATTCGGGCAACCCCTATCCTGCCACGAGCCATCCTCTCGGGGTCCAGGCCGTCATTTCCCTTCTCAAGGAAAAGGGAGCGAAGCGTGTCATCGTCAGTGACATGTCGGGCGTCGAACACGTAAAACTCTCACCCGGCAAGATGCGGGGCAGCACCCGGAAATTGATGGAATCCTGCGGCGTAGCCCGGGCGGCCGAGCAAGCGGGAGCGGAACTGTATCTTCCCGAAGAGGAAGGGTGGGAGGCCTTTTTTGAAGAAGGTCCCCTTTCCGGCTCCCACTGGAAGTCCGGGCTCATGATGCCGAAGATTATCAAGTCGGTCGATCACATTGTCCTGCTGCCCCGGTGCAGCAGGCATGTACTTGCGGGTTCCACCCTTGGGATGAAGGCGGCGGTCGGATACTGGCGGACGGACACCCGGCTGGAGTACCACCACGATGCAGCTACGTTGCAGGAGAAGACAGCGGAAGCCAACACCCTCGCCTCTCTCAGAGAAAAGCAGCGCTTTACGCTGACTGTGGCCGACAAGGTACAGGCAACGTTTGGTCCGGACAAAGGCGCGGTGGTTTCACCCTCCACGGGTCTCGTGATGGCCTCCGAATCTCTGCTGGCCCACGACATGGTCTCGCTTGCCTGGCTTCTGGAATGCAGGCGAGGGCTCCCGCAGGAGGAAAAGAAGGGGCGCCGGGATCCGTACACGAGTGATTTCATTGTCAACGTGGGGAACCGGTGGGTGGTCAGGCTCCTGGGTGGCACGGCCCGGGCGTTCGGAGCGGAGCGCCTCGCGAGAAATGACCTGGACACGATCTGGGACGATCGTGTCCTGAAACGGGCGTTTCAGATTGCCGGCGGAATTCCCACCCTCAACCTGATTGCCGCCAACCCCCTCCTCCCGGATGACCTGAAGGGACGATTGGCTGCGATGACCACAAGATCCATCGCCGATGCAGGCTCGCAAGTTCGGGGGGCTTCGATAGCGTCCCCCCGCCCGTGAATCGGGGCTATAAGCCCAGGTCGGCGTGGATGGATCGCATCGCTTCCAGGCTGATCATGGCGAATTCGTTCAAGGGGATCGGGATCTGTTCGCACTCGCGGATGATGTCGCGATCGACGGAAGCGGCAAAGGCCTTTTCTTTCATTCGCTTGAGGATCGACTTCGGCTTGACGCTGGCGAGCTTCTTGTCCGGGTAGACCAGGGTGGTGGCGATGATCAGGCCGGTGATGGTCTCGCCGGCGGCCAGGGCGTGGTGGAAGGGTTTGTATCGCTTCGTTCCCGCGGACTTTTCGTTGTGCAGCCCGATCGCTTCGATGATTTCCGGGTCGACGCCCATCTCCGTGAGGATCCTTGACGTTTCCCTCCCGTGGACGCTCAGGTCCGCGTTGGTGATCTCGATATCGAGGTCGTGGAGAAGTCCCGCCATCGCCCATTTCTCTCTGTCCTCGCCGAGATGCGCGGCCAGGGCGTCGAGGACGGCCTCTGATGCGAGGCAGTGCTTGATCATGTTTGGATTCTTGATGTTTTGCTCGAGCAGGGAAAGCGCTTCGTCTCGCGATATGCCGGCAGCCATGGTGATCTTCCCTCCTGTAGAGTCTTCAGGGGCGGCTTCCATCCCGCCGGGACCGCTCGGGTGCGGCCACCCCCAGGTAGACGTGATGTGATGTTGCGGAGCGAATCCGTTCGATCCTGCATTCCCGCTCGAGGCGCCAGGTCCCGCCCCAGACGTCCTGCCCGAAGAGCTCGATTCTCGAGTCGGGGAACCAGGCCGCGAGCAGCTCTTTGAATTCCTCGAAGGTCATTTCGCTCAGGTGAAAGGGATTCTCCTCCCTCTCCCTGTGTGCGCGGTTTGCAACCGAGACCACAAAGGCCCCGTCCGGGGCGAGAACCCGGCGGACGGCCTGCATGAAGGCCGGGATCGATTCGGCCGAAAGGTGTTCGAGTACCTCCAGGGCCACCACCACATCGAAGGCATCGTCGGCGAGGGTCTCCAAACGGGCGGCATCCGCTACGGCGAAGTTCACGCCGGGCGCCGAGAACAGGGATTCGGCCAGTCGAAGGGCCTCCGGGTCGATGTCCACGCCCAGGCATTCGGCCGCTTGCCGGCCCAGGATCCGGGTGCCGTATCCTGAGCCGCATCCTGCGTCGAGCACCCGTTTTCCGCGACACCGTTTTGCTGCGAATCCGTAGCGGCGGGCATGCATCCAATATGCGTGAAAAGGGGCTGTGCCGGGGATGACTCGTTCCCCGGAATAGGCGAGCACCTCTTCGGTGAGGGGGGATTCGAGGACCCGCGTCTGGAGCAGTCGGCGGATGACCTGCTGCTCCATCGATTTCCTGATGGAATCCGGCATGGCCTGGAGGTGGGAAGGGTAGCGAAACCGGTTCTGCCGGAATTCGATCCCCTGGAGAAAAAGCCGCTCATCGTCCGCGTTCAGGATGATCTCGCAGAGGTGATGGCCGAAATCGTCCATGCTTCTCTCGATCTTCAGGTATGCGATCCGGACGCTGTCGTGGCGCGCGAAAAAATCAATGACATCCTGTCGGCTGTACGGATAAAGGATCTCCTCCGCCGGTTTCACGGCCTCGGGAGAGGACCGCCTTCTCTTGCTGCGGTTCTTCCTCATCTTTACTCCTCTTGGCCCCCCTTGGGAAATTTTCGATAGGTTTCCATGCCGGAGTCCAAGTGGTTCGAAGCTGTTCCGGGTTCCGTCAAAGATGTGTGCCGGGCGACTTTGTAGCGGGAGAGGGGGCGGAGCCCAAGCAAATCGGAGAGGAAAGCCGGAACTGCTCCGAAATGCGATACCCCTCCTGAAACATAGCGACCATTTCCTGTCGTCTAGGAGGCTGCCCAAAAAGTCCCATCTGCGGCGTTCGGCTTCATCCCTCGTCATTCAACGTACAGGAAGTACGCCTTGTATGATCCTCCCCAGTGGATATTCACTGCCATGTAATGGTAGGAAGGAGAAAGTCGTTTGGGCGTGACAGACCGATTACGCCATGGGGCAGAGCCCGTGAATGAGCTGGGATCGTCACGCCCTTCTCTGATTAGCCCGAACAGTTGCCTGGCGCCATTGAGCCCGCATTTTACAAGGAAGGGAGACAGAGAATCCATGGGGGGAGAGCAAAAAACGGTTGTAGGAATCGATGTTTCAAAGGGGACGCTGGAGGTGGCCGTCCGACCCGGTGCAAGCCGGTGGGAGGTACGAAATGAGGAGAAGGACATCGAGCGCTTGGTAGTTCGTCTCCAGAAGCTGAAGCCTGACTTGGTGGTTTTGGAGGCTACCGGAGGCTTGCAGATGCCCATGGTGGCTGCGTGCGTGGCCACGGGGCTGCCTGTGGTGGTCGTCAACCCCCGCCAGGTTCGCGACTTCGCCAAAGCGACTGGAAGGCTGGCGAAGACGGATGCCATTGACGCGGACGTGCTTGCCCACTTCGGAGAAGCCTTAAAACCGCAGATCCGTCCTATGCCCGACGCGGAGACCCAAGAGCTGGGCGACCTACTTACCCGCCGACAGCAGTTGGTAGGGATGCTAACGGCCGAGAAGAACCGACTGCACACGGCCAGGAAGAAGGTGCGCAAGGACATCCAAACCCACATTACATGGCTCGAAAAACGCCTCAAGGAAGTGGATACGGATCTTTCCAAGAGGGTCAAACAAAGCCCGGCATGGCGACAGAAGGACGAAATTCTCCAGAGTGTCCCGGGTGTGGGCCCGGTTCTGTCCTTAACGTTGTTGGCTGACTTGCCCGAGTTGGGCACCCTGAATCGCCGAGAAGTGGCGGCGTTGGTGGGCGTGGCCCCCTTGAATCGGGACAGTGGGCAACACCAAGGTGCCCGCAGTGTCTGGGGTGGCCGATCCAATGTGCGCCGTGTGTTGTACATGAGTACGATGGCCGCCATTCGGTGGAATCCCATTATACGAACCTTTTACGAGCGGCTCATGCAGACGGGTAAGAAACACAAAGTCGCAGCCACCGCCTGCGCCCGTAAACTGTTGACCATACTGAACGCGATGATCAAAACCAATACAGCATGGCGATACGATTATTCCGAGTTGAGTTGACAAGTAACACAGTTGCTCATTCCAAAGGACTTCATGCGCCTTGCATCTGACCGTTTCTCGACCGCCTCAGGGAGTGGTAAGTGCATGGCCGCTCGTTTTGGGTCTTCTTGGGCTCCTCTCCCCCGCCCTCATCAGCGCCCGGGCCGTCATCCCTGCGCAGGGAGGGATCCACTGGCAGTGCTTTCCGGGCCGGCCAAACTGCTCCACAAAAGAGTGCAGCCTATTTCAGTCTTAGACCC
>WFRX01000433.1 GCA_015486285.1 bacterium
CAGCTACATGCTCGTGGGCTCCTTCCTCTCTCCCTTGCGGAACCGCCGCATCGACGCCTACGGCGGCACGGTCCACGACCGTCTGAAGTTCCCCCTGGAGGTGATCCGGAGCATGCGCTCCAAGGCCGGCGAGGACTTCCCCGTAGTCATGCGCATCTCGGGAGACATGATGGTGCCCGGGGGCCAGGACATCCGGGAGACCCGGTACATTGCGCCCATCCTTGCGGAGGCGGGCATCGACGCCTTTGAAATCTCCGCCGGCATCTACCCGGAAGGGATGTTTCGCATCATTCCGCCCACCGGATCCCCGCTCCGTCCGAACGTTCGGCTTTCTTCAGCCGTCAAGGAGGTAGTGGACGTGCCGGTACTGGTGGTGGGCAGGATCAACGATCCGCGGATCGCGGAAGACATCCTGAACCGAAACGAGGCCGACATGGTCGTCATGGGCAGGGCGCTCCTGGCCGACCCGGAATTCCCGAACAAGGCCGCCGAGGGGCGCTTCGATGACATCCGGCCCTGTGTGGGCTGCGGGCTCGGGTGTATCGCTGTCCGAAACGCCGGCAGGGACATGACCTGTGTGCTGAACCCGGCCCTCGGCAGGGAAAGGGAAATGGCCCTTGTCGCCGCGGCCGGGCCGAAACGCGTCATGGTGGCGGGCGGAGGCCCGGCCGGGATGGAGGCGGCCAGGGTGGCCGCGCTCCGGGGACACAAGGTGACCCTCTACGAAAAGGAGGGCAAGCCGGGCGGTCAGCTCAACCTCGCCGCCGCGGTTCCCTACAAACAAGAGATCAGCCGCATTCCGAAATATCTTCTCGCCCAGGCGGAAAAGGCCGGCGTCGATATCCGGCTGAACACCGAGGTCACTTGGGAATTGGTCGAGGAGGTGGGGCCCGACGCGCTGGTGGTCGCAACCGGCGCGGAACCGTTGGTCCCGCCGATCCCGGGCGCGGACGGAGAGCGGGTCGTTTCCGCGCACGACGTGCTCGGAGACAAGGTGGTGCTGCTCCCGGGGAAGGTACTGATCATAGGCGGCGGGATGGTCGGCTGCGAAACGGCCGAGGCGATCGCGGACCGGGGCGACAACCCGGTCATGGGGCGGACGGACGTCACTGTCGTTGAGATGGCCGACGACGTCGCCCTGGACGGCGCGCCCCAGGCCCGAGACCTCCTGATGCGGAGGCTGCGCGACAAGGGGGTCAAGATCCTTACCTCCGCAAAGGTCATCGAGTTCCTCGAGGACGGTATCGTGGTGGAGCGGGGCGGTCACAAGGAGACGATCCGCGGTGTGGACCGGATCGTCTTGAGCATGGGCGTGCGGTCCGTGGATCCCCTGAACGGGCAGACGGGGAGAAAAGGGCCCGAGATCTATACCGTGGGCGATGCCAAAGAGCCGCGCACCGCCCTGGAGGCAATCGCGGAAGGCGCCGAAGTCGGGAGAAGGATCTAGATGAAAAACCTCGAGAGGCTGGAATCCGAGCTCGTCAAGATCAACCGGGAGCTGCGGTCCGAGATCGCAGAGCGTGTCCAGGCGGAAGAAAAATGGCTCCTCTTCATGAAATCCGCCACGGAAAGCTTCTCCCTCTACGATGAAGAACTCAATATGGTCGAGGTGAATGAGGCGGGCCTCCGCCTCTTTCCGGAAGGCACGAAGAAGGCGGACATCATCGGCAAGAACCTTTCCGAGATCGTGCCCGACCTGTACGGGACCGAACGGTTCCGAAGGCTCAAAGAGGTGATCGAAACCGGCGAGGCCTTTTCGGAAGACGACGTCGTTCCGCCCGCCCGGTTCGGGAAGGACCTCTGTTTCAACATCAAGGCATTCAAGGTAGGAAACGGCCTGGGGATCATCACCACGGACAACACCCTGCGGAAACGTACCGAGCGGGAACTCGCGAGGCACCGCAACCATCTCGAGGAACTCGTCAGAGAGCGAACCATCAACCTCGAAGAGGCGAATACCGCACTCGAGGTGCTTCTCCGGAAAAGGGAGAAGGACAAGAGGGATCTCGAGGAGAATATGCTCTACAACGTGAAGGAACTCGTCTTACCCTACCTGGAGAAGCTCGGCAGGCAGCCCCTGAACAAGAGGCAGGAAGCGCTGCTGGGCATCGCCGTCGCAAACCTGAGCGAAGTGGTTTCGCCCTTTGCCCGGGGATTGTCCAACCGGTATCTGCGACTCACGCCTACCGAGATTCAGATGGCCGATCTCATCAAACGGGGAAAGACCACCAAGGAAATCGCCGAGATGCTGTGCCTGGCGACGAGTACGATCGACTTTCACAGGGACAACATCCGGAACAAACTAGGGATCAAGAAGAAAAAGATCAACCTGAAAACCTACCTTTCCTCCCTCCAGTAGAATATGGGTGTGTCCCCCATATTCTACCCATAAAATTCCCCCCTTTCCTTCGGGCCGAACTTGTGCTTATACTCGAAATCTCGAGGTGGTGAGAGCCCAACACAAGGGAGGGAACATGGGAATCTGTCACCAGGGCCGAACACTGAAAGAGCTCGTGGAAGCAAAGGAGAAAAGCTTTCAACAGACCGGGTACGCTTACGGGCTGGAGCGGCTCGGGCTTGTCGAGGAGGATCCGGCCAAGTTCATGCGGTTCCAGATGAGGCTCGTGGCCTCATGCATCAACGCCAGGGAATCCGCCAAGCTGATTTCCGCGAATCCCATGTCCATGATCCAGGGAGAACTCCTGTTCATGCTCGCCAACGCCGAGGGAGACGTCATTTCCGCCTCTTACGGCCTTGCCGGGCACATCCAGTGCATGCCCTTTATCATACGGAAGATCGCCGAACTCGGCTTCGAAGAGGATCCGGGAATCCGCGAGGGGGACATCTTCTCCTGCAACGACCCGATGTACGGCCCTCCCCACAATGCCGACTGTTACACCTTCCTGCCCGTGTTTCACAAGGGGGAGCTCGTGAGCTGGACGGTCGGCCTGAATCACATCGTCGATGTGGGCGGGATCCAGCCGGGCGGCCTGGGGGTCATCTCTCCGAATGTCTTCACCGACGGATTCACCTATCCTCCGACAAAAACAGGCGCCGACTTCAAACAACACAAATGGTGGGAGCTGCACTGGAAGCGCCGGACCCGCACCGAGATGTTCAACATCCTGGACGACAAGATGCGCGTGGCCGGCGTAGTGTCTCTCCACGACAGGATCCAGGACATCATCGACGAGTTCGGGATCGAATATTACAGGCAGGCCCTCCGGGAGATCATTGAACGGGAACGCAGGGTGCTCGTGGAGAGGATCAGGGGCCAGGCGGTGCCCGGCAAGTACCGGTACCTGCAGCTCAGCGCGGTGAACTACAAGGGCACCCTGGGGAGGCTCTGGCCCGCCTCGAACCGTAACTGGGTCATCCACAAGACAGGCGAACTCCACATTCGCGCCGACGGGACGCTGCTGACCGATCTCGAAGGGCTGACCAGCGAGGCCGATTTTCATGCCAACGCCTACGAACCGGCCGTCCGGATGCTCACCTCTCTGGGCATGTGGCCCATGTTCGCCTATACGGAGACGATCAACTCCTCGCTCCTCTACATGACCGACTGGAACATCCCCCCGGGGAGCATGTTCAACCCGCAGAACCCTTTTGCCGGCACCGTAATGGGCCTCGGCGTCATCGCCGGCTACATCTATCTCTTCCACAATTGCCTGAGCCTCGCCTACTTCAGCCGGGGCTTCCTGGAAGAGACGTTCCCCGCGGACGGGACCACGATCGGCTACGGCGCGGCCGGAACGCTGGAGGACGGATTCCAATGGGCGGGCGGCGACATGTCCCTGATCACCTGCCAGAGCGAGGGGGCGACCCCGTTCCATGACGGTTTCGATGCGGCCGTGTGCTCGCCGAACCCCGCGTCCGACATCGGCGAGACGGAAGCGGTCGAGTTCCTCCTTCCCACCCAGGTCAACATCGGCAAGAAGCTCATCCCCGATTTCTGCGGCCACGGGAAATTCCGCGGCGGCCTCGGGATCGGCATGCTCCAGTTGGTGAACAAGCCCGGGAAGTCCCTCATTCTGAATGCCTTCGCGGCTACGGACGGGATGGGGGCCTGCGCCCTCGGCAGAAGCGGCGGCTATCCGGGTACGAACGACATCGTCGTCTTCGCCCACGGCACCAATATCCGGGAGATCCTCGAAAAGGGAGGAACCTATCCGAGGGACTTCGTGGAGATGAATCAATGGATCCGGGAAGGCCGGCTGCGCGCCGAGACGGTCGAGTCCTTCAAGGGACCCACGCCGAGCATCCCCTGCCGGGACGGGGACCTCTTCGCCACTGCGGCCGGGTCCCGGGGCGGGTGGGGGGATGTCCTGGAAAGGGACTATGACCTCATCGAGAAGGACATCCGGTACGGCTGGATCACCCGCAAGACGGCCGAGACGGTATACGGCGCCAAGATCGACGAGGACGGCAGGGTGCAGCGGGAGGCAAGCGACCGGCTCAGGCAGGAGATGCGCCAAAGAAGGAAGGAGCGGTCGGTGGACGCAAAGGAATGGTGGGTACGGGAAAGGCAGAGGGTACTCGAGCAGGACTGGCACGAGGACATCCGCAATCTCTATGCCGACTGCATGAAATACGGGAAGTTCAGGGAGCAGTTCACAGGGATGTGGCAGCTTCCCGAAGACATCCGGATCGAAGAAGCGACCTGAGGAGGCGGCCCGAATGGTTTCGCCTCCGGCGTTCGGCCTCCTTGCCGGGCATTGAAACGTGCTGCTCTAAAACCCTATCAGGAGAGATCATGCATTCGTCCGACAACGGCTTCTCGAAGGAACACTTCCGGCTCCTCATCGACGGGAAGCTCCCGTGGGAAGAGGTCAAGAAGGCGATCCGGCTCTCGCCCAAGGATGCGGACCGATTCAAAAAGTACCTGGAGATCCTCCAGGAGAAGGTTCCCTGGGAGGATCCAATCCTTCTGCGCATTTCCGATCACCTCTACATCGTGGCCAAGCCCGGCAAGGGCCGCATCGTCAAGTGCGACTGCGGACAGGAATTCGGTGACTACCGGATCAACTGGAAGCTCGGCTGCCGGGTCTACGTCCGGAGAACAGACGAGGAGATCGCGGAGGTCATCACGATCCCAGAGGCTCGCCACAATATGGATCTTGTCGAAATGCGGGAATTCTACTGCCCGGGATGCTATGCCCTCCTGGGGGTGGAAGTGGTCCCGCCCGGCTATCCCCCTATATTCGAGATGCTCCCTGACCTGGACACCTTTTACCGGGAATGGCTCGGCAACCCCTTGCCGGACGAAGATCCGGCATGGTTTCAGGACCGGACCCTGGAAAGGCCTGCAGAGTGGATCAAGGAGGCATAGATGACGGCACCCAAGTACATCGTTGCACAGGACGCGGGCGGGTCGATGACGGACTGCTTTCTCGTCGATACGGAGGGAAATTTTTCCACCGGAAAGTTCATCACCCACCCGGAAGAGGAGGCGATCAGCTACCTGGGATCGCTCAACGATGCGGCAAGCAAGTGGAACATGGACACGAAGACCGTCCACAAGAGCGCCCTCTCATGCACTTACACGGGCACGTCCATGATCAACATCCTCGTTACCCAGGGGGGGAGCCGGGTCGGCCTGCTGATCACCCGCGGTTTCGCCCATCTGCCGATCATCGAGCGGGGTCTTACCTGGATCGGGCAGACCTACGAGGACATTCTTCACCAGCAGCTCCACGAACACACCCCCTGGCTGGTCCAGCCGAAGAACATCAAGGAGGTCACGGAACGGGTCGGCGTGGGCAGCTATTACATGCAGCATCACTCCCTTCCCGGCACGATCGTCATTCCCATGAACGAGGAGGAAGTCGTCCGGGGCGTCCATGAGCTGCTCGACAACGGCGTGGAGATCATCGCCTGCCTGACCATCGGGTCCTACGCGAATCCGGTCCACGAAAACCGCATGGCCGACATCGCAAGGCAGATCATCGCGGAGCGGGGGCTGGAGACACCGGTCATCGCATCGAACGAGATGTGTCCCGTACCGAACGAGACCGAGAGGCTCAAGACCCTGCTCATCCAGTGTTACATCCAGGAGACGGCGAGAAAGGCCCTCGTCAGCGTCGAGGACGCCGCCAAGGAGGAAGGATATGCCTATGACCTGATGACCCTCCTCGGGTACGGCGCGGCCGCCACCGTGCGCTACCCCAAGCTGGCCGAAGCGGTCGCCTCGGGGCCCACCGGGGGCCTGCTGGGGGGAAAGTTCATCTCTGAATTCCTGGGCCGGCCCAACATGATTTGCTGGGATCTCGGGTGCACCACATGCGACGTGGGCCTGATCGCGGGGGGGCTGCTGCCCGTGAACAAATCGCCCGAGTTCGCCGCGCACAAGGTGCGCATGCCCATGATCGCCATCGACTGCCTCGGGGCGGGCTGCAGCCACGTGGTCAAGGCGGATCCCGCCAGCGGGCGGATCACCATCGGCCCGGAAAGCGTACGGGCCGACCTGGGCACCATGTACGCATCGGACGAGGTGACCATCGGGGACATCGATCTGACCCTCGGCTACGTGAACCCGGACTACTACCTCGGCGGCACGATCCAGGTCGACCGCGAGCGGGCGAAGACGGAACTCACGAAACGCGTGGCCGAGCCCCTGGGACAGGACGTGTACGACGTGTCCCTGAAGATTCTGGATCTCCTCCACGACAAGGTGGTCAACCACATCAACGGCATCATGCTGTCCAAGGGACTGAACCCGGCGGAGTTCACCCTCCTCGTCCACGGCGCGGCGGGGCCCCTCCACCTGTGGGGCGTGGAGCGCGGCATACGGTTCAAAGAGGTCCTCGTGGTGCCCTGGTCCGCGGTCTTCTCATCCTTCGGCGTCGCCGCGGCCGACTATTTCCACCGCTACGACAAGGCGGTCACCTTCTTTCTCACCCCGGACATGCCCGACGAGGTCCGGCTCATGCAGGGAAGCGCCCTGAGCCGGACCTGGGCGGAGCTGGAGGAGCGGGGCTTGCGGGAACTGGAGGAAGAAGGCTTTCCGCGCGACCGGATCACCTTCCGGCACGGCATCTCCTGCCGGTACGTGGGCCAGCTGTCAAACTGGGAGATGCCCGTCGAGGTCGGACGGGCGGACACGCTGGAGGACCTGGACAAGATCATCCAGGCCTTTGAAACCAACTACACCAAGATCTATCCCTCCGGCGCGCGCTACCCGGAATCCGGCTACCAGATCACCGAGATCTATGTGGAAGCGGCGGCCGAAAAGCCGAAGCCGGCCATCCACGCCTACCCCCTGCAGGGCGCCGTACCGCCCCGGGAGGCGCACAAGGGCCGGCGCAAGGCCTTCTTCGACGGGGAATGGATCCCCTTCGATCTTTACGAACAGGATCGGCTCGAGGCAGGCAACCGGATCGACGGCCCCGCGATCATTGAACACACGCAGACGACCTTTCTGATCCCGCCGCAGAATTTCGTGGAGCTGGATGAATACAAGTTCATGCGGTACAAAAGAAAGTAAAGGGAGACGAACATGGCAGGTCCTTCCAGGAAAAGCGGCCGTTTCGAATACCTCCTCTCCCCGATCGATATCGGCACCGTCCGTCTGAAAAACCATATGTACAAGCCCGCCGCCGGGACCAAGCTGTTCAAGGACAGCGACGGCTACGTTACCGAAAGAGGGATGCTGCTTTACGAAGCCTGGGCAAAGGGGGGGGTCGGCTGTGTCGTGGTCGAGTCTCCCGCCATCGCCGACGAGCTGAGCGTGGACACCATCGGCAAATACTCCATCAACGACGATAAGTTCATCCCCGGCCTGGCGCAGCTCGCGGAACGGATACGCAAACACGACTCCATCGCCTTTCTTCAGCTCTACCACGCGGGCCAGTGGCACCTGCGGGACATAACCGGCCTGACCCCGGTCTCCTCCTCGGCCCATCCGCCCATATCCGAATTCGCCAGCGTGGGAGACCTGAAGACCCTTCTCACCCAGCCTCCCTGTGAGGAGCTGTCCATCGAGAAGATCGAGATCATCGAACAGCAGTTCATCGACGCGGCCGTGCGGGGCGCGAAGGCCGGCTTTCAAGGCGTGGACGTCAATGCCGGGGCGAACCATCTGCTCGCAAGCTTCGTCTCCCGGCACTGGAATTCCCGAACCGACCGGTACGGCTGCGAAAGCTTCGAGAACAGGACCCGGATCGTGGTCAACATCATCCAGGGCATCAAGAAGAGGCTGGGCGCCGATTTCCCGGTCATGGTGACCATGAACGCCCTGGAAAACGGGATGGAGGGGGACGGCATCACCCTGGAAGAGTCGGCTGAAATCGCGAAAACATACGAACGCGCCGGCGCCGACGCCCTGCAGGTCCGGGTCTACGAAATCTACAACCGCGCCTGCTACTGGCTGGAGCAGTACTACTACCCCGAAAAACGGGACCCCCTGCCGCCGGGCCTCGATTTTCGCCACAAGGGCATCGGGGCCTTCAACCTCGTGGCGGCCGCGACCAAGAAGGCGGTTTCGATCCCCATCATGACGCCCGGGAAATGGGACTTCCACCTGGATTTCGCCGAGGAGATGATCCGGAAAGGGCACGTCGACATCGTGGGTATCGTCCGCGGCCTTTTCGCGGACTGCGAGCTGCCGAACAAGATCGCCCAGGGGAGACTCGAAGACATCGCCCCCTGTACCGCCTGCCTGACGTGTCTGACGGGCGGCATGTCCCCGGTCCGCTGCCGGATCAACAAGTTCCTGGGAGGCGACAAGGAATACTTCACCTACCCGAAGCTCGCGAAGAAGAAAAAGGTGCTCGTCGCCGGGGCCGGGCCGGCCGGGCTGGAGGCGGCACGCGTCGCCGCCCTGCGGGGCCACGACGTGGTGCTCTATTCAAAGGACCCGTTCCTGGGCGGACTCATGAACATGGCCAACATCGTCAAGGGCTCTTACCCGGAAGACCTTCGGAAGATCGTGAACTATTTCACCGTGCAGTTGAAGAAGCTCAACGTAAAGATCGTCAAGGGCACAGAGGTGACACCGGCCGTCGCAGATGAGGAACGGCCGGATGTGGCCATCCTTGCGACCGGAGCCCTTCTCTCCGACAGGATCATTCCGGGCTCCCATCACAAGATCATCGTAAGTGATCAGTTGCTCCGGAGGATTTCCAATCTTGCAATACGATTCGTCTCCCCCGCCAAGCTCAGCAAACTCACCGAGCTCTGGGTACCCATCGGAAGATCGGTACTCATCATGGGAGGGGACATCAAGGGCCTGCAGCTCGGCGAATTCCTCCTGAAACGGGGCCGGAAGGTGACCATCGTCACGGACGAGCCGCCCGACCAGTGGGGCGAGGGCATGCCAAACCTGAACAACTACAAACTGAACGTCTGGTTCGCGGAACAGGACATTGAAATCATCCGGGATGTCCGGTACGAGGAAATCACGCCCAAGGGCCTGATCGTCACCACCAAAGAGGGGCAAGAGAGGTTCCTCCAGGCGGATTCGATCATCCCCGTCTTTCCCCTGCGGGCCGACGAAGATCTCCGGCAGCGGCTGCAGGGGGCGGTCCCGGAAGTCTTTTCCATCGGGGCATGCCGGAACCCGAAGGCCCTGATCGTCGACGCGATCGCGGACGCATCGGAAATCGCCTCTTCGATCTAGAAAATTCCTTACCGCACGAGAAAGGATCAGCGCTATGGATGAAACCCGAACAGTGGCGGAATGGATCGTCAACGCCAAGTACGGTGATTTTCCCCAGGAAACGATCGACTGTGCAAAAGGCCTTCTCCTGAAGACCGTCACCGGCATGGTGATCGGGTCCAGGGAACCGATCGGAAAGGCGATCACCAACTACCTTTCCCGAACGGCGGGTCCTCCGGTCGCAGGCGTCACGGGCGGCGCCTTCCGCACGACCGTCGAGGATGCCGCTTACGCCCACGGCGTATTTGCGCACGCCTCCGAGCTGGAGGACGACGAATTCCCTCCGACCGGAGACGGCCACGGGAATTACTGGTCCTTCCCCGCCATCCTGTCCCTTGCGGAAGACTGCTTTTCCGACGGACGGGAAATCATCGTCTCCGCGATCCTTTCCTGGGAAATCCTCTCCCGGCTGACCCGCGCCGCCTGCGCGAAGAATGTGGAGGGGAAAATGGAATACACGGTGGCCAATCACACCGGCATTTCCACGGCGTCTTACAACGGCACGGTCAGCGCCGCCGTGGGCGCGGCGCGCCTGCTGAAGCTGGGCGTCGACCAGGCCCGGAACGCGTTGAGCCTTTCGGTTTCCCATGCCGCGGGCAAGGTCGCCCAGCTCGGGTTCGATGCCCATTTCATCGAATCCGGGCTGAGCTGTCGGACGGGCATCCAGTCCGCGATCTTCGCCAGGGAAGGCCTGACCGGAAGACCCGACATCCTGGAAAGACCGGACGGCGTCTTCGGGCCGATCTGGTCCGAGGGCAAGGTGGATGTGGAGGTCATGACCCGGGACCTCGGAAAGCCTCCCTTCAGCATACACAATGTGGAATTCAAGAAGTACGGATGCTGCAACCTGATGCACAGCACCAATGACAACGTGCTGAAGGTGGTGGAAGAGCACGATCTGAAGCCGGAGGACGTGGAGAGCATCGAGGTGGGCGTGACCAGGGTGGGCGACAAGTTTTGCAACCGGCCGGAACCGGCCACCCCGACGGAAGCGAGGTTCAGTTACCAGTTCGCCGCCGCCGAGGTTCTTTTGCGGCGCAAGATCGACTACTCCACCTTTTCGGAGAAGCGGCTCGCCGACGCCGATATACGGGAAGAGGCGAAAAAGGTGAAGGTCTTCATCCCGGAGGAGTGGCCTCCCATGGGCCATCCCGGATCTCGAATCGTAGTCACCCTCAAGAACGGGGAAAAGATCGAAAGCGAGATCCCGGCTCAACTCGGACACCCGTTGAACCCCCTCTCCCTGGAACAGATCACGGAGGTCTCCAAGAACTTCCTGGACGTCTACCTGGATCCGGACCAAACCGAGCTCGTCCTGGAAACCATGGCGACCCTGGAACAAAGGCCGGACATCCGGACCATGATGGACATGCTTACCTACTTTCACGTAACCCATTAGCGGCGTGACTTGGAAATATCGCTACGTTTCCGTCGCGGAACTCGAGTTGTCCGGTACTCTCCGGGGTTCCGTCGGAGATTTGTGCCGGGCGACTTTGTAGGGGGAGGGAGAGACGGAGCCCAAGCAAATCGGAGACGGAACCCCGGAGAGTACCGGACGGCAAGCCTCTTGTGAAACGGAGCGGTATTTCCAAGTCAAGTCATGAAACGAAGGGAAAACGAAATGCCTCCACAATTCGAACGACTCCTTTCTCCTGTCCGGGTCGGCGGCCTGCGGTTCAAGAATCGAATCTACAAGCCTCCCTCGGGAACGAAGCTCTTCAACAATACGAAGGGCTACGTCAGTGAAGAGGGGAAACTGATTTACGAGGCATGGGCGAAGGGGGGCGCCGGATGCATTGTGGTGGAGTCCCCCGCCATCGGCGATGAGCGCAGCATCGACATCCCGAACAAGTACCTGATCAACGACGACAAATTCATCCCCGGCCTTTCGGAACTGGTCCGGGTGATCCACAGGCACGACTGCCCCGCCCTTCTGCAGCTCTACCACGCGGGCCAGTGGCACCTAGGGGGCCTCTCCGGCCTCACACCGGTCTCCTCGTCCCCCCATCCTCAGATATCCGAATTGGCGCCCGTGCCGGACCTGCGGGTGCTGGCGGACAATCCCCCCTGTGAGGCCCTCTCCCTCGAGGACATCGGGATCATCGAACAGCAGTTCATCGACGCGGCGGAACGGGCGGCCAAGGCCGGATTCGACGGCCTGGAGCTGGGCGCCGGCGCCAACCACCTGCTCGCCAGCTTCGTCTCCCGATATTGGAATTCCCGGCACGACGAATACGGATGCGACAGCTACGAAAACCGGGCGCGGATCGTGGTCAACATCATCCGCGGCATCAAGGCGCGCCTCGGAGACGATTTCACCGTCATCCTGACCATCAACGGCATCGAAAACGGCATGGGCGAAAAGGGAATCACGGAAGCGGAAACCCTCGAGCTGGTCAAGCTGTATGAAGAGGCGGGTGCCGACGCCTTCCAGCCCAGGGTCTATGAACTCTACAACCGGGCGAGTTACTGGACCGAGCAGTATTTCTACCCGGAAAAGCGAAGCTCGGTCCCGGCGGGACTGGATTTCAGCCACAGGGGCATCGGCGCCTTCACAAAGATCGGTGCGACCCTGAAGACGGTGACATCCAAGCCTGTGGTGATCCCCGGGAAATGGGACTCGGACTTCGGCTATGCAGAGGAGATGCTCGGCCGGGGCAAGGTCGATGTCATCGCCGTCTGCAGAGGGCTCTTCGCGGACACGGACCTACCGGTCAAGCTGAAGGAGGGCCGCCTCGAAGACATCGCCCCGTGTACCGCCTGTCTGAGCTGCCTGACGGGCGGCATGCTGCCGATCCGGTGCAGGATCAATGCCTTTATCGGGGGCAAGGAGACTTACAACGCCTACCCGAAGATCCAGAGGAAGAAGAAGGTCCTGGTCATCGGCGCAGGACCGGCCGGTCTGGAAGCGGCAAGGGTCGCTGCGCTGCGGGGCCATGAGGTCGTCCTCTACTCGAAAGAGCCTTTCATCGGCGGCCTGATGAACATGGCGAGCGTCATCAAGGGCAGCTACCCGGAAGACATCCAGCAGATCATCGAATACTACAAGGTGCAGCTCAGGAAGCTGAAGGTGAAGCTGGTAAAGGGAAAGGAAGCGGGTCTGAAGACCGTGGAGAGGGAATCGCCGGATGTGGTCTTTCTGGCGACCGGGGCCACCGTGTCGGAAAGGCCGATCCCCGGCAGCGACCAGAAGATCGTCGTAAGCGACAAATTCCTCAGGGCGGGCCTGGATCTCGCCCTGAAGGTCGCCGGCCCATCCACGCTCAGCAAGGCCACGGAGCGCTGGATGCCCATCGGCAAGACCGTCATCGTCATGGGAGGAGACATCAAGGCGGTTCAACTGACCGAGTTCCTCACGAAGCGGGGCCGGAAGGTGACCCTCGTCTGCGAGGAGGATGAGATGCAGTACGGCGAAGGGCTTCCTCGATTGAACAACTTCAAGCTGGGGGAGTGGTTCAAGGAAAAGGGCGTGGAGATCATCAAGGGCGCCCGGTTCGAGGAGATCACGAAGAGCGGCCTTGCCTTTTCCACCCGGGAGGGCGAGCGGACCGTCCTGCATGCCGATTCGATCGTGCCCGTCTATCCCTTGAAAAAGAACGAGGATCTCTATACAAGCCTGCAGGGGAAGGCACCCGGAGTCCTTGCCGTCGGAGCGTGCAAGGATCCGAAGGCCCTCATTGTCGACGCGGTTGAGGATGCTGCAAAGAGCGCTTCTTCCACCTGAAGCGAAGGAGGCGAAACCAGATGGGCAAGGAAATCCTGAAGGAACTTGTGGCGGTCGCCGGGGCGGAGAACGTTACGGACGAAGAGTTTGAGCTGATCGCCTACTCCAGAGACTGGAGCTATGACGGCCCTCTCAAGCCGGACATCGTGATCACGCCGGGAAGTACGGAAGAGGTCTCCGCGATCATGAAGATCGCGAACCGCACCGGCACACCCGTGTGCGTGCGCGGGGGCGGGACCACAACCACCGGCATGTGCCTGCCCCGTGAGGGCGGGATCGTGCTCGACCTGAACCGCATGGACCGCATCGAGGAGATCGACGAAGATGCCATGGCCGTTACCATGCAGGCGGGGATTACGGTCTACCGGATGATTGCGTTTATCGAGCAGAGGGGCTGGAAGATCCCGCTCAAGCCGAAATTCGGTTCCGGCGTGTCCATCGCGGGCTGGGCCTCCTTCAACGGCGTCGGGGCGGGCGGATCCGTCTACGGCCGTGTCACCGACATGCTCCTGGGCCTGGAGGCGGTGCTTCCCACCGGAGAGATTGTGAAAACCGGCTCCGTATCCTTTCAGGGGGCCAAGCCGTTCTGCCGCTACCAGGGAACCGGTCCCGACTTGACGGGCCTCTTCCTGAATACCTTCGGGACCATGGGGGTCATCACCGGCGTCACCCTCCGGGTCTACCGGAAGCCGGAAGCCGAAGGCTTCATCGGCTACGGCTTCCAGACCGCCGAGGACGCACAGGAAGGGATTCGCATCCTCACAGAGGCGAATATCTCGTACGGCATCAACCTCTATGACGACGAAATGTGCAAGATCGCCGGCCTGCCGGCCGCCGCGCCATGGGTGGTGCACATGTTCGCCGAAGGCTGGAAGGAAGAGGTGGACTTCCGGGTCCGGAAAGGAAGGGAGCTTCTCGAAAAGGCGGGAATCGGCGAGGAAATGCCCAAGGCGATCCCCTTCTGGTACGGCGTAGAAGGCATGTCTTCACGGCTCACGCCGCCCATGCGGACGGCCTGTATCGGAGGCTTTCACCCCCTCGGCATCACCGCAGCCGTGTTCCACGCATACAACCGGGTCGGGGAAAAATACGGCCTTCGCCGGGGCATGGTCTGGTGGGTGATCAACAATTACGCCAACATCTTCCCCATCTATGTTTACAACGAAGAAGAGGAGCGGGACGTCATGGTCCGGGCCGCCCATGATCTCCGCGCCGAGTGGTCCGATCTCGGATGCACGCCGGATTTTCCCGGACCGAACCCGGACATCACCGACCGCATCGTCCCGGCCTACCTTGCCTTCTATACGAGGGTGAAGAAGGCCCTCGATCCGAACCATATCATGCATCGCGGCATGTCCCCCAGGGTTTCATATTGATTTGAGGAGACGCACGTCATGGAATTCGAGCACCTCGAGCCGTACCGCAGATGGATCTGGAACTGCCAGTCATGCAGCACCTGCCAGAAAGGCCCGCAGAACCCCTTCCTCCCCACGGGAGCGACCCCTCCCCGCATCTGCCCCTCCTACGACAAATACCCGAGGCTGGCCTATTCGGCGCAAGGCAGGATCCTTGCGGCCCGGGCGCTTCTGGAGGGAAC
>WFRX01000434.1 GCA_015486285.1 bacterium
CCCTCGCTCTGCGCATAGGAAAAGGATACGCCTGCAAGAAACAGAATGATGAGGCCCATCGCATACGGTCTCCACCGGTTCATTATGTTCTCCCTTCCTTCGCAGTGGGATTCCTTAGAGGTTCTTGACGAAGACATCGAGATAGTCTTTCCAGTCCGATCCGAAAACCAGCATCACCATCATCTCGTTCATTTTTTCCATATCATTGAAACGCAGACATTCCCCTCCGCCTTTCTTTGCGAGCAGCTGGAAGGCCTTCATCAAATGCCGGTGCAGGATGACATCGCAGGGAGGATCCACCCCCGCCGGGCATCCATGGTATTGGCCGCGCAGCGGGATGGGTCGGTTCGTGTCCACCGCCGCCAGCGTCCCTCCCATCTCGTCATGGAACTTTTCCACGAGCCGGGCCGCCTTTTCCACGTCCTCCGGATGAGGGGGGGCGTCGCCGATCAGTACGATCACCTTGGCCGACTTCTTCTTCCAGTTGAGTCCTTCGATCGCCACCTTGAGCCCTTCGTACACGGCCTCTTCCCGGTCGCCGCCTCCTTCATAGTCGGTCTCCTCCAGGAAAAGTTCCAGGGCCCTCGTGCCATGGGTGAGTTGGACGGCGCGGGTTACGAAATCCATGCCCGCATCACGGTAGGTTACCAGGCCGACCCTGGCGGCGGGCACCAGCTTCCGGATGGCCCGCACAAGGCTCCTGATCTTCTTCTTTACGTGTTCCACGTAGAGGCCCATGCTTCCCGTCGAGTCGAAAACAAAGGCGATGTCCAGCCCCCGCTTGCGCATTCTCTTGATGTGTTTCGCGAAGGCCCCGGCGAGTTCCTCCGAGCCGGTGTAGAAAGGCTGGCGGTTGACCGTGAAGCTGGAAAAGCTCCGGTCCATGGCGTCGACCCGGATCAGATCGAGCTCTTTTCGAAGGGACGGATCGAGCTGGAAGTCGACCTTGGCCAGATCGGGAAAATGTTCGACCTCGGGGTGGGGGTAGAGCACTTCCTCTCTCTTCCGGCTGCGATCCACCAGGCTCTTGTCCTGGTACTTCAGTCGATCGCCGCTTCCCCCTTCGTCCTTGAACAGGATCGAGGCGGCGGCCCGCTCCGCTCTCCGCTTCGGTATGTAGTAGGTGGTATGGATAAAGACGATGATGACGAGGAGATGAAGAAGGAAGGAAAAAATCCACGCCTTGCGGGCGCGAATGCTATTGAGGATGCTCTGAATGCGATTCATTCTTTCAGGTCGAATCGATGCGTCCTGGATTGGGTGATGTCTCCGGTCAACGGGAACGCAGATCCTCGAATTCGTTGTCGTCCACGACCCTCTTCCGGGTGAATACGTCGTATACAAACACACACTTCTCTACAATCTTTCTCGTCCCTCGCAACGGTACATACAGGGTCTTCGATCCCGGTCCCTTGCCCCCCTCATCCGCAGAAATACTGTAGTGGTACATGCCGGGGGCCAGCGCCATGACGGACGAGCCGCCCGGGGGAACCGACATGCTCCTCTCCTGCTTGCGCCGCATTGTCACGAGAATGCTTCGATCCGTCTTGTTGTTGACCACGATCCCTGTTTCCGGCAGGCCCGCAGGCAGGTTCGTCTCATCCAGCTCGATCGCCTCCATATCCTGGATCATCTCCTGGGCCTTGATGACCTGTACCGTGTGAGATGTCATGCAGCCTCCCAGCAGCGAAGCGGAAAGCAGGACCACCGGGAGGCAGGAGAAGCGACGTCGCATCGGTTAGAGCCTTTCCCAGATGGAGGCCATCTCTTGGGGATCTACGTCGAAGACGCTTCCGGTCGGGGCAAGGGGCTCTTCCCGCATGAATGCGGGAACCTCGGGTGCCGTGTTGAATTCCGCCCCCTCATTGAATTTGATTTCGTCCCGCAGGGTCTGTTTTCCGATCTCGAGAAGGTCCTCGGCCGTCAGGTCCAGCCCGTACCGCGCCTTGAGCATGTCCCTGAAGAAGTCCAGGGTCGCGGCCTGGTCACCGGGGGTGGCAAGGAGGCAGTATCCCATGCTGTCGACCAGCCCCATGAGCACCTGCATGGCCAGGGATTTTTCCACTTTGCCCTCCTTGGACATGGGATCTTCATAGGAAAGGCCGGCCGTATGGTCCGCGCCCATCGGGCTGGTCGCGTAGGTCACGCCGACGGTCTTGCAAACCCTGCCGTCGTGGGCCGGCATGGCCTGGCCCTTGAATGCGGGGATTCTGCTCACGCCCAGGGCCCTGGCCGTGGCGACAACCCCACTGCCCAGGGTCTTGCCGAAATCCGTCCCCTTTTCTACTTCCTCCAGCAGGGCCCAGGCGGACGCCGCATCGCCCATTTCCATCTTCCCCGCGCTCGCCGCTATGCCCATGGCGGCGCCCAGCTCGATGGTGTCCAGACCGATCTCGTCACAGAATCGATCCATCCGGGCCAGTTCATCCGGATCCGCAATTCCGAGATTGGTGCCGAGCAGTCCGATCGTTTCGTATTCCAGAGCGGAGGTGACATGTCTCCCCTGGGCATCGTGGAAGACGATCGAGCACTTGACGAGGCACCCGGGCATGCAGCCGTCCATGCGCCCGCCCCTCTGCTCCTTGAGTTTTTCCAGCGCCTCCCCACCCAGATTCTCGAAGCCGGGCGTTTCCTCGCTGCTGTAATTCCTGGACGGCATGCTTCCGAGGCCCCGCAAAGCGACGATCGTGGCGGGCGTACCGTGTCTGCTGAAGCTCTGGAGTTGCCGGTCTTCCTTGACCACACGGGTCCAGCCGCCCAGGGCCGTCCGATAGGCGTCCTTGTCGGCCATCGGTACGGGGGATGTGCCGTTGTCGTCCACAACGATCGCCTTCAGCCCTTTCGCACCCATGACGGCGCCCATTCCCCCTCTTCCGGCGTGCCGGGAGGGATGTCCGTCCTTGTCCGTAAAGGCCACGGAAGCGGCCTTCCATTTCCGCTCTCCGGCAGGCCCTATGGAGATCACCGCGGCGCCCTCTCCGTGTTGCTTCAACGCCTCCGCCAGCGCATAGGTCTTCATGCCCTTATAGGGTTCCGCTTCCAGGATGTTCACTCCCCCAGTGTTGATCACGAGCATGCGGAGCCTTCCGTCCTTCGGGACCCCCTCGACGACGACGGCCCGAATTCCCAGCTTGTCCAGTTTCTGTGCCGCAGGTCCTCCCGCGTTCGCCTCCTTGATACCCAGGGTGAGGGGGCTCTTTCCGCCCACCGAGATGCGGCCGCAGGAAGGGGCGAGCGTTCCCGCCAGGGGCCCGCCGGCGATCACGAGTTTGGCATCCGGGCCGAGGGGGTCCGTGGCCGGAGGCACCTCTCTGCTCAGTATCTTGGCCGCCAGACCTCTTCCGCCCAGGGCCGTCAATTCCTTCGGCAGTTCTTCGAGCCTGGTCTCAAGCGTGCTCATGTTAACGCGTAGAATCTTCATGGCGCATTTCCCCCTCTCCGGGTTGACGATCATGGGAACCCGTTCCTCAAAGGATCGGACCGCCGACCGCCCGAAAGCGGCACAAGACATCTTCCCACCCGACCCTCAGCATATTCGAGACGCCTCCGTGATTCAAGTCGCACCCTGCTCACGAGCCGCCGCGGTGCGTCGGCCCCGACGTGGGTGAGTTCCCGTATCCGCGGCCGGAGCCCGGACAGGTCACAAGGCGGGTCGATCGGGCTCCCATTCTTTGACATACGGCCGGGCGTTCTTTACCCTTTTACATGGAGCCCCTCAGGCTTTCCAGACCGCTATAGCGCATCGAAAGAGACGTTTTCAGAGAGTCGAAACGACAGATACCCGGAGTTGATATGACGCAAGACACGAACGGGGCGTTGCGGGAAACCGTCCACGCCATCCACCGATATATAGGGGAGAACCTCTACTTCAGCCGTCCGGATCTGGAAATCAGGGGGAAGAAGTTCAACGCCGCCCTTCTTCTCTCGCTCCTTACGGGCCTTCGTCAGGGAAAGGCCCTGATCATCGGAGAGCCGGGGCTGGGAAAGACCACGTCCGCGGAATATATCTGTTCGCTTCTCTACGGGCTGCCCCTGGGGACCGTCTGGGCGAGCGAGGTCTCCGGACATCCGGAGCAGACCGAGGAGAAGATCATCGGCAGGCCGGACCTGGGCCGACTCAACCAGGGAGAGGAAGTGGTCGTCTGGTCTCACTTCGTGCTCCTGCCCGCCAAGATCGTGGACGAAATCAACCGGCTCCCGGAAACCAAGCAGAGCATGATCCTGGACGGCGTGGACCGCGGCAACTGGGAGTACCTGAACGATGCGGTGATCAACAGCGAATACTGCCTTTTCGCGACTGCGAACTACCAGGACGGCGGCACCCATACGATCATCGCTCCGCTGATCGACCGGTTCGACGTTATGGTCGAATCCAAGCACCCCGGGCCGAACCTCGCCTTTCACATCGGTATGGGCGGCTCGAACGGAACGGGACTTCGCAACGAAGCGATGGAAACCGAACTCCATCGGGTTTTGAATCAGCGGATTCCGTACAAGGATCGCATGGACCAGGTAGAGGAACTGTCCAATCGGTTCGGCGAGGCCGTGGAGCGGGAGCTCGGGGTTCGGACCCTGTCCCGGCCGGATCGCGAAACGATCCGTTCCGGCATGAATGAAATTCCCCTCGACGTGGATACCAACGCCTTTCTGCGGCTGGTCCTGGCCGAGCTTTCGTTTTGCTCTCATTACGGACAAAGGCGCTTTCACGAAGGATGTGCCGAAGGCTGTCACTTTACGTCCTATTTGTGCAACACGGTCCGAAACTGCATCTCCAACCGCTTCCCGAGCAGCACCCGGGCCCTGTCGCAGGCGCTGGCCTGGTTCATGGGCGACAAGCAAGTGGGGCTCGAGCATGTCAAGGCGATCCTGCCCTTCACGCTGGCCCACCGGATCCAATGGAAGGAGGAAACCCTGGCGCGCCGGGAGAAGGAGTCCCGGCGGGATCCGCTGCCCATCTACATGGCGAGAGAGGCGGTTCGGGAAATGCACCGCAGGTATATCGAACAGGCCGACCGGCTCAAGAGCGCCCTGGCGATCGCCTGCCGGATCAGCGACGGCGAGCCGCTGGAACCGGTCGAGGGGGACCATCCGATCTACTGGGAAATCCGGAGAGATCTGGGAGAGGAGGTCCTGGATTCATGAAAAACCCCTTTTGGGATTTCCGCTCTGTTCCCGCTCAGCGCCGGGAGATCCCCCTCGACCGCATCGTACGCGCCCGGGAAGAAACCCTCGACCGCATTGTCCAGGGATATCTCCAACTCGTGGAAGAGGAGGTCAGGGACCTGGTCTGGCTCGCGGAAGAGAGCAAGGTCGAAAGGGCCTATAACGCCGCCGTCCGGAGTGTCGGCGGGCTCGAGTACGATGCCGACGATATCGACGAATTTTGCGCGCTCCTGGACAGCTCGTCCAAGATCCCCTACCTCATATCCGGGCCCGCCGGAATCTATATCTCCGCCCTCGTGAATCGCGCCGAGGATGACCGGATCGTCCTGTGCCCAAAGGACTACGAGCGGAGTTTCCACTTCCTGGGCTACAAGCTGCCGGAGGGCAAGACCCTCGTACTCCAGGGCGATGTGGGAGACTTCACGGGGGCCGGACTCTTCGGCGGATGCCTGCTCGTGGAAGGATCCGTGGGCAACTGGTGCGGGGCCGGCATGATGAAGGGGGAGATCCGGGTTGCAGGGGATGCCGGACAGAACACGGGCGAGTGGATGCGCGGCGGGGAGATCCACGTGGACGGGACGATTCAGGGGGTGGGGACCAAGTTTTACGGAAACACGGGCTATCGTGTGCTCTTCGGGGGCAAGATCTACCAGAAAGGGAAACTGCTCGTGTCTCGTGCCCTGGTCAAGGGCGCGGATCAGGTTTCAAAGGGACAGCCGTGAGAAAAGACAGGGATGCCCTGCTGCGCGAAGTCTGGGCCAGGGTCCGCGAAGACCATCTCTTCCCTGAATTGCCTCCTCCGGAATGGACGGATGAGGGGGAGCGGGTGGCCTTGGAGATCAAGGACAAGAAGATCTCCCTGTCCAGACCGTTTGTGGAGAGAATGTCCGAGCACATGCCTGAAGATGAGGTTGTGGAAGGCCTCCTGGACCATGCGATCTCCCATCACCTTTCCTGCCCGTGGGATTTTCGGACCCACATGAAGCTCTACGCCGAAGCCAAGCAGACCCTGAAAGAACCCGGGCTGGCGCAGCTCGCCACCGGCTACTTCATGGACGTGGTGGCGGATACCTATGCCATGCGCCGAAAGGAAAGCCCTCTGCCCCGGCTCTATCGGTATTTCGAACGGGATGAAGTGGACGAGGCGATCCACGCCCTGTACCAGCGTATCTGGGGGGTCGACCTGGGCATCGAGAGGCATGAGAGGATCGCCCGCAGATTATCGCGCATTCCCTATCTCGACCGCCGGCGTTGGACGGCGAGCATTCGGCGGTTCAGCAAACTGCTGCACGCTCTTCTGGTCAAGGAGGAGGAACAGGAAGGGGCCAACGATGAGAACCCGATGGGAAACCACGACCTGCAGCAGTACTCTGCGCAAGAAGTGGAAAGCGGCCTGAAAGACCTGGCCCGGGATGCCGCCTCTCCGACCGAGTTCAAGGAGATCGTGGAAGATTTCGAGGAGGAGATTCTCGAGGCCACGGATCCGCGGGAAGAGGGGATGGGCCTCGGGTCGGGGCGGTCTTTCGACGCCGACGTGCTCTACTACATGAAACTCGCCGAGAACTATTCTCTCCCCGTTCGCACGATGCCCAGCCGAAACAGCGGCGCCCTGTACCCGCACCACCACCTTCCATGGGAGATCGGGAAGCCCTATCATGATATCGATCCCTGGACGAGCTTCGGCAAGATTATGCCCGGCATCACGCAGACTTGGAAGCGAAGGGAGGGAGAACTCCGCGGGGAAGAGGAGGAAACTCCTGACTGTCTCATTATGATCGACTCCTCGGGGAGCATGCCCAATCCGAAACGCCATCTCTCCTATGCGGTTCTGGGGGCGGCGTGTGCGGCGGAGGCCTACCTTCGGAGAGATGCACGGGTGGCGGTATACAACTTCAGTGATGCCCATGTGGGCGGACGGAGAAGCCTTCCCTATACGGACCGCCGGGTCGACATATACCGGACCCTCTGCCACTACTTCGGAGGCGGGACGAGGCTTCAGATCGAGGACATCGAAGCCCTTCAGGCCGGCGGGGCGCCTGACATCTTCCTCATCACCGACATGCAGATCACCAACCTGACGGCGCTGATCGAACTGTTCAACGCGCGGGAGAACCGCGTCACCGCCGTCCACATCGGCGACAACGATTCGGTCCGGACCTTCCGTCGTTCCATGGCGCCTCGGAAGAACGTCAGCGTCTTCGCCGTGGAGGAGAAACAAAGCATACCCGCCATCGTCCTGGGCAAGGTCAAAGAATACCTCTACAGCTGATCGCAGGTGGCCCCTGCGGATGGCTCTTCCTGTCTTTTCCATCGACATCAAAACACCGAAGCGGTATGATTCAAAGCGATTCCGGAACGGTCAAGCGCATTTTCCGAGAAGGAGAAAGCGAGATGAAAGTTTCACTCCCCCGGCTCCTCTGGTACGAAAACGACAGCCTGGATGTCGAATTTCCCGACGAATGGGAGGTGGAGTACTGTCCCATGAGAGGCGCGGAGCGCCCTGCCCTGACCGGGCGACAGGTCGAGCAAGCCATTCTCAACCCGATCGGCACGCCGAGGCTTCGAGACCTCGCCCGTGGCAAGAAGCGGGCCGTTATCCTCTTCGACGACATGACCCGTCCCACCCGGATCTATGAGCTTGCGCCCGTTGTTCTCCGGGAACTCGCGGCCGGGGGCATGCGGGAGGAGGAGATCGTCTTCGTCTGTGCCCTGGGGACCCATGGGGCGCTTACGCAGAACGAATTCCGCAAGAAGCTCGGCCCGGAGATCGTCGAGAGGTTCCGTGTTTTCAACCACAATATCTATGAGAACTGCCTGGAGGTGGGGACAACGAGTAGGGGGACCCGCCTGTTTGTCAACCGGGAGGTCATGGAGGCGGACCTGAGGGTGGGCATCGGGTGTGTGACCGCCCACGCGCAGGTGGGATTCTCCGGGGGAGGTAAAATCGTTCTGCCGGGGGTGTCGCACGTCGACAGCATCGCCCACTACCATCTGGACGTCGAGGCCATGGCCAAGGAGACCACCGGCCTGGGGAATTTCGACAACAACATCCTTCGCTTCGAGATCGAAGAGGCGGCGCGAATGACCGGCATCGACTTTCTTGTGAACATCACGGTCAATGCGCGTGGGGAAACGAGCGCGGTTTTTGCCGGCGAGTTGTTCGAAGTACATGAAAAGGCGGTTGCCCTGGCAAAGGAGCTTTACGCCACAGAGCCCAGGCCGCGGGACAAGGAAGTGGTGGTCGCCAATGCCTTTGTAAAGGCGAACGAGATGGCCATATCGCTTCTTCTCGGCGCCATCGCACTCAAGGATCTTGCCGGCACCATCGTGGTTATCGCGGACTCGCCGGAAGGACAGGTCATCCACTATCTGCTGGGGCGGTTCGGCAGGGATTACGGTGGGCGGCAGTACCCGGTCGGGACGATTCCGGAGAGCGTCAGGATGATTGTGATGGCGCCCCACATGGACAAGGCCTTTGGAGACTGGTTCTCCAACCCGGAGATGATTACCTGGACCCGGGATTGGGACCAGACCCTCGGCCTGCTGCGTGAGGAACTCAAACCCGGTGCCCGCGTGGCCGTCGTTCCGAACGCGACGATGCAGTACTATGCGGATTTCTAGCTGTTTCCACTCTCAATTTGATAAGTCATTCTGAGAAAAGGCCTTCCCAGCGGCCTTCCCGCCGGCAACGCGCCATTCACCACCACCGTGGATTGTGTAAGAAAATCAAAGGGTCAGAAGCGAGCGCCACCCCCTGACAGCCGTTGGCACAGGTCTTGAACCCAGGGGGAAGGCAAGAGACGAGATGGGTCTTGACCCAGCAGAAGGCGAAAACAACCGACCGGGGGAAGGTGGAGAACAATGGGACGAGCGAGCATCCTGATTTGTCCGAGTTGCGATTACAAACGCCGTCTGACCGAAGCGGAGTCGCTCATTTCCCAAGCGCTGGTCGTGGCCTGTCTGAAGTGCGGAGCCGCGATGCAGTGTAACGGCGAACAAAGAGAAAAGCCGGCCCCGCGACAAAAATCCGCCCCGCGATCCCGGAGGTCCGAAGTGTTGGAGGAATGGGTGGTTCCGTAGCACCGGGGCCCGCCTTCCTCCGTCATCCCTTTCCCCCGTAGCGTTCCCTGGCCACGAGGGCGGCGCCCAGGGCGCCCACCGACTGAGGATCCATCCCCGGAGCAACGAAGGTCACGCCCAGTTCTTGTGCCGTATATTCCACGATGCCCTTGTTCTTGGCTACGCCTCCCACAAACGCAATTTCCTCCTCCAGCCGGATGCTCCGCACCAGCGAGGAAATCTTCGTGGCCACGGACCGGCAGAGTCCGGCCACGATGTCGGCCCTCTTCCGGCCGTCATTCACGTGCGTGATGACCTCGCTCTCCGCGAAAACGCCGCACTGGCTGGTAATCGAGACGGGGTCCGTCGCCTCGAAGGCCAGAACGCCGGTCTCTTCCAGGGAGAGGTCCAGGGCCTTGGCCATGACCTCGATGAACCTGCCGGTACCGGACGCGCACTTTTCGTTTGTAGCCGAATCGAACACCTTTCCATTCTTTTCGATGTTGAAGGCCCGTATCTTCTGTCCCCCCGCGTCGATGACCGTATGAATCGCGGGACGGAGCCACCGAATGCCCTTGGCCAGGCTCATGATTTCCGGCACGTCTCCGCCCGCAAAGGGCACAACCTTTCTCGCGAATCCGCAGGCGACGCAGCCGTCCAGTCGGTCGATCGAAAGTCCGGCCCTTTGAAGGGCCTTGTCCATCACCTCGACGGCCGCCTGCCTGGGAAGCATCCTGTACGGCATGGCCTCCTCGGCCAGGATCGTATCCCCCTCGAGAATCACCACCTTGGCGGCTATCGTTCCGACATCGCACCCGGCAAACGGCACTTCCCCTCCCCTTTCCGACAAGCAGTCGTCACGCTCGAGGAGCCCCGGCCCTCTCCGCAGCGAACAGGGCGGCCCCGAGCGCCCCGATGATCTGGGGATCCTCGGAGAACCGCACAAACTCGACCCCCAGCAACGCCTCCAGGTTCTTGACAACGCCCACGTTCTTGGATACGCCCCCGGTGACGCCTACGTCCCTTTCCACCCCTACCCTTCCCACGAGCCCCTTCACGCGCCGGGCCATGGACTCGTTGATGCCCGCCGCGATGTCCGCAAAGGGCCGCTCCTCGCAGAGATAGCGGGAAATCTCCATCTCCGCGAAGATGCTGCACTGGTTCGTGATGACCACGGCTTCTTCCGCCTTCTCCGCGAGGGGCCCCAGCTCGGAAACGTCCACCCCGAGGCTCTCCGACATCAGTTCCAGCGATCTCCCGGTCCCGGCGGCGCACTTGTCGTTCATGACGAAATCAACGAGGCGGCCCTCTTCATCCACACGGATCGCCTTGCAGTCCTGCCCGCCCACGTCGATGATCGTGCGAATGGAAGGCACCAGCCAATGCGCCCCGTATCCGTGGCAGGAAATCTCGCTCACGTTGTCGTCCGCAAAGGAGATGGTCTCGCGTCCGTACCCGGTGCTCACACAGAAACCGATATCCCCGAAAGACAGCCCGAGCCGGCCGAGCAGCTTGTCCATCACATCCCTGGCCGACAGTTCGGCCCTCGGACGAACCCGGATGATCTCGGACCCGAGGATCGTTCCGTTCTCCATGAGAACGGCCTCCGCCGTCAGAGACCCTACGTCACATCCTGCCACGAGCATGCTCTTTCCTTCCCCGTCCGCTCCGCGGGATTCACGCGATGGTCGAGAAAAATTCCTCGAGCTGGTCTTTGATGGTGGACATCGGCGTAATCCGGCTGTCCCATCCGTCCCCTTCCAGCCTCAGGGTCGGGATTCCAAGCTCTTTCCGGATGGCATCGCTCACGAGCCGGTAGACGCCCCAGGCCTGTTTACAGGCAAAATGTCCGGAAAAAATGCAGCAGTCCGCGCTGTAGGTTTGCGCATAGTAGAGCGTATCCTGCAGCCAGTTTCCCGGCATGTCCCACGTGCCCTTGAGCTGCCGGGTCATGGGCAGGTTGAACATCTCCTGGGCCAGGCCTCTGAACATGCTCTCCACGCTCGAAGTGTCGATGAAGGGGTTGAAGTCGAAGCAGGACAGGACATCCATCAGGAAGGAAACCCCCATTTCCTCCTGAAGCCACCGGAAGATGCTCGGATCGAAATAGAAAGAGGTATACATGAAGAACGCGCGTATTCGCTCCTCTGGCTGCACGCCGGCGCCCCTTTTCAGCCGTTCCTTGCACACCTCCAGGGCGACCCGGTAGAAATCCAGGGCTTCCGGCGTGCCCACCATGAAATATTTCATGCCCACGTTGAGCTGGCTGTAATAGTTCGGCACGGGGTTGGGCACGTTTCTCTTGAGTTCATTGATCTCGAAGAAAAGCTCGGTGGCCTGGTTGCCCAGCCCGACCACCTCCCGCAACCGGTCCGGATCCAGCTTCCTTCCCGACACCTCTTCGAGGGCGCTGACCACCTTCTTGAAGCCCTCTACATAGTAATCGAGGGCCCGCTCGTCTGAATAGAAGGGAACATCGAGGTAGACAGCCGGGAGATCGAACCTTTCCGCCAGATATTCAAAGGCCTTTGCGTTCGGATCGCAACAGCCCAGGGACCCGTCCACCACCAGGTCCGGCTTTTCAATCGCCCCCGCCTCCAGGAGACCGATGACGCCTTTGTGGGTGGAGCACATGGTTTCGGGCAGTCCCCGTTCCACCGCCAGATCGTAGTAAGGGCCCACGCCCTCCTCCAATCCTTGGGCCATGGTGGTCAGAACCTCCACGCAGACCGGAATCATGTCCATGGCGTAGATGATTTCCGGGCCGAAGTTGAAGGGAACGAACACGACCTTCTTCCCGTTCTCCCGCGCAGACCGGAGCTGGTTGAAATAGATCCCGAGACATTTGTTGAATTCCTTGGCGATCTTCCGGGTGTCCTGATCCGCGGTCGTCATCTCGAAGCCCTTCTGCAGGAACTCGGGCAGGGTTTCCACAACCGCGCGCACCTCGGGCGACTCCGGATCGATATCGTCCGGCAGGCCGGAGGTCATTTCAAACACGTCTACGATTCGGTCAATGGCGTTCCTTTCCTGATCTTCCATGGCTACCTCCGGATTCTTTCCAGGAATGCCTGAACACGGGTGCGGACACGGCCGGTGTCCGCAAGGGGTCCGTACTGTCTCTCCAGTTCGAGAACGGGAATGCCTTCTCTTTCGAGGTCCTTCTTGAGGAGGGTATTGTCCGTTCCGTGGAGGTCGCAGAACTTGATCTGTTCCAGGACCACCCCGTCCACCTTCGAGCGCCTTGCCTGCTCTTTCACGAACTCGAGCCTCCTGGCGTATTGCCCCATCATGCGGGGACAGGGGACATGCTTGAGGTAACGCTCCGTGAGGGCTTCCAGGGGCTCTTTGTTTTCATCCGCCAAATCCCAGAAGCTCCTGGCCCCGATGCACAGGGTGTCAGCGACCACGATAGCGCCCAGGTCTTCGATGTTCGCCACAAAGTCCGGCTCGTCCATCATGCTGCCCGCGACGAGCAGGCGGATCTTCCCATCCCCGCATCCGTCCGCAGTTTCCGCCTCCTCGAGAATGCCGGCGAGAATCCTGTTGAAGTGTTCTTTTCGCATGGCCGTCGCGGCGGTGAGGATCCTCTGTACTTGCACCCCTGTCACGGGCGGATTGTCACCTGTTCGCAGATCATAGAGGCGATGGAGGAGCCTCCGTGATTCGTTGTAGACCGCCAACGATTCGGAGATCGCTTCCCGGGCGATCGCACAGGCGAAGTGGCTTTCGAGGCTCTCCCGGAAGCGGAGGATTTCCTCCCGGTACCAGGTCATCGCTTTTGTATCCATCAGGTGCGGAACGGGTAAAATATACATGTACGGGCGAGCTGCGGCGTGGGCGTGCCAGTTGTCATAGG
>WFRX01000435.1 GCA_015486285.1 bacterium
CCATTGCTGTCGGCCTGTTATTATTGACGGTGGTGATGGTCAACGTCGGCGCCTATCAGTTTCTCTCCCAATCGTACGGAAATACCGTGGCGGCTTTCCTGGTGGCCGCCGCCAACGGTGTGCTGGCGCTCGCTCTGATTGTTGCAGGACGCCGACCCCCGCCCGGACCCGAAGAACAGATGGTCCACGAAATTCGCGAGATCGCATTGACGGAACTGTCGGCGGATGTGGATGCGGTCAAGCAGGATTTCGCGCAGCTTGGAGAGGACGTGCAACGCATACGAAGCGGTTTTGCCGCCCTTGCGGGCGGTGGAGGGGGCATGGGTTGGGCCAGCGTCGGTCCGATCATCGGCCTTCTTACGGACCTCCTGAAGAGCCGCAAGGGATAGCCGAAGAAGCAATAGCAGCTCCAGGTGCGCGGAGGGGGCCGAGCTGCCGCGGCAGGCCGGCCGGCTGAAAAGCAAAGGAACGAGCCGGGAGACGAGGATGGACGTGGAAATCTCCTGCTCAAATCCATAAGGCCAGGGCATGCCGGACTTCGAACCGTCCGCTCAGTGAAGCGCCCGCAGCACGCTCAGCCCGCCCACCGGCACGATCGGGGGCTGGAGGGACAGCCCGAGGCGGTCCAGGTGAAGTTTGCAGTAGAGGCTGTTGTAGAGCGAACTCAGTGAAGACGCATGGGCGACATAGACGTCACCGTTCGCGGTGGCGCAGGCGGTCGTCTCGACCACGTCCGGCAGCTCGAAGGGCCCGGCCGCCGGGTTCCCGTCGCGGTCCAGGACGGCCAGAACCGCCTGGGTCGGCCAGACCCCGGCCGCCCCCATCTCGTCGTTGAGACGGTAGCCCAGGGTCAAGGGCATGAGCACCCTGTGCGGGGAGGCCACGGCAAGACCCGCCGGGACGGCCACCCGCTCGAGATCCTCCCGCCCGTCCCCGTCCCGGTCCACCTTCTTCACCCACTCCTCGTTCCGGGCATATTCATGAAAGGTCCTCGACCAGAGGATCTCTCCGTTGGGGCGGAGCTTGTTCAGCGCGCGATCGGTCGCCACGTAGATGGAGCCATCGTCCCAGGCGGCGGTCGGGCTCCCCAGCATGTCGCCCTCGAGCACCGGGGAGTTCGGCCACACCCTGTGTCCGTCGTCCGCGTCAAAGGCGTAGAAGGTCCCCGTGTTGTCCCCCACGTAAACGGTCGAGCCGTCCCGGGAGATCGTCGGGCTCGTGGCACTGCCCTCGCCGCCGGGCATGAGGCCGTCGAAGCCCTCCCTCGTTTTCACCGTTACGATCTCCGCCGCCTCGTCCCAGGCCACATCGACCCGGAAGAGCTTCACGGAGACGGCCTCGTCCGGGTCCTCCCGCCTCAGGCGGGCGGCCACGTAGACCCGGGTCAGCGCGGGATCGGCAGGGTCCGGCAGCACGGCGGGGCTGTTGCCCACCGGAACGCCCACCCCCACAAATGCCTCGCCCACCGCCCGGATCATCGCCGGATCCATCAGGTAGGGATCCTGTGGGTTGCAACTGTTCCACAGGAGCCTGCTGATCAGGAAGCCGACAAGGGAAGGGGCCTCTCCCTGCTCCACGTCAAGGAGCCCGGGCAGGAGGAAGCCGCCTTCGTTTCCCCTTGCGATCTCCCCGGAATTCCGGTCGTAGATCGCCACCCGACCCATCGCGGTTACACCGCCGACTTGTCCCGTCCGGGTGAAGAAAGGGGTGATGAAGGGGTAGGTTTGCCCGTTCTTCTCCGGCGGCAAAGGGGAGATCCATCGAAGGATCCCTTCGTAGGTCGAGGACCACAGATACCGCCTGTCCGAGACGTAGATGTTCCCATCCACGTCCACGATCGCCGTACCGCTCACGGCCCCGGAGTCGAGCCTGGGCCCGGCCGGATCCCACGCCGAGGTATCCCAGTCGTCCGAGGTCCACACCAGCCGGCCTGCCATGTCGAAGGCGTACAAGTTGGCCTGGTCCGCCTTGCCCGTGGTCACGTAGACACGATCATGGAGGTCGTCGAAGGACATGCCCGTGAAGACCGAATCCCCCGTCAGTTCCTCCAGGCGCATGACCCGGTCGCGGAACCGGTCCGCCGGGTCGTTGGGCGTGTAGTCGGAAAGGAACGGATCATGGTGGGTATTGCACCAGGAGGTCGCTGCGTAAGGCCGCCAGAATTGCGAGACAGGGACGACCGATCCTTGGCCGCCCTCTCCGCCACTGCAGGCCGCCAACCATCCGGAGACGAGGATCATGCCACGGACGACCCACCTGGAGAGGGCCCGCGCGGGTACCTTCCCCGACATTTTCTCCTCCTCTGGCAGGGTCAGGAGCGTGCATCATGATGTCGAGGGCCTGCTTTTCTGTCAAGTCCCTCCACCCCTCCACCCCGTAGACGTGCGATGACGGTTCGTGATATCTTCCTCGTGCTGTCTGCCGACCGATATCCCCACACCTCGGGAGGATGGAAATTGAATGGCGACCGGGTCACTGCGCTGATCGAACTTCTGCTCGCGGACGGGGTGCGGCACATGTCGGCATTGATACGGCACTCGGCGAGAGAGTTCAGGCCGGATTCCCACGAGCTGGAGAATCCTCTCACGCCCGAGGGCAGGGAACTGGCACTGCGCCTGGGGGAGAAACTGCCCAAGGAGATGGCCGTCCGGGGCTATGCAAGCCCGGTGCATCGGTGCGTGGAGACGGCCGAACTCGTGCTGGCCGGCCACCGAAGCGGGGGCGGGGAGTCTCTCGAACACAGGATCATGGAAGCCTTCGGCCCCTTCTTCGTGTTGGATGCAGCCGGGGTGGTGAAGGCAATGCAAGGGGCCGGCGCTCTGCAATCGGATACCGGCTCCCTTGTGTCTGACCGTCTTCACGCCGTCTCTGTTTTGGGGGCCTTTGTGCAACAGTGGGCAAGGGGGGATATCCCGCGGGATGTCCTCATTCCGGCCGATCGGGCGGCGACCACCGTGTTGAGGGCGCTCCAAGAGACGTACAGCAATCCTCCGGCAGATTGCCACCTGGACATGTGTGTAACCCATGATATGACGGTGTTGTTGCTCAGGGACCGCTTGCTGGGGCTGCCCGCCGGGGAGCAGGAGGTGGAGTATCTGGACGGCTTGATCGCTTTTGAGCGCGACGGGGCTCATTGGCTCCAGGGGACTCATGCGCCTGCGGTCCAGGTTTCGCTCGCCTGATCGAAGGTCGCCGTCTTTGCAACTCGATAGAATGTTGAATCCGTGCGTTGCGCTCCGCCTCGATGTGCTTTCCGCTCTGTCGGTACAGGGTTCGAGGCCAGGCCCGGCCGGAAGGAGGATCATGTCCAGACTAAAGCCATTGGGGCCGGAAGAGATGAATGAGGAACAACGGCAGTACCATGAACGGATCCTGACCAGGCCGATTTTCAGGGATCTGGCCAAGGATTCGCCCCTCGAGGGGCCCTATAACGCCTGGATACGAAGCCCGGACCTGTTGCGGGTCCTGCTGCCCTATGCTCTCTACGTCCGGGAAGAGGGGGAGCTTGACGCCCGCCTGGTCGAGCTTGCCATCATCACGGTAGGAAGGATCTGGTCGGCCGAGTTCGCGTTCGCGGTGCATGCAGAGTATGCGGCCAAAGCCGGCATCGACCCGGAAATCGTTGAGGCGATTCGTCGGAACGAAGAGCCGGAGTTCAAGAAGGACGACGAAGCCGCGGTGTATCGCTTTGCCAAAGAACTTACATCCGTGTACCGGGTGGGAGATGAAACGTATCAGGCGGCTCTCGAGCGGATCGGAGAGCAGGGGCTGGTTCAACTCATCGCACTCATGGGCATGTACGTTATGGTCTCCATGACCCTCAATGCCTTCGAGGTTCCTGTCATGGAAGGCATGAAGAAGCCCTTTCCCGGCAAAGCATGAAGCGGTCCTGAAAGATTACCGGTACGAGATGGACGTATATGCGACGAACATCAGCTTTCCGTATAAGGGAGTGTCGAATGCCGATTGACTTGAGGCCGGACCTGGCTGCTCTGCTGGAGAGGCTGGCGCGCACAACGGATGCGGTGCGTACAGAGGCGGCGGCGAGGCGGCATGCCAAAGGCCACCGAACCGCCCGCGAAAACCTGGCCGATCTGGTCGACCCGGGTTCCTTTGTGGAATACGGGCAGCTGGCCGTAGCCGCGCAGCGCAAGCGGCGGGATTACGAGGATCTGCAGGTCAACACCGCGGCCGACGGTGTCATTACGGGCGTCGCGACCATCAACCGGGATCAATTCGGCGAAGACAGAGCCCGCGCCGCCGTGGTGGTGTACGACTATTCCGTGCTTGCGGGCACGCAGGGCTTCTTCCATCACAAGAAACTCGACCGGATTCTGGGGCTGGCCGAAGAGTGGGAGCTGCCGGTGGTCATGTACACCGAGGGCGGGGGCGGGCGGCCCGGGGACACGGATGTCACCACGGCCATTGCATGGCTCGATCTGACTACGTTTGCCGTCTGGGCCAGGCTCAGCGGTCTGGTGCCGCGCATCGCGGTGAACAACGGATATTGCTTTGCCGGCAACGCCGTCCTGTTCGGGTGCGCGGACATCACCATTGCGACCCGGAAATCCTGGATCGGCATGGCAGGCCCGGCCATGATCGAAGGGGGCGGCCTCGGCGTGTTCAAGCCGACGGAAATCGGGCCCATCGAGGTGCAGGAAAAGAACGGCGTGGTGGACATGGTGGCGGAAGACGAGGCCCACGCGACCGCCCTCGCGAAGAAGTGCATGGGATACTTCCAGGGCGTTCTCGACAACTGGCGCTGTGCGGACCAGAACGCGCTCCGGGATATGGTGCCGGAGAACCGCCGACGGTCCTATCCGGTGCGGCGGATCATCGAGACCCTGGCGGACGAGGACTCCTTTCTCGAGCTTCGGCCCGCTTACGGCCGCAGCGTGGTGACCGGTTTCATGCGGCTTGAAGGCAGGCCTGTGGGCCTGCTTGCCAACGACTGCATGTACAAGGCGGGAGCCGTGGATGCCGACTCCGGGGATAAGGCCTCACGCTTCGTTCAACTCTGCGACGCCTATGGATTGCCGATCGTCTCCTTGACCGATACGCCCGGATTCATGGTGGGCCCGGAAAGCGAGGCAGAGGCCTCGGTCCGGCACCTTTCGAGGCTCTTTGTGGCCGGATCCAATGCGACCGTTCCGATCGTGGCCATCTTCCTCCGCAGGGGCTATGGGTTGGGCGCCATGGCCATGGTCGGAGGGGGGTTCCATGAACCGGTCTACGCTGCCGCATGGCCGACCGGGGAGTTCGGCAGTATGGGGCTGGAAGGCGCTGTGAAGCTGGGATTCAAGAAAGAGCTGGAAGCGGTTGAGGATGAAGCGGAGCGCGGGAAGCTCTATGAAAGGCTTCTCGCTATGGCATACGAGATGGGCAAGGCAATCGAAGCCGCGGCCCATCTGGAGATCGATGCGGTTATCGACCCGGCCGACACCCGAAAGGTGATCCTGCGGGCCCTTTCGTCGGCTTCTGAGCGGAAAATCCCCCGCGACAAGCGGGGACGTTTTGTGGACACCTGGTAGCCCGGCATGAACAGCGAAGACCTCCTCTCGAAGGGTGTCGGTGGGGTCGGGGGACGCCGGATCGAGGATGGCCGGGGACAGGAGCTGTGCGAGGGTGACGGACCCCTTTCCCCGGACGGAAGAGCCGGCAATGATCTCGCCTGCCTTACGCCGATGTGAAGCCCCCGTCCACCATGAGCACGTGGCCGGTTGTAAAGGAAGCGCGATCGGAAAGAAGCCAGCAGGCGGCTTCGGCGACCTCTTCCGGCCGGGCAAGCCGTTTCATGGGGTTCATCGTTCGAATAAGCTCCTGGACGGCTTTGTCTCCCAGCGTAAAGCGATGAAAAAGCGGTGTGTCCACTGCACCGGGTGCTACTGCATTGACGCGGATCCCATGTTCGGCAAGCTCCAGGGCCACGGTTTTCGTCATGCCGATGTCCCCGAACCGGGCTGCACAGTAGAAGGTGTTATTCGGGAGTCCGACCTTGCCACAGACAGAGGCGATGTTGACGATGGCGCCCTTTCCCACCTTCAGCATCTCCGGGATTTCGGCCTTCATCAAATGCCAATGGCCCTTCAAGTTGGTCGAGATCACGCGATCCCAGTCCTCTTCCGTGGTCTCCAGGAAGGGCTCCAGGTTTCCCGCGATCCCCGCGCAGTTGAAGGCGCAGTCGATGCGGCCAAAGGTTTCAACGCCTTGCTTGACCATGGCATCCACTTCGTCCCTCCTGGTCACGTCGGTTCGGACGAATATGCCCTCTCCGCCCCCTTTCTTGACCATCCCCAGGGTCTCGATACCCCCCTCTTCGTCAACATCCGACAGGATCACCTTTGCGCCTTCCCTGGCGAACAAGACGCCCGACGCCCGACCAATACCGCTTCCCGCTCCGGTGACCAGCGCCACCTTTCCGTCCAGCATGCCTTTCATGGTTTCCTCCTTTTTTTCAAACACAAAACAAAAGAAAGAGGGGCATAGCATGGCAATGAGCGTAAGGAAGACGAAACTCGCTGTCAAAGGCAGAGGGATCCACATGGGTGTTGTGGCCCGCTCGTCGATCTACGGGCCGTTCGGACCGCCTTTCTTCTCATCGATGTCTCCGGGGTACATCACCGCATTGCGGCCGCGCTCCCCTGTTCGGACGCGGATTACATCGTCTACCGGATAGACGAAGATCAGCCCGTCGCCGCTTTCTCCCGTGCGTGCCGCCTTCATGATCGTATCAACGGTGTCTCGAAGGTTGTGCTCGCTCAAAACGATGTTGACCTGAAGCTTTGGAAGCATGTCCACATGATAGGTTCCGGAACGACCCGATAGTTCGATGCCGCCCTGGCGCCCCTGGCCGCGGATCTCGAACACATTCATGCCCTTGATACCGATACAACGAAGGGCTTCCTTCACGTCCGCGAGTTTTTCCTCTCGTATGATCGCTTCGATCTTCTTTAACATGGCATGGTCTCCATCTCAGGAATAGGCGCGTTCGCCGTGTGCACTGATGTCCAAACCGACTTCCTCTTCCATCTCCGTTACCCTCAGCCCTATGCTCCAATCGAGAGCCTTGGCCACAGCGAAGGTGATTCCAAACGAGAACAGGATCGTGGCGATCACGCCGATCAACTGGATGAACAGTTGACCCGGGTTCCCGTAAAAGAATCCGTTGGCCCCCCCGCTGTTCACTTCCAGGGTGGCAAACAACCCCGTGGCCAGAACGCCCCAGACGCTGGACATTCCATGGCATGCCCAGACGTCCAGCGATTCGTCCAGACCGCGTTTCTCGCGAAACCGGATGGCATAGTACCCAATGGGAGCGGCCACGGCGCCGATGATCATGGCAGCCATGGGGGTGACAAAACCAGAGGCGGGCGTAACCGCTGCCAGGCCCACAACAAAGCCCGTGGCCATGCCCAGCGTGCTCGGGCGACCGTCCAGCCAGCTCAGGAGTATCCAGACGAGTCCGGCCGCCGCACCGGATGTGTTCGTGGTCAGAAGCGCATTGGCGGCCACCCCGTCGGCGGCAAGCGCGCTTCCGGCGTTGAAGCCGAACCACCCCATCCAGAGAAGTCCTGCGCCCAGAACCGTATAGGGGATGTTGTTGGGTTCGATGGTCATCTTCTTGAAGCCTCTGCGTGGCCCCAGTGCCAACGCAAAGGCGAGTGCGGAGAATCCTGCCGCGATGTGCACAACGGTCCCACCGGCGAAATCCAGCAGCCCCAATTTGCCCAGCCAGCCCCCTTTGCCCCAGACCCAGTGACACAGCGGATCGTAGACGAGTGTTGCCCATAAGATGCTGAACAGCAGAAAGCTTTTGAACCGAGTCCGCTCCACGAGGGCCCCGGTGATCAGGGCGGGCGTGATGATGGCAAACATCATCTGAAACGATGCAAAGGCCTCATGGGGGATCGTGCTGCCGTAATCAGGGCTGGGCGCCGCCCCTACCCCTTTGAACCCGAGAAAGTTCAGACCGCCGATCAAGCCCGCGATGTCCTCGCCAAACGAGAGGGAGTAGCCGTAAAGGATCCACTGCACGCCGATCAGGGCCATGAAGATATAGCTCAAGGTCAGTGTCGAGAGGATGTTCTTCTTTCGGACCATCCCTCCATAGAAGAACGCGAGTGCAGGCGTCATCATCAAAACAAGGGCACAGCTCATGAGAACCCAGGCCGTGTCACCGGCATTGATCGATCCAGGCATGGAAGGAGCCTCCTTTCAAATGGGAATGTGATTTCCGGGTCATGTCCGTTCGAATCCGGGGCGATTACGATGCCAATGCTCGAATCCATTCGCGGAAAAAGGTTGTCTTTTCCCGTCCCGGTATTTCCGCGGGCTTGTCAGACTGACGGGTAGCTCCACATACGAGCAAATCAGATGCCACGCGGATTCCGTTGTGAATGCAAACATAAAACCTCTTAAAAAACGGTAGGTTAAATAAGATCATGGCCGATGAGAGCGATGTAAATTCCGGGCGGTAATTTCCTTCAATTTTGTGTAATAATCAAAATGATTACTACAATAATGTAGTAAATTGGGTCGAGTCCGAATGGAAGTTTACTGGACTTTTTCGCACCCCTCCAAGGCCGGTCATCATCCAATTCAAGAAAAATCGACATGTCCTTTTCCTGGCGCATGCATCGGCTGTATCGCTGTGCGGCTTTCTTGAAAGTCATTTGCATTGAATGCGTTACATAAAGAAAGGAGAGAACATGAAAGGGCGTACAAAATTCGCACTTTCGATCGTCGCCGGCATAGCGGCGGGAACGGCATGGATGGCCACTTCGGCAATTTCCGAGGTGCCGACGAAGGGGTACAATACCGAGATTCCCGGGAGCATCATGACCCCGAACCGTCTGAATACTCCCTTGGGCGCATTCGACTTTTACGACGGTGTACCTACGAAAAAGACGGCTGTCCACGTATACGAGAAACTGGATTTTCTCCGCGCGACAGATGTCTTTCTCGACTTCCTGCCGGCGGTCTCCATCGAGGCATTGCGTCGTGGACAGGCGTCCATCGGCGCGGATGCCTCCAACAAGGTTATCGTGTTCGACCAGCTAATGGACTCCAACCAGCTCTTCCTGACGGGCAACACCGACACGGTCTATGCCCTGGCCATGCTCGATCTTGAAAAGGACGGCCCTACGGTTGTCGAAATCCCCAGGGGGGCCGGCCCCGGAACGCTCGATGACGCGTTTCAGCGCTTTATCGTCGATATGGGAGCCCCCGGGCCGGATCGCGGGAGGGGCGGTCTGTATCTGATACTGCCGCCGGATTACCAGGACGACCTAAAACCGACGCCGAACACCATCGAGGATCCCCGTACCGTCCAAGTAAAAATTGCCGGAAAAACGAGGGATGTCTGGGTCGCTCAGTCTCCAAGCTATGTGAACTGGCTGATCCTGCGCGGATTCCTGGTGAACGGCAAGCCCGATGCGGCCTCGAAGATGTGGCGGACGGGGCTGAAGGTCTACCCGCTGGCCGAAGCGGCCGATCCTCCGAAAATGGAGTTCATCAACGGCTCCAAGAAGTCATTCAATACGATCCTTCCCACGGATATCACCTATTTCCAATATCTCTGGCATGTGCTTCAGAAGGAACCGATCGATTTCATAGATCCCGAGCTGCGGGGTATGGCCGGCGCCATCGGCATCGTCAAAGGCAAACCGTTCAAGCCGGACCAGCGAATGAAGGAGATCCTCTCCCAGGCCGTCTCCTTCGGCAATGCGGCAGCCCGCACATTGTCCTTCCGGCCGCGTGACGAGCGGGCGAGGATATTCCCGGACAGGCAGTGGTACGCCGGTTTTGTGGGCAAGGATTACCGTTGGCTGGATGGCGACGGTCGTCGGGGACGGAATCTGGATGCCCGGATCGCCTTTTTCTACATGGCTATCGTGAACACGCCTGCCATGGCCCTGGAGATACCGGGCGTCGGTTCGAACTATGGTATGGAGTATACGGACAAGGACGGCAATATCCTCAAAGGGGACAGAACCTACAAACTGCACTTGCCGCCCAATGTCCCGGCGAAGGATTTTTGGTCGATCGTGCTCTATGACCCTGAGACGCGCTCGCAATTGCAGACCAGCCAGCCCTTTCCGAGCAGGAACAGCAAGCGGAACAAGCTGATCTACAACAAAGACGGCTCGATTGATCTCTACTTTGGGCCGAAACCGCCCAGGGGAAAGAAAGCCAACTGGATTGGGACCGTTCCGGGGAAATCCTGGTTCGCCGTATTGCGGCTTTATGGCCCTCTCGAGTCCTGGTTCAGGAAAGCATGGAAACCCGGCGACATCGAGCTGCTTCAGTAAGATGGAGCCAGGATGGACTCCGCCCACACGGCATAATCACGATGCATACTTTTCGTCGTCGGCAAAGCGCTGCAAGGCGGCAAAACGGGCCCCCCGATAGGGGGCGACACAAGGATGTGATACGATGCTTCATTGGCTCAGAGATCATCGCAGAAGAGCAATCTTACAGGATCCCTTTCCGGATGGCTGGAGGCGGATTCTCGTCGAAAGCGTCCTCCACTATTCCTTTCTGGATGATGATGAAAAAAATCATCTCGAACAGCTGATACAGGTATTTATCGCTGAAAAGAAGTTTGAAGGCTGCAACGGGCTTGAGGTGACAGACGAGATAAGGGTTGTGATTGCAGCCGAGGCATGCATGCTGGTTTTGGGATTGCCCCATGACCTGTACCGCGGTCTTATTTCCCTGCTGATCTATCCTTCGAGCGTCGTCGTTCCGCCGTCCAGAATGGGGGTGTTTACGCAAGGCCCGCTTGTTGAACGGCCGGAAATAGCCATTTCAGGCCAGGCTTTTTTGCATGGACCGGTGATCCTTGTATGGGATGAGGCCAAGAGGGCGGCCAGGCACCCTGAACGCGGGCATAACGTGGTCTATCATGAATTTGCCCATTTGCTCGACATGTCGGATGGGGTGGCGGACGGTACCCCTGTGCTGCATGGTCGCGACCAGTACAGGACATGGGCGCAAGTCTTTTCAAAGGAATTTATCGCGCTGCGCCAGGCGTCGAAAAAAGGGAAAAAGACCTTCCTGGATCCCTATGGAGCCCTGAATGAAGCGGAATTCTTCGCAGTGGCAACCGAGTTCTTCTTTGATAAGCCCGTTCAAATGCAAAAAAAACATAAAGCGCTGTATGATGTGCTGGCAGGGTTCTACCTGCAGGATACTGCCGGCCGTGAGCGGCGTTACAACCGGATGATGCAGGTTTGACCATCTTATCTCGGCACACCGGTATAGCCGAAGGGGAATACGAAGGATCGCTTCTGCCGGGCGGAATCGATTTTTTCTTGCAGGGTAAGGGTCAGGCCTTGCGGGCGGAGGCGGGACCGGCTGCGGGTCGCAAGCTCAGAAAATCGCCGGGAATACATGTTCTTCCAGGTACCCGACGCATCGCCTCATCTGCCGGAGACATGCGTCCCGCGCGGGGCTCGTGTGTTCGTCGTCCCGGAGCCTCGTGCCCCGCGCGCCCTGCGCTGCGAGGGGCGCCCGCATCTCTTCGGGCATCTCATCGTCGAGGTCCACGCGGTTCATGATGGCCCAGGCGAGCGTCCAGGCGCGAGCCACATTCGCGGGGTTGTAGCCCCCGCCTCCGAGGGCCACCCATGCCGGGGCCTTGTCGGCAAGGTATTGGACGGCCCGGGTGAACCCGTTCGTAGTGAGTTCGAGTTCCGCCAGGGGGTCGGTCAGGAATGTGTCCACCCCGAGCTGCGAGACGACGACGTCCGGCCTGAAGGCCTCCATCAGGGGGGGCACCACGGCTTGAAAGCCTTTCCAGAAGACGTGATCGTCCGTTCCGGGAAGCATGGGCACATTGGCACAATAGCCCTTGCCCTCCCCCTGCCCGGTTTCCGCCAGGCTGCCCGTGCCCGGAAACAGGGTGTGGCCGTCCTGGTGAAACGAGAGGGTCAGGACCCGCGGGTCCTCGTAGAAGGCCCACTGGACCCCGTCGCCGTGGTGGGCGTCGATGTCGAGATAGAGCACTCGCTTTCCCCGGCCCACGAGTTCCAGGATTGCCAGAACCGGGTCGTTTACATAACAGAAGCCGGAGGCCCGGTCCGCACGCGCGTGGTGGAGCCCTCCGGCGATGTTGAACGCGATGCGCGCCTTCCCCTCCAGGACGAGGCGGGCGCACTGAAGGGATGCCCCCGCATGGAGGAGGGACCATTCCCACAGGCCGGGGAAAACGGGGTTGTCCCCGGGCCCCAGGCCGTGGGCGAAGTTCCATCGGGTCTCGCCGCGGCCGGCCCGCTGGAGCGCCTCCAGGTAGGCGGGCGTGTGAAACCTGAGGAGTTCGGCCTCCGTGGCGGGTCTCGTTTCGATCCGGTCGGCTTGGGGGAGCTGGAAAAGGCCGCAGGCCCTGCAGAGGTCATGGGTGAGCCGGAGCCGTTCGATCTTCAGGGGATGGCCTGCCCCGTAATCGTAGGCGAAGTAATCGTCGGTATAGAGGAAGGCGGTGCGCACGGCGTCTCCTTTCCGGTCTGCATCTGTCAACCATAGTGCAAAAGCCGTGCGGCTGTCGAGAGCCGTCCGGTGTTTTGAAAAACCTTGGGACATATTGTGCTTGACAGCTTATTTCCTTCCTCGTTATGCTCTGCTCATCCTTATCCTGAGTACTCGAATGCACACAAATCCGGTCCCGTAAAATGCGGACAATGCCACGTCGCTTCGCTCCTCGCAATGTCCGACATTCATCCGATCTCGGATGCCTCACCGTGTTGATGTGCCAGAGTACTTAGGCCGGGTTACCCTGGGGAGGAATGTTCAAACACGCTTGTCCAAAGGGGGTGAAGCATGGAGAGCAGGACAGCCGCAAGGCAATGCACACGGGTTTCGGGCATCGTTTTCCTGGTTGCCGTCACGTTGTTGCTTCTGCCGGTCTGCGCCATGGCGGGAGGCGGCGGCATCACGCGGGGCAGCGTGGACGGACAGATGACGGCCAGTGGATACGACCATCCGGGCGAGTATCTGGTCCACCCGGCGACCTTGATCGCCGACAACATGGAGCCGGTGATTCCGCACCCGGATGAGGAGGCCGAGTCCAGGGCCAAGTTGGACGCTTTGAAGAAGAGAGCGGGCAAGAAGCCGAATATCCTGATCTTTCTCCTGGACGATGTGGGTTACGGAGATCCGGGGTTCACCGGGGGCGGCGTGATGCTGGGCAGCCCGACCCCGAACATAGACCGCCTCGCCCACAACGGAATGATCCTCACCTCGGCCTACTCGGCGCCCAGCTGCACGCCGACGCGGGCCACGATCATGACCGGCCAGAATCCGCTCCATCACGGCCTGCTCCGCCCGCCCATGTACGGCGAGAAGGGGGGCCTGGACGGCGCGGTTACGGTTGCGGCCATCCTGAAGAAACAGGGATACGTAACCCAGGCGGTGGGCAAATGGCACATGGGCGAGAACAAGGGGTCGCTGCCCCAGAACGTCGGGTTCGACGATTTCTACGGCTTCCTCGGCGTTTCGGACATGTACACGGAATGGCGGGATCAGTACTTCAACCCGGAGATCGCCCTGAGTCCCTCCCGTTTCATGGTGATGGAAAAGAGCAATTTCAATCACAACAATGTTCATTGCAAGAGCGGTGGGGAGTGCGAGAACCTGTACCAGATCAATCTCACCACGATCCGGGACCTGGACCAGGATTGGGCGGCTTACAGCGACAAGTTTATCCACAAGATGGCGAAGAGCAAAAAGCCCTGGTTCCTGTATCACTGCACGCGGGCCTGCCATTTCGACAACTACCCGAACGACAAGTACGCGGGCAGATCACCGGCCCGTACCACGTACAGTGACGGGATGGTGGAGGTAGACGATATCGTGGGCCGGCTCGTCAAGTCCCTGGAAGAAACGGGCCAGTTGGACAACACCCTGATCTTCTTCACCTCGGACAATGGGCCGGAAGGCGAGATTTTTCCATACGGGCACACCCCGTTTCGAGGCCACAAGGGCTCGAGCTGGGAAGGCGGGGTGAGGGTGCCGACATTTGTGTACTGGAAGGGGATGATCGAGCCCCGTGTCTCGGACGGCCTGTTCGATCTGGCCGACCTGTTCAACACCTGCGCCTCCCTGGCCGGCGTTCCCGGGGCCAAGGTGACCAAGTATCTGCCCAGGGACCGGTATGTGGACGGCATCGACCAGGTTTCCTTCCTGCTGGGCCCCGGCGGCCTGTCGAACCGCCGCAGCCGGATCTACACCCTGAACGAGTTCCTGTCGGCCGTCCGGATCGACGAGTTCAAGTATATCCACGCTGCAGAGATGGAGGATGCGGTGTTCCAGAACGGATACCCGGCCGGGTTTACCGGCGCTATCGCCACCCACCTGGGCGGTGCGACGGCGGTCAACCTGTATACGAATCCCCGGGAAGATGTGTCCATCGGCATCCGCCACATCCCTGCGATCGTCATCCTGGGCAAGGAACTGCTCCGGTACAAGCAGGTCTTGCAGAAATATCCACCCCGCGTAAAGGTGAGCTTTTTCTAAATACGGGGGGGCGGCGCTTACTCGGCCCTTTCCTGTCCCGTTTCGGGCCGGTACCAGATGGGGGATGTCCAGGCTCGTTCCTGAATCGTCTTCTCCAGGCCGGGAGCCGTGCAGGCCTCCGGCCTGTCGCCGGGGGGAAGCCGGTTGCACTCGTACGTGCTCCAGCGACAGCTCGGGTTCTCAAGGACCCGGGCATAGTAGAAGGCCCTTTCTCCGGGACGGAATTCCGTGTCCGTCCATATCGTGCAGAGCCTGTCGAACCCTTGTCCCACGGGTTCGCAGGTCTCGAGGTCCACGGCGGCACCGTTGTCCGGATTCCCGGCCGCTTCGAACACCCTGAGCATCGGCCCCTGTTCCTCGTCGATCCAGCCCTTGATGACCTGGATACGCTGCAGGGGGATTCCCGGATGCCCGGGCGTCCCGCCATCCATGACCGCCAGGACGGCGAATTTCGGCAATGCGCCTTCGGATGTACGGGGGGGCAGATCCGCGCCCATGGGCACGCCCCTCTCGTAGCCCGTACGCGCAAGGTCTGAACCCGCGCACAGGGTGTCCGGAAGATCCCATCCGCCGAAGAAGCGGACCGTGATCCGCGGCCCGCTCGTTGCGTAGGTCTCCCGCCTCCGAAAGGCCTCGAAGATCCCGTCGCGGGAGTTTTCCACCGCCCAGACCGCGGTCAGGCCTCCCGGGTTGTCCAGGATGCCCTGGTTTCCGCCGAGTCCCTTCGGGCCGAGCCGCTTTTCGGGTGTGTCTTCGATGTTGCCCAGATGGCCCGCGTAATGGTACTCGGCCACCGCCCCCGGGCTTGCGTTGTGGGTGTCGGTGCCGGCGACGACCCCGAGTTTGTAAGGGTTCACCCCCAGCCGCTCCTCCTCCTCGAGACCGGCCAGCAGCACGTTTCGCACGTAGTCCAGCCTGGAAACACAGCCGAGTCCCATGGCTCCCCCGAGGCCCGTGCCTTCCCGGCAATCGGTGAAGGGCGGGCGGGCGAGTTTTTCGAAGTCACACAGATCATCAGGCTCGCCGGGCACTCCGGCCAGGCCGTTCATGCACTCGGAATCGCCTTTGTTCTGGAAGATCTCGACCAGGGGTTCGATGCGTCGGCGCAGGTCCGCCGCCCTGCGCTGTTCTTCGGGGCCTTCCGCTCCCGGGTAACGGAGGGCGAACTTGTTGCCGTTGCTCTCGTTCGAATTGTGCGGAATGGCGATCGCGTCGCAACCGGGCGTCTCTTCCATGCAGGCGCGTTCCAGCTCCGCCCACAGGGCCTCCGGGGTGGGTGCCTCGATGTACGAGACGGGCAGGTCCGGGACGTTGGCATTCCGGAAGAACACGTTCCGGTGGAGGTTTGTGGCCAGGGTGGTCCCCGTGTACTCGTAGCCTACAAAGCTCGTAAAGGTGCATTCCGAAGATCGGTCGTAGGCCTGTTCCGCGGCCTGCTGGATTTCTTCCCATGCCTTGCCGGCCCATTCCCGGCAATCGACCCCGCCGGGGCCGCAGACGTCGGCCGGGCGCTCGGGATTGGGGAAGAAGACGGGGTTCTGCATCACGATCGTGCTCAGGAAGGTGCCCTGCCGATAGATGCGGCACGTTCGGGAATCGTAGGCGCCGGAGCCCCGGGTAAGACAGGCCTGGACCTCGCCGAGGAATTCGGAATGCTCGGTCAGGGCCGCGAAATCCAGGGGGCGGTCGATGCGCAAGGTCCGGGTTCCCCGGCCGTTCACGTCGAGGGGCGGCAGGAGCACGGCGCCGCCCCGGGCAAACCGGTAGGCGTCCTCCGGGAGGGAGCGGGTGTCGAAGATCCATGCGTCCATGGACAGGGAGGTATGAAAATGCAGGTCGCCGAAATAGACGTTTCTCAGAGGAGAAAAGAAGGCGCAGGGCTCGCGCTCCTCGGTGTAAGTGGGGCGGCCCTCCTCGGGATGCGGCGCCGGCGGGTTCGAGTCGCTCGTACAAGCCGAACCGGACAGAAAGGCCCCGACGACAAGGATCGATAAGACGTGTCGGCGACTCATGTCGTTCTTCTTTACACAAGGGGGCCGCGGCATCCGGGGGTCAGCCGATCTTCTCCGCGTATGCATCGCCCGCTTCCAGGGCCTTGTCCATGATGGCGACGCCCTCGTCGATTTCCGCCTTGGAAATGATCAGCGGCGGCGCCATGGCGATCACGTTGGCCGGATTCGCGGCCATGGCCATCATGCCCAGTTCGCCGAGCCGTTTGGCGATTTCGAGCTTGGGATTGGTCCCGGGGCGAATCTTGGCGTCCAGGGGGATCAGCGGCTCTTTCGTCTTCTTGTTCTTCACCAGTTCCAGCCCGACGAAAAGGCCCATCCCGCGGACATCACCGACGCAGGCATGCCTTTCCTGGAGTTCCCTGGCCCTGTCCAGGAGATAGGCCCCCATTTTGGCGGAATTCTCGATGAGGTTGTCCTCCTGATAGATGGGGATGACGGCAAGGGCCGTCGCGCATCCGAGGGCATGGCCGGCGTACGTGGCCCCGTGGCTGAAGAAATGGTCCTTGAAGTGATCGCCGATGTGTTTCCGTACAATGGTGGCGCCCAGAGGCAGATAGCCGCAAGTCATGCCTTTGGCCATGGTCATGATGTCCGGCACCACATCCCAGTGGTTCATGGCGAACCATTTCCCGGTTCGGCCGAAGCCGGTCATGACTTCGTCCGCGATCATCAGGACCCCCCATTTGTCGCAAATGCCGCGAAGCTCGGGGAAATACTCGGGAGGCGGGACGATAATGCCGTTGGCGCCGGTGACCGGTTCGAAGATGATGCCGGCCACCTTTTCGCCGCCCCCTTCCAGGGCGATCACCTCATCGATGTACTTCACACACCGCAAAGCGCAGTCCGGGTAGGTCAGGCCGAACATGCAGCGGTAGCAATAGGGCTGCGGCACCCGTATCAGCTCCGCGCCCCCCAGCACCTGGGCCCAGCTCCGGGCATCCCCGGTCGACACCGTCATGGAGGCGGTCGTGCCGCCGTGGTAGCTCCGAAAGCGGGTCATGATCTTCCGGCGGCCGGTAACCTGGTGACAGATCTTGATGGCCGCCTCATTGGCTTCGGCTCCGCCCAGGGACACGAAGGAGCGTGAAAGGTCGCCGGGCGTGATCTCCGCCAGCATCCGGGTCAGCAGGGCCCGGGGCCTGGTGGACATGCTGGGGGCGAAAGACGTCAGCGTCCCGGCCTGCCTGCAGATGGCCTCGATGACCCGGGGATCCTGGTGTCCGATGTTGTGGCTCACAAAGCAGGAGCTGAAATCGAGCCGTTCCCTGCCGTCCTCCGTGGTGAACCTTACCCCCTTGGCGGAAACGACGCGGGGAGGCGACCGGTCCGGCTGATACGACCAGGACTGGAAATTGTTTTCCACCTCGTAGCGGTCCAGGTCCTCTTTGCCTGAGGCAATCGTCTTCAGATTGATCATGATCGGCTCCTGGAGGCTATTTTGCATTCAAATGCGCATACTTATCCAGATAGCGCACGGGCATCTGCAAGGCGTCCCTTCGGAAAGGCTCGGCCAGGACTTCCTCGCCGCCCTGGAGGATGGCATTGATGACGCAGGGCCTTCCCGAGGCGATCGCTTCTTTCATGATATCGCCGACCTGATCGGGATGATCCACCGTGAAGCCCAGGGCGCCCATGTCCTCCGCCACCTTTGCGTAGTCCGGATTGGTCGGAAGGTTGGCGCCCACGAAGCGGTTGTCGTAATAATCGATCTGGTTCTTCTTTTCCGCACCCCATTCATGATTGTGAGCCACAATGGCGATGACCGGGATGTTCTCTCTCACGGCCGTCATGACCTCCGCGATGCCGCTGATACCGTAAGCGCCGTCGCCCTGGAAGGCGATGACCGGCACGTCCGGCCTGCCGATCTTACAGCCCATGGCCGCACCGTAGGCGAATCCGCAGTTGCCCCATGAGAGGGCGGAGATGTGCTGGCGGACGCCCTCGAACCGGAGGTAGGCGTTGATGATGGAGGCATTGTTGCCGATATCCGTGCTCACGATGCTGCCCTCGGGCAGTGCCCGTGTCCACTCCTTGTGGAAGCGGCGGGGATGCATCGGCCTTGCCTGTGGGCTGGAACTCCACTCGTCCAGCTCGGCGCCCCAGATTTCTTTTTCCTTCTGGACGTCGTTCAGGCGCTCGGCGTTCTCTGCGAGGCCCGGGGCAAGTTCCTTGACCCTTTTCACCAGGAGTTCGGTGAATTCCTTCACGTCGCCGCAGCTGTAGACATCGGCCCTCTTGGAAAGCCCAAGGACGTTGACATTGATGTCGCACTGAATCAATTTGGCATCATCGGGCCAGTAGACGATATCGTATTGGGGCAGGGTGCCGAAAGGCCCCAGCCGGGTGCCGAGGGCGATGATTACGTCGGCCTTCTTGAGGGTGCGCATGGCGGCCTTCGACCCGCAGTAACCGATCGGGCCGCACGCCAGTTTGTGGCTTGCCGGGAAGCTGTCGTTATGGAGGTAACTGTTGACCACGGGGGCCGTGATATATTCGGCCAGGGCCTTGACCGGCGCCACGGCGTCGGCCTGGGATACGCCGCCGCCGGCAACGATGACCGGATATTTCGCTTCGACAATCAGCTTGGCGGCCGCTTCCAGGTCATCGAAGGATCCAGCGCCGCGTTTGATGACCGGTGTTTCGTAGATTTCGTCCGTACATTCGCCATAGAAGAAATCCCGCGGAATGTTCAACTGGGTCGGGCCGTTCAGGTTTTTCGCCATGTAGAAGGCGCGCCGGGCCAGCTCCGCCATGCGTTGCGGTCGGTTGACCCGAACCTGGTAGACGGTCTGCCTTTCGAACATGGGCATCTGGTCCAGTTCCTGGAACCCTCCGGTCCCGATCCCCATGGAACCGGTTTCAGGCGTAATGGCGACCACGGGGGAATGGGCCCAGTAGGCCGCCACCAACGCGGAAACGAAATTCGCGGCGCCGGGCCCGTTCTGGCCGATGCATACCTGGGGCTTGCCGGTGACCCGGGCCAGGCCGTCCGCCGCGTGCGTTGCGGCCTGCTCATGGGCCACGGGGATGAATCGGATGCCCGCATCGGGAAACAGGTCGAGGGCGTCCATGTACGCGGACCCAACGATGCCGAATACATTCTTTACGCCTTCGGCGACCATGGTCTCGACCATCGCTTCACTCGGGGTCATCTTGAGTTTGGCCATCGTATCCTCTCCTTCCTTGTGAATGTATGTGTCCACCTCAAAAGGTTTTTGGGCCCCACAGCTTGAGGAGCTTCAGCAACACGACACAGGTTACCATGATCGCGACAAAAATGGACAGGGTCGTCACGATGCTCATCTTATACAGGACGGGTGCTGAAATCAGAACCATGCTGCCCGTGCAGGTAAAGAAATTGAAATAGTTCATCACGCCGATTTCCAGGGCCGCCGGGCTCCTGAACTCAGGGTCGACGATTCTCAGCAGGAGCAGGCCGCTCGAAGCCGTCCCGGTACAGGTGCCGTATATACCCATGGTTCTTTCGAAGCCGAAGGAGGAAAGCCTCCTGCCGAAATAGAGGATGAACAGGGTGGTTGCCGATCCCGCGAGGAGGGATATCAAGACAATGGGGATGAGAAATTGCCGGACAATGCCTATTTGGACGGCTGTGAATGTGGAAATGATCAGAAAATCCACGGATGTTCCCGTGATGGCCCTCTGGGTGCCCGCGTCAATGAGATGTCCCAGGCCGAGTTTGCCCATCACCCATCGGATCAGCAGGGCGAAGGTCATGCCCCACATGAAAAAAAAGCCCCATTGCATGGTGCCGTTTTCAGGGGAGAGGTTTGCGGTCAGAAATTTGACGAATGCATACGTCATGACATAGACGAGGCCGACCAGCGCGAGATGGAAGGCCAGGGTGTCCACGTTGGCCGAATGCATGGTCTTCTTGCCGATATCTTCCCGCTCCTCTTCCCGGCCCAGGACGCCTTTCAGGAGACTTGGTTCCAGCCCCTTTTTTTTCGGGGTGGAAGTGTAGCCCTTCCGAAGGCCCCAGTTCGCCAGCGGGACGCCCACAAAAGAGGCAATGAAGAACCCGATCGCCGAAAACGTCAGGCCCAGGGTGGCCGCATGCCGGACGTCGAGGCTCTCCCAGACCTTGCCGATGGCCAGGGACTGGCCCGGCCCCAGGGTGAAGCCCAGCCCTGCCAGGAAGCCGAGGCCTTCAAAGATCGGTTTATGGAACCAATTGTATCCGTATATGACCAGGGCGCCGATCGTCGACTGGAGGGGAAGGGATATCCCGAAAATGAGAGACATCCAGACAGCTCCCTTGAGCAGTTCCCGGGCCCCCCCTTTGGATTTGTCGCTGTTGCCCTGTCCCGTCAGGCCGATGGAGATGAAGGAGACGGTGAACAGGTGATAGGCAACCGCTTCCAGCATGGAGGTTTGAAACTTGACCACTCCTGTACTCTGCAGGACGAACCCGAGAATGCCGCCGATCAGGCAGGCGGGGAACAGGAAATGTTGAAAAAGCCTGAATCCGGCTCTCAGCAACACGCCTGCCAGAAGCATCAAGCCCATAAAGGCAAACAGATTGACCAATTCAAACGGGAACGGACTCGCCATGGTCATCTCGTATTTTGGGGGTGTGCGGGTTTGCTGAACCGGTGGAGGGAACAGCGCTCAGCGTCGATCCAACAAACTTTCAAACACTGTATGGTAATAAGGGATGCGGCCCCAAGTCAAGGCAAAAGAACGGATTCCTTTTCACTCGTTTACTTCCCTCTTCGGGTCTTGTATCATGAGAGTTCGAGAGGATCAATGACTCCCTGGAGATTCGTAATGCTCAACCGCCGCACCCGACGACCGTTTCTCGCGGCGTTGGTCGTCGGTGCCTGCCTGAGTATGAGTCTGCAGGCCGCAGGGCCCTTGTGCTTCACGGAACGGACCGCCGGCGCCCTTTCGTGTCTGGAGGGGTTCCTGGTGAGATCCTCTGCATCGCCGGAAGATACTGCGGACGAGAAGCCTTGCCGGGACGAATACTCGTCCGCCGAAATCTTGTTCCTCGTCCCGGGACTGCCCGGCGCCGTGTCGGCGCGGCGGTCCCGCATACTTCCCCCGGATCGCTCCCCTCTCGCAGAGGGCTATCCCGCCGAAATCTATCGTCCTCCCATCGCCGCCGCCTGAATTCCTCTTGCATGGTCAATGGCCTGCCCGGGAGACGGGGCTGAAAAGCGCCGCACCCGGCGTCTGTCCAATGAAGAAAAATCCGTTTGCCGGGAAAAGGAGGCGTACCATGGCCGGGAAAGACGGTTACACGACGAACGAGGGCTCCCGCCCGATACCCGCGCAAGAGAAGAAGGCGGGCCGGAAAAGCTGGGCCGAGGAACATGGCGGGCTGATCCTCCTGATCATTGTCGCGTCGGTGATCTTCGCTGTCACCTTGTTCGAGCTCTGCCTGTACTGAGCCGTGCAGCCGACGGATCGTGCTGTCCGAGGAGATTTTCGAGAAGGAGACGAAGCATGTGAAGATCGGGGTGCTCAAAGAGAAGGAATGAGAGATCCCGCCTTGCCGAGCTTCCAATCGAGGGAAGAGTAGGTTATAAGGAACGGCGTTGCTCCGACCGTTTCCCACTTGCCGCCTGATACCCTTGACGGGTTCAGAAAAGATGGGGGCTCACGTGGCCATTACGCCCTGGGATGTCTTTGCGGACCTGGGAATCGCGGGTCTCCTGCTCCTCGCCGGCCAGCTTCTGCGGTCCAGGCTCCGCGTTTTCCAGCGCCTGTTCCTGCCCGCCAGCGTCCTCGGCGGCTTCCTCGGGCTCGCGCTCGGCCCGAACGGCGCCGGCGTGCTTCCCTTGTCCGGGGCCTTCTCCGCCTATCCGGGCATCCTGATCGCCCTCGTCTTTGCCGCGCTTCCCTTTGCTTCGGAACGGGCGGACCTGAAGGGCGCCTCCCGGCAGCTCACAGACATGTGGGCCTTCTCAACCGTTGCCATCCTGCTGCAGTGGGGCATGGGGGTCCTGTTTACGCTCCTCGTACTCCGGCATTTGTGGCCCCCCCTGAATCCCGGATTCGGCGCCGTCCTGGCGAGCGGGTTCGTGGGAGGACACGGTACGGCGGCCGCGGTAGGGGAGACGTTCCGCGCCCTCGGCTGGCCGGAGGCCGCCTCCCTTGCCATGACATCGGCGACTGTCGGAATCCTGAGCGCGATCATCGGCGGGATGGCCTTGATCAAGTGGGGGACCTCTTCCGGGCACGCAGGCTTCATTACCCGCTTTCAGGACCTGCCCGAAGAGCTCCGTACCGGCCTGGTCCGGGAGGAGGCCCGCAAGGGGGTCGGCAGGGAGACCGTTTCGTCCAACTCGATCGATACGATCGCCTTCCATTTCTGTATCATATGCTGTGCCGCCGTGGGCGGCTACTTCCTGAGCAACGGGTCGGGACGGGTCCTTCCCCGGTTCCGGCTGCCGGTCTTCTGCATGTCCTACATCGTGTCCCTTGTATTTGCAAAGGGGTTTCGAGCCACCGGGGCGGTGCAGTACGTGGACCGGAAAACGGTCGCGCATCTCGCCGGAGCCTTGACGGATATCCTGGTCGTGTTCGGCATCGCCTCGATCAAGATCGCCATCGTGATCAAGTACGCCCTCCCGCTGGGGCTTCTGTTCGCGTTCGGTATCGCCCTGTGTGCCTTCACCTTCTTCTGGATGGGACCCCGCTTCTTCGAAGCCTACTGGTTTGAAAAATCCCTGTTCACCTGGGGATGGATCACGGGCGTCACCGCCCTGGGGATCACGCTGCTCAGGATCGTCGATTCGGAGAACGGCTCGCGCGCCCTCAATGATTTCGCCCTTGCCTATCTTTTCGTTGCGCCCGTGGAAATCGGATTGGTGGCCTTTGCCCCCCAAGTGCTCCTGAGCGGGCATTCCGCGGCGCTCGCGGGGATCACGATCGCCGCCGCCGCCCTCGTTTCCGTGCTGGTGCGTCGCGTGAATCGCGCCTGAAAGGCTTGTCCGGATTTTTGATTTGCCTGTGGACGCATGGTATCTTCAGGAATAACGTGAACAAGGCTTCTTGCGAGAGAGGGAGGCGTGTGTCTGCCCATGTCGCGGGATGTTGATCCAAGATGCAGCGGAAGCAACGGCCGGAGGAAATGCATGGACGGGAAAAAGATCGAAGAGATCGTCATAACGGCATTCAATGAATACTTCGAGACGCAGGATATCCAGGGCAAGGTGGATGCTGATACGGTCTTGTTCGGAGAGGAGTCGGCATTGGACTCGATGGGCCTGGTGAATGTGGTCATTGACATCGAGTCCTTCTTTCATGCCGAGGGCTACAACATTTCTCTCACCTCCGAGCGAGCCATGTCCCGCAAGAGCAGCCCCTTCCGGACCGTTTCGACGCTGGTGGATTTCATCGCGGAATTGATCGACGAGGCCTCCAAGTAGGGCACTGCCGGACCGGGACGAGCGGAAATCCAATGCGCTACAACAAGACCCACTACGATACCGTGACCGATGCCTGGACCTACATGCTGGGCGACAACCTCCACTACGGCTATTTCGACCCCCCTGAACTCGACTTGAAGGACGCCACCGACAAGCTCATTGACAGCCTGGCATCCATGGCGTCCATCGACGCCGACACGTCTGTGCTGGACGTGGGGTGCGGCATCGGCAGCCCGGCATTCTATCTTCACCGCCGGTTCGGCTGCAGGGTCACCGGCATTACAACAAGTGTCCGTGGAGTCGAGATCGCGCGGGAAAAGAGCGAGGCGTACGGAATCTCGGAAAGCGTCCGGTTCCGCGTGGCCGATGCGATGGATAACGGATTTCCCGACGATACCTTCGACATCGCCTGGGTCATGGAATCTTCCCACCTGATGCGCGACAAAGGGAGGCTGTTTGCAGAAAGCTACCGGGTGTTGAAGAATCATGGGTGCATCCTGTTGTGCGATTTGATCTTGATCGAGGAGTTCGGCATCGAGGAAATCTTCAAGTACCGAACGGAACTGGCGATTCTCGAGAAGTCTTTCGGCAAGGCGAAGATGGAAACCCTCGAGTTCTATGAAAGGAAATTGTCCGAACAGGGCTTCCAGGATGTAGAGGTGGTTGATATCAGCGCCAAGGTGACACGCACCCTGGCGGAATGGAAAAAGAATACGGTCTCCAACAAGGACCGGATCCTGCGATTCCTGGATGAGGAGGCGATTGACGATTTTCTGCGGGCATGCGATATCCTCTCCGCGTTCTTTCATGATCGCGTGCTGGGGTATGGCCAGGCCAAGGGCGTCAAAAGACTGTAGGAAGGTGCGCTTGTGGATACGAACAAGATCATCCTGATTACGGGAACCCGGAAGGGTATCGGCCGGTATCTTTCGGAATATTATCTGGAGAAGGGCCTTGTGGTGATCGGATGTTCCCGGGGAGAGAGCGATCTGGCCCATCCTCGTTACGAGCATTTCTGCATCGACGTGGCGGACGAAAAACGGGTCGTCGAGATGATCGCCGCGGTGCGGAAACGGCATGGCCGAATCGACTATCTCCTGAACAATGCCGGCATTGCCGCCATGAACCACTCCCTGCTCACCCCCCTGTCGGTCGTGGAGCGGATTTTCAGAACCAATGTGTTCGGCACCTTTCTCTTCTGCCGGGAGGTGGGCAAGGTCATGGCGAAGAGCAAGGCGGGCAGGATCGTCAACTTCGCCACGGTCGCCACGCCCTTGAAGCTGGAAGGGGAAAGCGCCTATGCGGCCTCCAAGGCGGCGATCGTCAGCTTGACGCAAGTCCTGGCGCGTGAATTTGCGCCTTTCCATATTACGGTGAATGCCCTGGGCCCGACGCCGGTCTACACGGATCTGGTCAGGAATGTTCCCAAGGAAAAGATGGAAAGATTGCTCCAGATGCAGACGATCCGGAGATTCGGCACCTTTGAAGACATCTCGAATGTTCTCGATTTCTTCCTGCAGGACGGGAGCCGGTTCATCACGGGGCAGGTCATCTACCTCGGAGGGGTCAGCTGATGCTGGGCCTGCTCCTCGACCAATTGGGTGCTTACGCTTCTTCGGGAAGAAGCGCGATTATCGACCACGACCGGGTGTTCCGTTACGGCGATCTGCTCGAAAGGATCGAATCTTGGGATAGCCGGTTCGCGGAGAAGGGGATCGGCCCGGGCCGTGTCGTTGTCATACGGTCTGATTTCAGCGTGGATGCGATCGCTCTGTTCATTTCGACCATCAAGAATGATTGCGTCGTGGTTCCCATCGTTGAGAACGATATTCCCCGGGAAGAAATCGCGGCGATCTCCCAGGCGGATTGGTGGGTCGATATGGAACCGGACGGACGGGTTCGATGGGAATCCGTGGGGGGCCGGGCCTCCAAGTCGGGCCTGCTGGCCGATCTCACCGAGGAGGGGAAGCCGGGCCTTATCTTCTTTTCGTCGGGGTCGACAGGAAAGCCGAAGGCGATTCTGCACAACGTGGAGAACCTCTTTAGCAAGTACCAGTCCTCCCGGAAGGCTTACAGCACCCTGGCCTTCCTGTTGTTCGATCACATCGCGGGTATCGATACCGTGTTCTATACCTTGTTTGCGGGGGGTACGGTTGTCATCCCGTCCGCCAGGGATCCGCGGACCGTCCTGGAGACGATCGACCGATTTCAGGTGGAGGTCTTTTCCACGACACCGAGCTTTCTGAACTGGATGCTCTTGACCGGGGACCTGGACTCCTTTGACCTGTCTTCCCTGAAGATCATTACCTTCGGGTCGGAAAGGATGTCGGAGTCAACCCTGGCCAACATGCAGCGCAGGTTCGGGGACCGGGTGAAACTGATGCAGAAGTACGGAACGACCGAATTCGGCAGCCCGGTTTCGAAGAGCAGGGATGACGACCCGTTGTGGATCCAGTTCAAGAGGGAGAACTTCGATTACAAGGTCGTTGATAACAGGCTCTTTGTGAAATCCCCCATGTCCATGGTCGGGTACCTGAATGATGCGGGGGCGGACATTGTCGACGGCTGGCTCGATACCGGGGATGTGGTTGAAGTGGACGGCGAATGGATGAAGATCCTCGGCAGGCAGAGCGATATCATCAATGTGGGGGGCCAGAAGGTATACCCCTCCGAGGTGGAATCGGTCCTGTTGGAGATCGAGAATATCTCGGATGTATCCGTGTACGGGATCCCGAACCCGATCATGGGACATGTCGTTGCGGCGAGAATCAATCTCTTTGAAGATGAGCCGGCGCAGGCCGTGAAAAAGAAGATAAGACGCCATTGCAAGGACCGGCTCGAAACATTCAAGATCCCGGCTTCTGTTGAAGTCACCAAAGAGAAGCTGGTTTCGGATCGATTCAAGAAGGTCAGGTAGTCCGTTACGGCTCAGCCGGCAGGCCCTGATCTCACCAGCCCGGCGGCGAACAGATAATCCGCGGCCGCCAGCAGGAGCGTGTTTCCGGCCAGCCTGTCCGAGCGTTTCAATGCGTCGAGCCCGATAATCAGATCCGAGCCGCTGTGGCCGTAATCGTGGCCCGTGACACAGACCTGATCTTCCCGCAGGTTGAGCAGCCGGCGCAGCATGTTCAGGAACGACGGACTGATCTGTGTTGCAACCAGGTGGTCGATTTCGCTCAGATCGATACGCGCGCGCAGGCCTGCCATCGCCTCTTTCAACCGTTCCAGGAAAATCATGGCCGTGTCGACCGGCGTGTGCGCGGGGTTGAGATACAGCCTGGCGTCCGCGTCAGGCCCCGGAAAGCGTGTGCCGCCCGCGGCGCGCGTTTTGAGGTCGTTGAACGGCGGGTGAGACAGCAGTTCGGAACCGCAGAAATATCCGAGGGAACCCCCGGCGCGGCGTTCCGCCGGGGCGGCTGCGAGGAGCGCCGACGCGGAGTCGGAAAAGCCGGCCAACTGCGATGGGGCCTCCCTGCGCTCGATGAAGGAGCTGTTGCGGTCCGCGCAGATGACGGCGCCCAGACCCGCGGCGTCGTTCCCGAGCCAGCCCGACAGGGCGCTCAGGGCGACCAAGGCGCCGGCGCAGCCGGCGTTGAGATCGATGCCGACACAGGTCCTTGGACATCCCAGGATGCCGCCCACCTCCGTGGCGAGGGACCAGGGTGGCGCGTAGTCGCCGAAGGTCCCGATAGAAAGGATAAACCGGAGCTCGTCCGGAGAACGTCCGGCATCCGACAGGGCCGTTCGCAGAGCCGTGGCGGCCATTTCGCTCGGATGCATGTCCTCCCCGCACACGCATACGTGCTCCCATCCCATGTAACTTTTCGGGTCGTCGATTTCGGCGATCTCCGTGACCTTGAATCGTTGCGGGAAATATGTGGCGGTCGCGATGATCCGAATGTTGTCGCCCTTGAGAAATCCCATTCGTCTTTTGCCCTCCTTACTCAGAGATGTGTCGGGCCGTACTGCAGCGGGCCCTTTATCCTTCGGGTGGCCGGTGGGGCATCCGTCGCTTCCGGCGCGGCGCCTCGCCCGCGTCTCAGGGGGCGGTCGGTTCCTGGAAGACCGGAGGTCTTCCTGCCCCCGCAGGGTGACCCGGCGCCGGGCCTCGCACAGGCTCACGCTCCGAGGGAGGGGCCTCGAGGTGGGCGAGAAACCGCTCGATGTCTTCTGCCAGCGGTGCGCTGTGCATGTATTTGTTCGACGCACAGGGCAGGAGGTCGGCCGTCTGGATCGTCTCGGCCATCCGGGTCATGTCGTCCGAGGCGTGCAGCTTGTCGGTGGATGCATAGGCGATCCGGGCCGGGGCCTTGACCGTTTCCAGGTCCGGCCAGACCTGATAGTGCATGAAGGCCCGGCCTGAAAGCTTGATCCGCAGGGGATGTGCGGAAAGGATCGTACGTTCGTACCGCTGCATTTGCTCGGGCTCCTCCTCCACGTTCACCCGAAAATGCCTGAAGTACCAGACGATGAAGTGCTTCACCACGTGGTAGGCGGGGGAGGGGAACAGGTAGGGCATCCAGCGGAGGGAGACAGGGATTCGGAATTCGTTTGCCGGCCCGATGAGAAAGGCGCCCCTTGCCTGCAGCCGTTCATGCTTCAATGCCTCGAGCAGGACCGTGGCCCCCAGTGAACTGCCGCACACCACTGCCTCTTCCATGTCGACCGGCAGCCGGGAGCAGGCGGTGATCACATCTTCGGAAAAACGTTCCATGCGGAAGTCGTCCGTCCGCAGGCGCCTCTTGTGGAATTGCGCCGACGCCTTCTCCCGTGTTTCGATATAGTAGACAGGATGCCGCCGGGTGAGGGCTCGCAGAAAGTCGGTCCATCCCGCCACGATAGACACCCATCCGGCCACGAACACGATCGGGGGGCCCGCCTCATCGGTCTTCGGCCGCCAGCATACGACCCGGAGGCTCACCTCGTCCTTCACCGCGATCCTCTGCTCGCGGAAGGATGCGTGGCGGGCGGCGATCGGGTCCCTCCCCCTTTCCGACATGGGAACCTCCACTGGAAGTGCAGGATCGAGAATCCAAGTATAGAAACAGAGGCCGCCGCCGGTCAAGGGAGACAAAAAGGGGGACAAAAAAGGGGACGCACCTCTTTTTCCGGTTCCCCGGCGGATTCATGGGCGAGACCCCTTGATGGAGGGGACGAGAATCCGGAGAATAGAAGATTTCCCGCTGGTCTAATCAGGAGGTGGTTATGGGACCGAAGAAGGCGTTCACGGTGCAGAGCTTCATCCTCTGTTTCTTGTTCAATGGCCTGCTGCTCGCATGCCTGTACTGGCTGGCGAGGCAGGCATGGATCGGTATCCACGACGGGATGGCCCTGGTCACGGGCAGCGGTCTCGCGGGGGTGCCCGATCAGGCCAGGGAGGCCCTCAGCGGCGTCGGCGCATTGCTGGACAGGCAGCGCGCCCTGATGGCGCCGACCCTGTTCGGGCTTGGAGGGCTCGTGACGCTTGTCCTCTGGACCTCTGTCCTGCTGGCCGGGCGCCGGGCCATCGGCGGAGAGGCGGGTGGTGCGGGGGCGGAGGCCGGGCCGAAAGCAGATCCCCTCAAGGAGGAGGTGAAGAGGCTTGAGAAGGAGTTGCAGGCAGTGAAGGATGCGGCCGCGAAGCCCTCGCCGGCGCCGGCGATTCAGATTCTTTCCATCCTGCAGCGACAGGGGCGGCTGGTCGACTTTCTCGAGGAGGATCTCAGCCGCTACGAGGACAGCCAGATCGGCGCGGCGGTTCGCAGCATACATCAGGGCTGCAAGGAGGCCCTCTCGCAGAATATGGGCCTGGAGGCCGTTTATGATCAGGAGGAGGGCACGGAGGTGACGATCCAGCCCGGTTTCGACCCCCGGGCCGTCCGCTTGACCGGAAACGTGCAGGGAGACCCGCCGTTTCGCGGGGTGCTACGCCATCGGGGATGGCGTGTCGTGCGCATGGACCTCCCGTTGAAGGCGCCGGACAAGGAGATCGACTGGATTCTGGCCCCTGCCGAGGTGGAAATCGGCGAGTAGAACACGTGGAAGACGCAAAACAGACGTAGGGTGAGGAGCACGGCCTTGGGAAATCCGAAATACATCGTCGGCATCGATCTGGGAACCACGAACTGCGTTGTGGCCTACACGAGGGCGGAGCCTTCCGACGCCGGGGAGGCGGACATCCGCATCTTCGAGATTCCCCAGTTGGTGAGCCCGGGAGAAGTGGAAGCGAAGGCCCTGCTCTCTTCCTGCCTCCTGCTTCCCGGGCCTCACGATGTTCCTGAAGGCGGGCTCGGCCTCCCCTGGAGCCGCGAAGAGCCGGACGGTTGCGTGGGGGAGTTTGCGCGGAAGCGGGGAGCGGAAATTCCGCATCGGCTCGTGGCCTCCGCCAAATCGTGGCTCTGCCACGACGGCGTGGACCGAAGCCGTCCGATTCTTCCCTGGGGCGGCCCTGAAGAGGCCCGGCGCATCTCCCCGGTAGAGGCGTCGGCCCGGCTGCTGGCGCACCTGCGGGATGCCTGGAATTACGAAATGGCCGCCGGCGATCCGGATGCGCGTCTGGAAGCCCAGGATCTCTATCTCACCGTGCCCGCGTCCTTTGACGCGGTGGCGCGGGAGTTGACGGTCCACGCCGCCCGGGCGGCGGGCCTGGAACATTTCACCCTCCTGGAGGAGCCGCAGGCCGCCTTCTATGCCTGGCTCGAATCCCGGAAGGACCGATGGCGCGAGGAGGTCGGCAAAGGGGACACGATCCTGGTCTGCGATGTGGGCGGCGGGACCACGGATTTCAGCTTGATCGTCGTGACCGAAGAGGAGGGGAATCTCGCCTTGAAAAGGGTTGCCGTGGGCGACCACATCCTCCTGGGCGGCGACAACATGGACCTGGCCCTCGCCCATGTGATCCGGGCGAAGTTGCCGCAGAAGGCGGGGAAGCTGGATGCCTGGCAATTCAGGGGGCTCTGGCACAGCTGCCAGGCGGCCAAGGAGCGCCTCCTGGGGGACAGTTCCATCCGGTCGGAGCCGGTCGTGATCCTCGGGCGGGGATCCTCGCTGATCGGCGGCACGCTGCGCACCGAGCTGACCCGCGAGGAGGCCGAGTCGGTCCTTCTGGACGGGTTCCTGCCCCTGTGCGGATTTTCTGAATCGCCCGAAGGGAGGGTCAGGGCCGGGATGCGGGAAATGGGGCTCCCCTACGAGGCGGACCCTGCCGTCACGCGGCATCTCGCCGGGTTCCTGATGCGCCAGAGCGGCCGCTCCGATGCGGAAGAGGGGGGAGGGGCGCCTACCGCCGTTCTCTTCAACGGCGGGGTGATGAAGTCCCGCCTGATTCGTGACCGGGTGCTCGAGGTGCTCCGCAGCTGGGGAGAGGAGAGCGGGGCCGGCGATGCGATCCGCGAACTCGCCGCCGGGGATCTCGACCTGGCGGTGGCCCGCGGGGCCGCCTACTACGGGCTGGCCCGGCGGGGTCGGGGGATTCGTATTCGTGCGGGGACGGCCAGGTCCTACTACATCGGTATCGAGAGCGCCATGCCTTCCGTGCCCGGGGTCCCCGCACCGCTCAAGGCCCTGTGTGTCGCGCCTTTCGGCATGGAGGAAGGGAGCGAGGCCTCGATTCGACAGCAGGAGTTCGGCCTTGTCCTCGGTGAGCCGGCCGAGTTCCGTCTCCTCGCCTCCACGACCCGCAGGCGGGATCAGGCGGGAGAGGTGGTGGAGGACTGGGACGAGGAGATCGATGAGGTGAGCGCCATGGAAACGCTTCTGCCCGCCGACGACGCGGAGGAGGGGGGCGGGATCATTCCGGTCTGGCTCCAGAGCCGGGTCACCGAGGTGGGGACGCTGGAGATCTGGTGCGTATCCCGGAAGGACGGGAAGCGGTGGAAGCTCGAGTTCAGCCTCCGGGAGCGCGAGCCCGCTTGAGGCCGGCCCGCTTCTACTTCTTCTTCCCGATGCCGCTCAGATCGCCCGGCCCGAAGATGTCGGAGAGGGGCAGCGACAGGGCGACCTCCGGGCTGTACCGCATGTATGTGGGGATCGGATACCGTATCCCCTGGGCGTGCGTCTTTTCGAGCCCCTCGACCAGCTTTGCCAGGCCTGCCGCCGGAACGGCCATGACCATCTCGTGGTCCTGGCAGCCGCCCCAGACCCGGTCCCCGTTGCCGGGCACTACAACCTTGAGGGCCTGGTCCAGGTAGGCCCCGATCACGCCTTCCGTGCAGGAGGCGGCCCGGCCGGAGAAGTTGCTTTCGATCGGCTTGCCGCTGTGATAGGTCCCGCCGTGTATCAGGCGCATGAGCTGGGCCGGGTTGACATAGAACAGGATGACGTGGGGCTCCACCCGGGTCCACTCCAGGGGGGAGTAGACGACGACCAGGTCTTCCCCGAATTCCAGTCCCCGGAACGCGGCCAGCGCCTCACGGGCCGCATTCGCGTCGCTCGCATAGTTCATGTGGGTCATGAACCGGATCGCCCCCTCTTCGTCCGCAATCCTCTCCCAGCCGTGGGTGTTGGCCGCGATGGCGCACCCGGCGTCCTCTTTGCCGAAGGCGACGGTCCACCCGTAGCGCCGGGCCATGGCGGCGCCCTGACAGGGCGCCATCCGGACCTTCATGTCCCGCAACGGCCTGCGGGCGGAGGGGGGAATCCCGGAGGCCTCCGTGAGGAACCGTACGGCTACGGGAAAGGTGGCCGGGTTGACGAATTTCCTGACCTCGCCTCCCATCCGATGCCAATGTTCCATGGAGTTTCCTTTCTGTACGCGGGACGGGAGCGCATGGGGAACGGGCTTTTTCCTTGCGGGGCCGTCCCGGATTGGCCGCGGGGGCTTTCAGGCCCCCCGGCGGAAGAGGCTGCGCAACGACACGCGGTGCGGCGCCCCGCCGTCGACCCTGGCCTGCAGCCGCGCCAGCTCTCCCTCGAAGGGCCCGATGGCCCAGCACTCGGTTTCCGGGAGCCCTTCAAGGGGCGGGCCTTCCTCGTTCAGGGGACAGATGTCCCGCATCTCCACGGTGGTGCCGTCCGGGAATTGCTCGATCCAGCGCAGGGGCAGCCCCTGGGTGCGGCACACATAGGGGCGGTGCTCGTAGATCCGGCATGCGCCCGCCTGATCGAGAAAGGCGCAGGCGCCTTCCGGGTGGGGGGCGGCATCCCGGAGCAGGTCGGAATGATGGCGCCGGATGTTTTCCGCTTCGACCTGGAAGACCGTCAGATCGTCGACACAGCATTGACGGCATCCGCGCCGGCACTGAAGGCGCGCCGAATGGATGGCCAGGAGCGGCCGTACCCGCTGTTCCACCTCCCGGTAGAGGCGATTGAGTTCGCTGGCCAGTCGTTCCTCATTCATGGTCACCGCCTTCCGCTCCCTTGCCTCTATTCAATTTGTTGCACGCGGGAAGCAGGCTGTCAAGGATCAGACAAGAGAGCGGATTTGCCCGCCATCGGCCGCCTGTGTCGAACCGACCCAGCGCCGTTCCAGAACGAACCCGGCGCCCATGCCTGATTCCCTCCCCCTCCTCCCCGATTCCCGCGCGACTCAGGTTTTCCGGCGAATTTTCCGATGAGAATCAGTGAATGGTACGATTCTTGGAGGGTGACCATGGCCCCGGGTGTCGAACAGACGCGAGCCTTGCCGAAAGAGGTTCCCCCCGTGGGCTCGAAGATCAACTGGTGGGGGTTCCTCGGATTGCTCTGCATGGTCTCCTCGGCCTTCCTGTCGGTCGGAATCCTCTACGAGATCCTCGACTTTCTCAAAGCAGCCGGCATGTTGAGATCGCTGGCCGGTATCGGTTGATCTGTCTGTCCCCCTCCGCATTTTTGACATGCCCCCCGACACGCCCTAAACTTGAAGGTTTCAGGCCTTGACAGGCTCAACCCGGGCCGTGCAACCCTCTGGATTCCCCGGAAGGACCCACAATGAGCTTGCAGCATCTTTTCTACCCCGGGAGTATCGCGGTTGTCGGGGCGTCGCCGGCCATGACTACGGGCAGGATGCCCTTTTTCCAGATACTCAAGGGTACGGGGTATCAGGGGGCCGTCTACCCCGTGAATCCCGCGCACAAGGAGATCGACGGCCAGCCGGCCTATCCCTCCCTCGCGGAGATCCCGGATGGGGTCGATCTCGCCGTCTGCCTCGTACCGGCCCGGTTCGCCCTGGAGACGCTCGAACTGGCCGTGAAGAAGCGAATCCGTTTCGTGCACTTCTTCACGTCAGGGTTCTCGGAGGTCGGCAACGTGGACCTGGAAGACAAGATGCTCGAGATCGCCCGCGGCGGAGAGACGCGGATTGTGGGCCCGAACTGCCTGGGTGTGTACTGTGCCGAATCCGGGGTGAGCTTTGATCCCACCCTCGAACTGGAGGAATACGGCTCCGTCGCCTTTCTCGGCCAGTCGGGCGGAGTGACGAACAACTTCATGCGCATGGCCTGCGCCCGGAAGATCGCGATCAACAAGGCGGTTTCCTACGGCAACCAGATCGATCTGGCGGTAGAGGATTTTCTCGACTATTTCGCGGATGACGACGGGATCCGGGTGATCGCGGCATACATCGAGGACGTGAAGAACGGCGACGCCTTCCTCCAGGCGGTCCGGAAGATAACGCCGACAAAGCCTCTCATTATCCTCAAGGGCGGCGTTACCAGGGAGGGCGCCGAAGCGGCGGCAAGCCACACGGGGGCCATGGCCGGGGAATTCCCGATCTGGTCCGCCGTCATGCGTCAGCACCGGTGCATCGCGGTCCACACGGAAAGGCAGATGGTCGATGCGGTGACGCTTGCCGTGTCCGAGAAGATCCCGGAAGGTCCCAGGATCGGTTATCTGGGCGCCGGCGGCGGCACGTCCGTCCTGTTCACGGATCTCGCCGCGAGCGCCGGGCTTTCCCTGCCGGAATTGAGCCGGGAAACCCAGGAGAGCATCGGCGGCCGGATATCGGACGTGAACACGAGTACCCGGAACCCGGTAGACCTGGGGGCCTTCGGATTCGACTACAAGATCCTGACGCACACCATGCGGGCCATGGACCGCGACGAAAACATCGATGTGATCATGATCTACCTCTCCCTGGATTTTCTGAATCTCTTCGAACGCAGAAGGCTGGAGGAGGGGCTGTACGCCATCGGGAAGGCGGCCCGGGAACTCGCCAGGCCGGTCATCCCCATCTTGGCCAAGTCGGCGGACGACAAGCCCCGGCTCGAAGAGATCCGGCTCCTGGCCCTGTCGATCTTCCGGGAGGCGGGGATGAGCATGTACAACTATCTGGAAGATGCGGTCGATGCCGTTCGAGCCGTCCTGCCATGGAGCCTTTCCCGGAAAGGGAACCAGGAAAAAGGGCGGGTCGGGCCCGCGAAATAACCGGGCGCGCGGCCCCCGCCCACACGTCCGTGCCCATCGCCTCATGAAACGGATTCGGAGATGAAAGAAGCGTCCCTTTTTGCGGAATCAGCCGGGGATTCGGAAGATTCGGCCCATCGTTACATCATCGGGATCGACCTGGGAACCACCAACTCGGCGGTCGCGTTCATCGATCTGGGCGACGAAGAGGAAGCGCCCGGACATCGAGAGATCCGACTGTTCGAGATTGCTCAACTGGTGGGCCCCGGCGAGGTGGCTGGCCGTTCGGTGCTTCCCTCCTTCCTCTACCTTCCCGGGTCCTACGAACTTGCCGAAGGAAGCACGGCCCTTCCGTGGGACGAGGGGCGGGACTACGCAGTGGGCGAATTCGCCCGGGAACAGGGAGGGCTGGTGCCCGGCCGGCTGGTCTCGTCGGCCAAATCCTGGCTGTGCCATGGGGGCGTGGATCGCTCGGCCCAGATCCTCCCCTGGGGCGCGGCCGAGGGGGTCCCGAAGGTTTCGCCCGTGGAGGCGAGCGCGCGCTACCTGAAGCATATCCGGGAGGCATGGAACGAGCAGATGGCCCGGGACAACGAGGCCTACCGTATGGAGGAGCAGCGGGTGATCCTCACGGTGCCCGCCTCGTTCGACGAAGTGGCCCGGGAGTTGACGGTCGCCGCGGCCCGGCAGGCGGGCCTGACCCGGGCCGTACTGGTCGAGGAGCCTCTTGCCGCGTTCTATGCATGGCTCTCGAGCCACGAGCAGGACTGGGCGGGATGCATGCAGGCCGGCGAGATCGTACTCGTCTGTGACGTGGGAGGCGGAACCACGGATTTCACCCTCGTGGCCATTCGCGAGGGAGACAGGGGATTGCGGTTCGACCGTCTTGCGGTGGGCGATCATCTGATGCTGGGAGGGGACAACATGGACCTTGCCCTGGGCAGGCATCTGGAGGCAAGGCTCATGGGCGAGCCCGGCAAGCTCGAGTCCAAGAGATGGCACCAGCTCTGCCATCAGTGCCGGAAGGCCAAGGAAACCCTCCTCGAGCGGGCGGACGAGGGGGCCGCCATGGACGTGGTTGTCATGGGCTCGGGCGGGAAGCTGATCGCCGACACGCTGAAAGGCACCTTGACGCGCGGGGAAGTGGGGGAGCTCATTCTCGAAGGCTTCTTTCCGGTCGTTCCCCTGGAAGACGGGCCCCGGGAAGGACGGCGAACCGGACTCACCGAATGGGGGCTGCCCTATGTCCAGGATCCGGCCGTGAGCAGGCACATGGCCGCCTTCTGGAGGCGCTTCGAGTCCCTGATGGTCCGGGAGACGGGCCGGTCCGAGCTGTACCCGGATTTCCTCCTCTTCAACGGCGGCGCCTTGACGCCCGTGCCGGTACGGGCCCGAATACGGGAGGTCGTATCGAAGTGGTTCCAGGGTGTTGCCGGGGAGGGATGGGTCCCGGAAGAGTTGGAAAATCCGCATCCCGAGCTGGCCGTGGCGATCGGGGCCGCCTATTACGGGCTCGTTCGCATGGGCGAGGGGGTGCGCGTGGGGGCGGGAAGCCCGCGGGCCTACTATGTGGAGGTGGAGCCCGACAAGGCCGCCGGCGATGGGGACCGCACAGGGGTCTGCCTGGTGCCCCGGGGTACGGAGGAGGGATTCGAGGCGCAACTGGAGACTCCGACCTTTGAAGTCCTTGCCAACCAGCCCGTGAGCTTTCAACTCCTGAGCTCGAGCACCCGTCTCGGGGACCGGCTGGGGGACGTGGCCGGGCTGGCCGGGGACGAGATCAGCGTGTTTCCGCCCATCCGGACCGTGCTCCGGTACGGAAAAAAGGGCATCGCGAAAAGCCTGCCCGCCCGGCTCGATGTAAAGCTCACCGAGGTGGGCACCCTCGACCTCTGGTGCCGGTCCATGGAGACCCCCCACCGATGGCAGCTCCGGTTCGACGTGCGGCAGGAGGTCGATCCCGGGACTACGCCGCCGGCGCCCTCCGGCGAGATCCTCGAGCAGGCGGTGATCGAAAGGGCCCAGGCGAGAATCAAGACCGCCTTCGCCGGCGGGGAAAACTCGAAAGAGCACTCCCCGGAACGCCTGATGAAGGGGCTTTCCGCGGACCTGAGGATGCAGAAAGAAAAATGGCCCACCTCCCTGATCCGGAGGTTGTCCGACACCCTGCTGGAGGCCCGCAAGGGGCGGGCGTTGAGCCCGCAGCACGAGGCGCGCTGGTTCAACCTGCTCGGTTTCTGCCTGCGGCCCGGCTTCGGGGATCCGGTGGACGAGTGGCGGATGAAGGAGGTCTGGAAGGTCTATCTGCAGGGCCTGCATTTTCCGCGGCAGGTCGCCTGTCGCTCCGAACTCTGGATCTTCCTGCGCCGCGTGGCCGGCGGGCTCACGGCGGGACACCAGCTACGCGTCTACCAGCAGCTTGCCGGGTATTTCAAGCCTGCCGGCGCGAAGAAGAAGTGGGACAGCCGGCTGCCGAGACGCCTGAACGCGCAGGAAGAGATCGAGGTCTGGATGGCACTGGCCGGGTTCGAGCGGCTGCCGGTGGAGACGAAGGTGGAACTCGGCCGCCTCCTGCTCGAGAAGATCCGGAAGAAGATCAGGCCTCAGGCGCTGTGGGCCCTGAGCCGCCTGGGGGCCCGGGTCCCCCTGTACGGTCCCCTGGACCGCGTCGTGCCGAGCGGAGAGGCGGCCTCCTGGGTAACCACCCTGCTCTCCTGGGAGCTACCTGCCAGGGAGGCGATGGCCCATGCCCTGGTGCAACTCGCGCGGTACACGGGAGACCGCGAGAGGGATCTGCCCGAGAAAGACCGGGGCCGGGTGGAAGAGTGGCTGGGCCGGCTTCCCGAGCCGGACCGGCTGCGGGAACTGCTCACGAACCCGGAGAGCACCTGGGAAGAGCAGGAACAGGCGTGGATTTTTGGGGAGGCTCTACCTTCAGGTCTCGTCCTCTCCCCCTGAGGCGGTCGAGAAACGGTCACCTGCTGCGTTGCATTCGTCCTTCGTCACTGCGGCGTACGGTGTACGCCTCATTCCAAAGGACTTCATGCGCCTTGCATCTGACCGTTTCTCGACCGCCTCAGGGAGTGGTAAGTCCATGGGCGGCTCGTTTTGGTTTTCTTGGGCTCCTCTCCCCCGCCCTCGGAAGTCGCCCTGCGAAGACCTCGTTCGGAACAGGGGATCGCGCCGGATGCCCCGCCGCTCCCCTCCCGGCTGTTGTCCAGGTGCTTGGGGCGTTGCATTCGTCCTTCGTCACTGCGGCGTACGGTGTACGCCTCATCGTTACATGGACCCCCGCCTTCGCGAGGGCATGCTTCATGCGCCTTGCATCTGACCGTTTCTCGACCGCCTCAGGG
>WFRX01000436.1 GCA_015486285.1 bacterium
CTTGGGGACACTTCGCCGACGAGGACGAGGATGGGGCGGTGTGGCCCGAGAACCCGGCGTCGCGTTGGGTATTTCGCCAGTTCGCCGGAAAAGGCGGAGGCCGCTGGCTGGCCCTGGGAGAGATGGAGGCGTCAACAACCACGTCGCAGGCGAAGCTTTTAGAACTCACGGAACGATTGAGGACATTGACAGGGGCCAGGATGTTCAGCTGGTCCCTGCTCAGCGAATCCTTGCTGGGAACCATGCGGCGCGACGTGAGCCGGGTACTGCTGCCGATGGGAACCGTTCTGCTGATTCTTCTCGGAGTGGCATTCCGAAGGGCGGGAGAGGTCCTGCTGAGTCTCGTCACCCTCGGGTTCAGCCTCCTGTGCCTGCTGAGCGTCATGGCGCTCCTCGGATGGCACTGGAATCTGATGAACGTGATGGCTTTGCCGCTCCTCCTCGGCGCAGGAGTCGACTACAGCATACACATTCAATTCGCTTTGAAACGTTACGGCGGCGACTTGTCGAAGGTGCGTCAAGCCGTAGGCCGCGCCATCCTCCTGTGCGGCCTCTCGACGGCTTCCGGATTCGGCACCCTCGGTTTCGCGTCCAATGCCGGCCTGGCCAGCCTCGGGCAGGTCTGCGCAACCGGGATCGTCATCGCCAGCCTGATCTCCGTGTTCCTCCTTCCGGCATGGTGGCGTACCATGAGGGGGAGCGGTCTGAACGTATCTACCGGGGGAGTGTCATGAGAGCAACCACCAGGATTTCGTGGTTCCTACGATCCGCCTCTTCGGCGATTCTCTTCGCGGCCCTTCTGCTCCTTTCCTTTTCCGCCGCTCGGGCCGATCGAGGTCCCGATACGGCCAGGGAATTTCTCAACGCCTGGCTGGCCCATCAGGCGAACATCAGAACCTGGTCCGCCGATGTAGTACAGATCCGCAACCTGCGGTCCCTGGTCCGCCCCCTCAAGTCCAGGGGCCGGGTCTGGTTCCTCCAGCCGAACCGTTTCCGGTGGCAACTGGGCGATCCTCCCCGTACCATCGCCGTGCGAAAGAATGACGAGCTCCTGATCATCTATCCGCGGCTCAAGCAAATCGAACGGTTCGCGGGGGGCGAAGGTGTCGACCCGGCATGGAAGCAGGTTCTGGCGCTCCTGGACGTAGGTTTTCCGAGCGATGCCGCCACCTTCTTCGCCCGTTATGAAGTCGTCTCGACCCAGCAATTCAAGAAGGCGTGGAAGTTCGAACTGCGGCCGGCGGCCAAGGCGGCGAGGCGGCTTCTCGACCGGATCACGATCGAGATATCCAAGCGCGATTTTGCCTTGCTTTCCACCGAGCTGACGTTCCCGGACGGCTCCACCATGCAGAATCGCTTCATCCACCGCCGGCTGAACCCCCATCTGGACGAGGGGATGTTCGATGTCAAGATCGAAGAGGGGTACACGGTCGTAAACCCGCTGGCAAAAAAACACCATGGACGGGTAGAGAACTGAACAGGCCGGCCTTCAGACATGATTCCTGAGTTCCAGGAGGGCCTTGGTGTCCGGATCATTCTCCTTCCGCCTGGGATGAAACATGAACTCGTGCAACCCCTCTCCCAGGCCTGGAAGGACTGCGAGGATTTCTGCTGGATTCATCTTGAAGGTACGGTCGATGCCCCAGAGGGTGGTGCTGAGGCGGAAAGGGGAACGGCGTCGGAACCCCTCCTGAAAAAGGGCATCCAGCGCCCTGTAGAAGGCCTCTGCCCGGCTCGGACCGAAAAATCGCGGGCGGCCCCACCTCACCCATCCTTCGAAGTTCGGAGACAACGTTTCCATCAGCGCCCCGCGGATCCATGGGTGCATGTGAAGATGGTGATGGGCGTTCACGAAGCGACAGGGCAGGCCCGTTTCCTTGTAGGCCTCCCACTGGCATGCGATCTCGCGACGTGCCAAATCCCGCATCCCGGCCGACAGCCCGATGGCGAACCCGGCCCCGGCGGGCGAACGGCCCCACGGCCACCTGGGTCGCGTCATCGGTCGGCTGTCCGTCAAGTGGAGGTGCCAGCCGATCTCCAGGCTCGGATGCTCCCGGGCCATCGCAACGGCGGACCGGGTCCCCGACTGTCCCATCATCAGGCAGGCGCCCGTCAGGGCGCCGTATCGGTGGGCGTGCAAAATGGCCTCATTGACGCGATCGCTCAGTCCGAAATCATCCGCAACGAAGACGACTTCCCTTGCCATGAGGTTCCTCTCTCAGCCCGTTCCTGGGCACCCGGCCTGCAGTCCCGGTCCTGCCCGACGAGTTGACCGTTCTGTTGAGACCTATATATAGTCTATGCGTCCATAACGGAAAAGATGGGCCGGCCGACCGACTCCGATCCGAACAGGCCGTTCCTACACAGGCGCGAGCCGGTCTTCAACACACGCAAAGAGAAGTCCATCCATGCGATTCGTGATCCACACAATCGACCGGCTCGTACGCAGGAGGAAGGGTGTGTTCGAGTTTTGTGACGAGCCGGACTGCATCTTCCGTGTCAGCATCGAGACCGCCCCGTGCCCCCTCCGCGTCCCGGACGGGGAGATCCCCGTAGGGGCCAGGGTCCTCGTACTGCACTTCTGGAACGAGCACATGCCTCCCATCCCTCCGACAGGCCCCTCCCTCTCCTGGGCGGTGAAGTTTCATCGCATGGTGGCCGTCTCGACCGAGTACCTGGCCCGAGCCATGGAGAATGACCCGCGGCTCGCGGGCGTAAAGGCCGTGGGCGGGGTAACCCCCCTTTTCACCGCGGGGGACGGATCGGCGGCGGAGGGAATATTCACCCGACTCGGCTTCGCCGTCTCTCCCCACCGGAACCCCCTGGGACGGTTCATGGAGTTCTGGGAAGAAGTGTATGCCTGGCTCCTCATGTGGGCCTTTACCGGCGGGAACCAGAATCGCAGGGGCCTGCGCGGGCTCCGGCGCAGCGATTTCTGGATATCCGCGGATCAATTCCTGCGCCTTTACGGGTCCCCCTCCGGAAAAGGGGCGACCGGGGGCGACCGTGCCCGGCATGGTCCAAACCGATGGTGGAGACAAGCTTAGTTCGCGCCACACCCGTACCCGTCCCGGGAAGAAGCCTTATCGGCCCGCGTGTCCCCTCTCAGGCGGCGGAAGATCGCTCTTTCCGCCACCGGGGGCATCAGCTCGATGCCTTCACCTTGTAGAAGATTGCATACAGCACCGGCACGACGATAAGGATCAGGATGGTGGCCAGGCCCAGGCCGAACACGATGGTCACCGCCATGGAGATGAAAAAGGCGTCGGTGAACAGCGGGAGCATGCCCAGCATGGTGGTGCTCGACGACATGCTCACCGGGATCAGGCGGCTGACACCCGCATTGATGACGGCCCGGAAGGGTGTTTCACCCTTCTTGAGCTGCGAGTCGACCTCGTCGATCAAAATGATGGAGGACTTGACCAGCATACCCGACAGGCTCATGAAACCGAGCAACGCCATGAAGCCGAAAGGCTCATGAAACATCAGCAGACCTATCGTGACACCGATGATGGCCAGAGGCACCGTCAGCCAGATGATCAGGGTCTTCTTGATGGAGTTGAACAGCACCAGCACAATGAGCACCATCAGCCCGAAAAAGACAGGAATGGAGCCGGCAAGGTTGGCGTTGGCCCTTGCGGAATCTTCCGCCTCACCGCCCCATGCCATGTAATACCCCGGCTTTCCTTTCAGCGGCCACAGGCCGTTGTCGGTCACGGTGAGGGTGTTGGCCTTCCAGTCCCCGGGCTTGACCGGATGGCCCAGCACCTCTTCCACGTCCACCCCCAGGGCCTTTTCGATGGGCGCCTTGACCTTTGCGAACACTTCGCTGGGAAGGTAGCCCGAGCGGGGATCGGCGTGGATGCGGATCATCGTCCGCCGGTCCCGGCGCCAGAGGTGAGCGTTCTCAAAATCCACAGGAAAGTCGCTGACCACCTGTCCCAAAGGAATCATCCTTTGGGCCGCCGGACTCCAGATGGGAATGGAATCCAGGCTGTCGAGATCGGCTCGTTCGCGTTTCGGGGCGCGGGCGAGAATAGGGATCAATTCATCTTGCTCGCGATAGAGTCCCACCGGCAGCCCTTCAAAATTGGCCCTCAAGGCATTGGCGACTCCCGGCCGGTCGATACCGGCCCGGCGCGCTTGGGCCTCTGCCAGCTGCGGCCTGAGCACCTTGACCTGTTCCATCCATTCGTTGCGAACCGCCTTGGCGGAGGGCTCGTTCAGCAGAATCGAACGCGCCTTCTCCATCAGCCGCCGAAGTTCGGTGGGATCCGGCCCGGAGATGCGCAACTGGATCTTACCCCCCGTGGAAGGCCCCAGGACGAAGAGCCTGACGTTGACCAGAGCGTCCGGCAAGAGAGTCTCGAGCTCCTGCTGTACGCGGGGAGCCATGGTCTCGATGCGCTTGTAGTCGTCTACGTCAACCAGGATCTGGCCATAGCTGGGATACTGGTTTTCGGGAGTGTACGTCAGCAGGAATCGGATCTGCCCGCCCCCGATCTGGGTGGTGAGGTTGGTTACGCCTTCCTGTTTTTTCAGATAGGCTTCGGCGCGTTGGAGCTCCCGCTCCGTTTCATGGATGTCGGTGCCTTCCGGCAGCCAGAAATCGATATAAAACTGCGGCCGGGTCGAATCCGGGAAAAAGCTCTTTTTCACGGATCCGAAACCCACCATGGCGAGCACAAACACACCGATGACGGCAGCCGCCACGCCCCAGCGGAAACGGATGCACCATGTCAGGAAGCGCTTGTACAAGGCGTAAAAGCCCCGGTCATAGACATCGACCTGGCCTTCGCTCTCTTCCTTGGGTGCGGCGGTCTTCAGAAAAATACTGCACAACAAGGGAGTGCAGGTGACCGCGGTCAGCCAACTGAAAGACAGGGAGAACAAGATAACAGTGAACAGAGAACGACAATACTCGCCCGTGGCGTCTTGGGATGTGCCGATGGCGGCAAATGCGGTGATGGCCACTGCGGTGCCGCCCAACATGGGTACAGCGTTCTGGGAGACCACATCGGAGGCGGCATCGGTACCGGACATGCCCCGCTGCATCCGCACCCGGATGCCGTCGGCGACCACGATGGCGTTGTCCACCAGCATCCCCAGGGCGATGATGAGCGCTCCCAGGGAGATCCGTTCCAACGTGACATGGTAGACGTTCATCAGGATGAAGGTGCCCATGATCGTAATCACCAGCACCGTGCCGATGATCAAGCCGCTGCGCAGCCCCATAAAGAGCAGCAGAATGCCGACCACGATCAAAACCGCCTCGATCAGATTGGTCATGAAGCCGCTCAGGGCGTGGATGACCGATTCGGCCTGGTTGGAGATATCGTGGATCTCGATGCCTGCCGGACGCATGGGCTCCAGCTCCTTGAGCCGTTGTTCCAGCGACTGCGCCATGGTGATGACATTGCCGCCCTGGACGGTCGAAATGCCCATGGCGATGGCAGGTTTTCCGTCATAACGTACCATCGACACCGGCGGATCCTGGTAGTCGCGCTTGATCGTGGCGACATCGCGGAGATAGATCAGCCGATCGGACTTGCGTGACCCGGGGGTGATGAGCAGGTCGCCGAATTCCTTTTCCGATTTGAATTCGCCCGTGGGATTGATCGGGATGTATTCCTCGCCCAATGTCATGCGCCCCGCATCGGCGACCAGGTTCTTGTCTCCCAAGGCATGGTAGATATCCTGGGGCGATACACCCAGGGCGGTCATCTTGTCGCGCTGCATCACCACATAGATGGTTTCCTTGCGCTGACCGTACAGGGCAATGCGCTTGACGTCCTTGGCCTTGAGCAACTCGCGTTGCAGCATCTTGGTGTAGTCGTACAGCTCCCGGGGGCTGTAGCCCTCCCCAGTGATCGCGTAATACATCCCGTAGACGTCGCCGAAGTCGTCGTTGACCAGCGAATTGCCGGCCCCCGGCGGGAGATCTCTCTGGTGATCACCTACCTTGCGACGCAGTTCGTCCCAGACCTGGGGCAGGGCGAATTTGTCGTATTTGTCCATCATGTGGGCCTTGACCCAGGAGAGCCCCCGCGAGGAATTGGATTCGATCCATTGGAGCTGCCCCATCTCCTGGATCGCCTTTTCGATCACATTCGTGACCTCCTCTTCCACCTCCTTGGCAGTGGCCCCGGCATAGGGAGTGAGGACGACAGCCTCCTTGATGGTAAACTCGGGATCTTCGAGACGGCTGAGGGATTGATACGATTTCCAGCCGACCACCACCGCGAGTACCATCATCACCCAGGTGATCAGGCTCTTGCGAATGCTCCATTCCGCCAGATTCATCCGTTGTTACTCCCCCAACATGCTGGTCTTAAAGGGACGAACGGTCATGCCCTCGCGTAACATGCTGACACCGCTGACGGCGATCACCTCTTTCGGGGAGAGGCCCTTTTCGATCCTGATCCTGTCATGGCCGCTCAGCTCGCCGGTAGTAACAACGCGTCTGTGGACCTGATGGGTCTCCGGGTCGACCACCCAGACACAGGACCGCCCCTCTTCGTCAGGGAACACGGCAACGGCAGGAAGGACGACTTCCATCTCCGAGGAGGAAGCTTCGGAAAAATCGATGATCACCGTGGCCGTCATCCCGGGAAGCACGCGAATTCCCTCAGGGGCGGGCATGACCAGAACCATCCGGTAGGTCTGGGTATAGGGGTCCGCCTGGGTAGCGAACTCCTTGATTTTCAAAGGAAATGTTCGCCCCGGGTCGAAGGAGAACTCGGCGAACAGTTTGGGCTCGGTCTTGCGTATCGGGGCCACCATCCGTTCCGGAAGGTCAACCAGGATCTCGATCCGGGAGAAGTCCTGCAGGTAGACGATCTTCTCTTTGGCAGCGACGAATTCGTGGTTGTCAACGTACCGGTTGCCGATGATGCCGTCGAACGAGGCCTTCAGGTACGTGTAAGCCAGCTGGTTCCTCGCTTCCGCGACAGCGGCTTCCGCCGCCTCCACCTCACCAGAGGAGACCTGAACGGCCGCCTTCTTCAATTCGACCCTCGAGGCACTGACGGCTCCGGGTTCCATCTGCCTGATCTTGAGATAGCGGTGATACTCGACCATGGCATAGTCCTGTTTCGCCTTGGCATTGCCCAGCCGGGCGAGAGCCTCGCGCAGGCGGGACTCGAAATCGAGGGGGTCCAGCCGGGCGACCAGCTGGCCTTTGGTTACCTGTTCGCCCTCCTTGACCGGCAGTTCGACCAGCAAGCCCGACACCCGAAAGGCCAAGTCGGCGCGATGGGCGGCCCGGGTCTCACCGGTCATCCGGATGGTTCTGCCGGCGAGCGCTCCGCCCGCCGTCATCATCCTTACCGGACGGGTGACGGCATTGCCGCCGCCGTCCTCGCTTTTGTCCCCGCCGCATCCTGCGAGCAGCAGGAGCAACAGACAAGCCGTAAGTTTCAGTCTCATCATCGCCAAAGAATCCATCTGAATCGCACCTCTACAATGATCTGAAAGCCTTGTGTCTATGCCATTTCTGTGGAATGCAAACACTACCAGAAGACTTGTCCGCCCCCAAGCTTGCGCGGACCCTGCGGACCGGGTTTCGGTTCAACTCCGGCGGTCACTATGAGCCGTCACCCTGCTCGCGTCCTCCACAGTCTAGGGGAATTACCAATCGCATGTCAATTTGAATGGAGTCGATTCTACGGAGGTGGAAAGGAAAGAGGATTCGAACACAAAACAAGACCAGCCGGCTGGCCGGCTGGTCTTGTTTTGTGTCCTGGTCGGGAAGCGGGGATTTGAACCCCGGGCCTCATGCTCCCGAAGCATGCGCGCTACCAAGCTGCGCCACTTCCCGATATTCGGGTTCTTTGAATCCTGTCTAGAGTAACCCGGATTCATTCCCTCGTCAATGCCGGGGCATCCCGCCGCTTCCGAGACCAGAGGCGATTTCCGCACGCATCCGGGCGATCGTCCGGGCGTAGTCTGCCGCCCCATAGATGGCGCTGCCCGCCACAAACGTGTCAGCCCCGGCCCTCGCCACATCCCCTATGTTATCGACCTTGATCCCGCCGTCGACCTCCAGCGGAATCTCCCGGCCCAGTCCGTCCATTCTCTCTCGAAGATCCCGGATCTTGTCCAGGACCTGCGGAATAAACGACTGCCCACCGAAGCCCGGATTGACGCTCATGATCAGGATCAGGTCCAGGTCCTCCAGGACGTGGTCCAGGCTGGACAGCGGGGTGGCCGGATTCAAACAGACGCCCGCCTTGCAACCCAGATCCCGGATCCGGCTCAAGGTCCTCTGAAGGTGCGGACAGGCCTCTGTATGCACCGTCAGGTAGTCGCTGCCCGCCCGGACGAAATCCTCCAGGTACCGGTCGGCGTTTTCGATCATCAGGTGCACATCCAGGGGCAGGCCCGTCACCTTCCGGACCGCCTCGACGACGATGGGCCCGATCGTTATGTTCGGCACAAAATGCCCGTCCATCACATCCACGTGAATCCAGTCCGCGCCCGCCGTTTCCACCGCCTTGACCTCTTCTCCGAGACGGGAGAAATCCGCCGACAGGATGGAGGGGGCGATCCTCTTCTGTTTCATTTCGAAATCCTCCTCGAGATTCGCCGAAGCCTTGCGGCAAAAAATAGATCGAAGCAGGTCGGCCGGGCCCACGAACAAAAATGGCCCGCTTCCGAACAAAGATCCTCCATGCCCTCGGGCAGAAACGGGGCCGTCTCTTCCACGACGAAGTCGCCATACTCGGCAGTGAATTCCCGGACGATCGCCTCGTTCTCCCGGCGGTGGACCGTGCAGGTACTGTATACCAGGATGCCCCCCGGACGTACCAGCGCGGCCGCGTTCCGGATCAACCTTGCCTGAAGGCGGTTCAGTGTAGCAAAGTCCGGCACAGGCCTCCACTTCCTCTCCGGATTCCTTCGCAGGATACCAAGCCCGGAACAGGGCGCGTCCACGAGGACGCGGTCGAAGGGAAGACCGCCGGCCAGGGGGGGGCGGGGACCGGCCGCATCGGCGCAGACGGCGCGTACGATAGACGCGCCCATCCTGCGGCAACCCCTGGCAAGCTCTCGCAGCCGGGCAAGATTGCGGTCCAAGGCGACGACCCGGCCCTGATCGGCCATCTTTTCGGCAATGTGCGTGGTCTTGATTCCCGGCGCGGCGCAAAGGTCGAGTATGCGCTCTCCGGGGGCCGGGTCCAGGATCTCCACGATCAGCTGGGATGCCGTATCCTGTTGAACGCACCAGCCCTGTCGATAGCAATCCGCCTTTCGGATGTCTCCCCCTTCGACAAGGCGGACCGCCCGGGGAGACCCGGCCGCCGGCTCCGCCACATATCCCTCATCGTTGAGGCGATCGATGAGACCCGCCCGATCCGTTTTGAGCGTGTTGGTTCGCAGGACGGTCCGGGGAGGCGCCAGCAGCGCGGTTCGAATACGGGCGGCCTTGTCCGCGCCCAGTTCCCGCTCCCACAGCCGGGTAAGCCAGGCGGGAAAATCCGCCTCCCCGTGCTGAACGCAATCCGCAAGGACCCCTCCCCCATTCTCCTTGGCACGGCAGAGGGACCGGAGCACCCCGTTGACCAGACTCCCGGAGCCCCGGCGACCGAAACGTCCCGCCAATCCCACCGACTCGTTCACGGCGGCATGATCCGGCACCCGGTCCAGAAACAGGATCTGGTAGGCCCCCAACCGCAGGATCCGGAGGATTTCCGGATCGAGCCGCTCCAGGGGTCTTCGCAGAAAGGGCCGCAGGCAGCGGTCCAGGCTCCCTCTCCGCCGGAGGGTCCCGTAGACGAGTTCCGTGGCCAGTCGACGGTCACGATCCGGAAGGCCCGCACCCCTCCTTCGCAACCGCGCGTCCAGGGCCCGGTCCGCATACGATCCTCTCTCATCCACGGCGGTGAGCACTTCGTAGGCGATCGAGCGTGGACCCTCGGAATCGCGGCTACCCAAGCTTCTCCCCCTGCGTCATCTTGTGTCCCCGGAGAAACTCCTCCATCCCCATCCGTCGTCCCCCCTCCAGTTGCACGGACTTCAGCCGCAGGGTCCCCTCGCCCGCTCGGACGCTCACCCCTTCGTGATCAAGAGAAAGGACCTCGCCCGGTTCTCCGCCAGGCGTCCCATCGGCCGCTTCCGCCTCCCACAACCGGAGCCGCCTCCCTCTCCAGAAGGTAAAGGCCCCCGGCCACGGATCGAGACCGCGAATTCGGTTCCGGATCGATTCGGCGGACAGGGACCAGTCGATCCGGCCGTCTCCTTTCTTCAAAATCGGAACGACCGTAGCCCGATCATGGTCTTGGGGAGTAAACCGGGCCCTGCCCTCCACGACATCCCGCAGGGCCGGTGTAATGAGCCGGGCCGCCAGCCTTGCCAGCCGCTCGGTTAACATTCCGGCGGTCTCGTTCGGATCGATCGGCAGCGACTCCGAAACCAGGATATCCCCCGTATCCATCCCCTCGTCCATCCGGAAAATCGTGATCCCGGTCGTCTCCTCTCCGTTGATGATCGCCCACTGGACCGGCGCCGCCCCGCGATAGGCGGGAAGAAGGGAAGGGTGCACGTTGTAACACCCGAGAGGGGCCAGGGAAAGGACCTCGGGAGGCAGGATCCGCCCGTAGGCGGCTACGACCATCATGTCCGGCCGAAGGGCGGCCAGGTCTTCGAGGAATGCCGCGTCCTTGATCTGTGCCGGCTGCAGAACGGGAATGCCGTGGGCCCGGGCCACCTCGCGCACCGGCGGAGCGGAGAGCTTCCGGCCCCTGCCACTCGGGCGGTCCGGCTGGGTAACCGCACCTGTCACGTCCCACCCCTCCCGAAGCAGCCCCTCCAGGATAATGGACGCAAACCGGGGAGCCCCCATAAATACGATTCGTGTTTCACCGTCCCGGCCCCGGCTCAGGTTAGGTTCCATGGGATCCTCCCGCCCTTCAACGGGGCGATGACGTGCATAGAGTAGATTGCTTCGCTGACGCTCGCCATGTCCGCCGCCTGGCACAATGTTGCTTCCCGACCCTCTTCAACAAACGGGATGAGGGCGAAACAATCCATGGGCCTGTCCCATTGCGTCGCCGAGCGTTTCCCTTTTATCATGTTCATCGTAACAATGACAGTTCCCCATCCGGGTCCGCAGCCGTTTTCCCGGGTCAATGAAGTCGCGGGTGGTCAGCCGGCTCTTCCCCGTTGTCGGTCCCGACCCATCCCCGCCCGGAGCGCTGTTATGCGTCCATTTTTGTTGGCGGATTTCGCCGACCTTCACACGGGACCGGGGAGGATCGGATAAATCGCTCCTCCAGGGCTTTTCTCTGCCTGATGGATACGATATCATAAATATTTCCCAATCCCGGCACCAGGAGGCCGATTCGTCCTATGTCCGTTATTGACCTGGATCTCGACCGTGTGAAGGGCTTTCTTCCTGAAGAAGAAGGCATGCGCCTCTACGATCTGGCAAGAGAAGCGAGCCGGCTCGGCCCGTGCCTGGAGATCGGAAGCTATTGCGGAAAATCGGCCGTATACATTGCAACGGGCTGCAGGGAAAACGGTAGCGTCCTGTTCTCGATCGACCATCACAGAGGCTCGGAAGAACACCAGCCCGGCGAGGAATACCACGACCGGGAACTCTTCGATCCGGAGACCGGCCTGATGGACTCTTTCAAGGCCTTCCGCAAGACCATTTCGGAGGCGGGCCTGGAGGAAAGCGTGGTTCCGATCGTGGCGAAATCCGAGGTGGTCGCCAGATGCTGGAAGACGCCCCTCGGGATGGTATTTATTGACGGAGGGCACAGCCTGGATGCGGCGATGGCCGACTACACCTCCTGGGCCTCGAAGGTGCTTCCCGGGGGATTCCTCGCCATCCACGATATCTTTCCGGACCCCGCGGAGGGGGGACAGGCCCCCTACACCATCTACAAGCTCGCCCTGAAATCCGGCCTTTACGAGGAACTGCCGATGGTAAGCACCCTGGGCGTGCTCAGGCGGGTAAATCCGAAAGGGCCTTGAATCTCCTGAAGGAAATGGGGACATTCAAGCATTGCCGGGGGACGGACGGGACGGCGTCTTCCGGGTCTCGGCCCAGGACCATTGGAGAAAGTCTTCCTTCACGGCCGCCTCGAGATAGCCCTTCCTGATGAAGTCCCCGATCACCCACTCCGCCAGATCCTCATCTACACCCGTCACCTCGGTGATCTTCGAGGTGAGCAGGGCCTTTTCCGCATCCCCGTCTCGCGGCCGACCGTTCCACGGAAACCGGCAGTGCTCTTCGATGAGGTCCTCTGAAAGGAGCCGGTAGGTGAACTCCAGTCGAACCTGACCTTCCACCCTCAGCCCCTCTTCCGGCGTTGTCTTGCCCTGCCGGTGGCGTTCCTTCATGTCCTCCCATCGGGCGTTGCTCTTTTTCTCGAATTCGTCCACAAAGGCCTGGGTCTGTTCCGCGGAAAGCCGGGATGTCCTGACCACCGGCCGGTTCGCATCGTACAGAGACCAGTCGTTGGTCAGTATTTCCAGGTCGTACCGGTCGATCTCCTCCCGAACCGTGGTGCCCGGCAGGGGAGCGAGGAAATGGTATCCGTAGATGATCTCCAGCGAATCCGCATACTCCTGCGTCTGTCGGAGCGTCTCCGGCGTCTCCCCGGGAAGCCCCACCATGAAGGAGGCATGGGGCGTAAGACCGACCTTTCTGCAGATCTCCACGGCCCTTCTGCCCTGCTCCAGGGTAATCCGCTTCCGAATGCGCTTGAGCATCTCCGGATTCCCGCTCTCGATCCCGAAGCTGACCGAATCGCATCCGGCCTTTCGCATCAGGCGCATGACATCCTCGTCCATGATGTTCACCCTGACGAAGGCGCTCCAGTCGAACCGCAGGCCCCGCCGGAGGATCTCCTCGCAGACCGCACGGGCCCGCGCCTTGTTCGACAGGAATAAGTCGTCTGCCACGTTGATCCGGTTGAAACCGTAGGAGAGCACCTCCTCGATCTCGTCAACGACGCTCATCGGATCCCTGTACCGAACCTTCTGCCCCACCATGCGCCTTCCCTGGCAGAAGATGCATTGGTACGGACATCCCCGGCTCGTAATGATGCTCACCGGGAACCCGAGGGCCTGATACCTCGACACGGGCAACAGGTGCCGGGCGGGCAACGGAAGGGTCTCCAGGTCCTGGATCAGCTCCCTCACGCCCGTACGAATGAACCGGCCGTCCTCGAGGAAGGCGATTCCCTTCACACGAGACCATGCACCTCGATCGCGGGCCACGGGCAGGAGCTCGGCAACCGTCTCCTCGCCCTCGCCCAAAACGAGCAGGTCGATACCGGGATAGGTCCGGAGCGTATTCTCCGCATCGAAGGTGACGTGGGGCCCCCCCATCATCGTCACGGCGGAAGGGAGAATCGCCTTTGCCGTCTCCACGATTGCAGCCGCTGCCGGGAAATTCATGGTGACCGAAGTGGAGCCCACGAGGTCCGGCTGGAAGGCCTCGAGTTCCCGCCGGAGCTTCTCCGGGCTGTAGCGCGAGACGATGTAGTCCAGCACCCGCACCTCGGCGCCGGCGGCCTCGAAGGCGGCTGCCACATAGGTGACACCCAGGGGCGGCGCAGGGGCCTCCTCAAGGGGATAGGGCGGCGCGATGACTGCTACTTTCATGATGGCTTCCTTTGGCCGGTCCTTGAGAGGCTCTTGAGCATTGGCTGTTGGCTAACTTGAAGGGGTACTCGAATCATACGAATCCTAATCGCCCTTCCTTGGGAAGAAACAATACCGCATCCAATCCAGGAAGGTGTTGTGCCCGAGTTTCTCCCTGTCGATCCGGTCGATCTCTTCGAACAGCGCAGCCGGGTCTGCAAACCACTCGGCCCTCGTCTTGATCCTCCGGTCCGCGTCCAGGGGCTTGATGACCCGGGCGGGGTTACCCGCGGCGATCGTGTTGGCGGGGATGGAACTCGTCACCACGGAGCCCGCCCCGATCACGCTGTTTTCCCCGATGGTCACCCCCTTGCAGACAATCACGCTGTCGCCGATCCAGGCATTGTTTTCGATCCGTACCGGGGCGCTCTTCCCGACAATGGCAACCCGATCGTAGATGCCGTGCCAATCCGAGTCGGTAACGTAGGCCCCGCTGGCAAACATGACGTTGTCCCCGACGATGATCCCAGTGGCCGAACTCAGCCGCACACCCGGACAGATCAGGCAGTAATCACCCAGGCGAATGCCGTCAGGGTCCTCCCTGTCCGACCAGACGGTCAATCTCACCTTCCGGTCCCGGGCGGCAATCACGTTCACATAGTCCCCGATCTCAATCGGGACACCGAAAAGTTCCACATTCCAGGGCCTGATAAAGGTATGCCCCTTTCCGAGGGAGGAAAACTGGGGGCGCAGAAAGTGTTCTACGTAGAACTCCTGGAGTTTGAGGTATGCCTTCTTGACCCGGTACGGACGATGATCGCGAAGCATGGGAGGTTACTTGCTCCTGGCCCGCATCACTCCGGGAGCCGGAGATTCCCCGGCATGGAGGGGCAGGCACTCCTGTTCCCCTTCGAAAGGCTGGGAAGCACCGGTCCCCGCCTCATCCGTGCAGATGCCCTGAGACAGCGAAAGACCGGAGCCGTCCCAGGCCCGATGGCTGAAGAGCCGGCTGGCCGGAGTCAGGTGATAGAGGGCGTCGGCCGCCATGAGCACCACAGCATTGGTCCAGGTGAGCTTGTCTTCCGGCCAGATGACCATATCCGGGAAGGTGAACCCGCACCAATAGGATCCGTCCTCAAAGGTCCGATCCTGGATCCACCCGAACACGATCTCCGCCAAGTCCCGGTTCCCCATGGCCGTCAGGGCCAGGCAGAGTTCCGAGGTTTCCGCCATGGTGATCCACGGGTGGTCGGAGACGCAGCGAACCCCGAGGCCCTTCACGACGAACTTCTTCCAGTACCGGTCCAGGCGATCCTGAGCCTCCCGGCCTGTGAGTGCTCCGGACAGCATCGGGTAGAACCAGTCCATCGAATAGCGGGACTTCGCCATGTTGAACAGGTGCGGCTTCGTCCGAATCGCGTGGCGCAGCGCCTTCATCGCCTTGATCCAGTCCGGTCTCTCGCGGCCGAGTTGTTCGGCCATGGCCAGGCCGCACTTCAAGGCCATGTAGACCGAACTGGATCCCGTCAGCAGGGCCATGCGATCGATCTCACCCATGGGGCTGACCGCCCAGTAGATCTCACCGTTCGGAGCCTGCAGGCCCACGGCGAACTCGAGGGCGGACGAAACGGTTTTCCACATGGACTCCAGAAAAGACCGATCCTTGGTGATCAGGAAATGGTGCCAGACCCCGACCGCGATGTACGAGGACATGTTCGTGTCGAGCGTTTTGTCTTCCGGAACCCCCTGCATGTAAGAGGCATACCAGCTCCCGTCCTCGCGTTGCGCGCCCGCCATCCACTCATAGGCGAGTTCGGCCTCGCGCCGGTACCCCCCTATGCTGAGCCCCATCGCCGCCTCCACATGGTCCCATGGATCCGTCTTCTGTCCCGTGCACCAGGGAATTTCGCCTGTTTTCCGCTGCGTCTCCGCAATGCGGACAGCAACCGTCTCCAGTGCGCCAGTCAATTCCACAACACTACTCGACACCTTGGTTCCCATTTCCATTTCCCACCTTTTTCAGGTAAAGCACACAGCTTTTCGCCACAAAGGGATTCAACAGTCTATCGAGGGTCCGCGTCAGCCAGGGGCGCTTTTCGATATCCCACACGAGGAAATCGTGATACAGTTTTACGAGCCGGGAATCCTCGTTTTTCAACCCGACGATACACTTGAGCCACCAGTAAGGGGCGTGCAGGCCGTGCGCGCGGCCCGTATCGAAACAGACCAGGCCGGCCCTTTCGAGCTTCCGGATCAGCTCCCGTTTCCTGTATATCCGTACGTGTCCGCCCGGATCGTTCCGGTAGGCCTTGGACAGGGCCCAGCAGATGAGTTCGGGGAAGAACCGCGGAACGCTAACGGCAAGGATCTCCCCCGGCTTGAGGACCCGGGTGATCTCCTGAATGGCCTTCGCCTCGTCCGGGATGTGTTCCAGTACCTCCGAGCAGATCACAACGTCAAAAGACTGGTCCGAAAACGGCAAGCTCGTAATGTCGCCGGTGAAGACGCCCCATACCCCTTCTCCACCCTCGCCCACCTTTTCCATCAAGCGCATCATGTTCCGGGCCTTGGTCACGTCTTCGCTTTTCATGTCGAGGCCCACGACCTTTACCCCCGGCTGCTTGAAGGCCTCGTAGAGGTGGCGGCCGTTTCCGCACCCCGCATCCAGAACGCGCGCTCCCGGTTTCAGGGTTATCTTGGAGAAATCAACCGTGAGCATTCATCGCCTCCCTGTAAATCTCCACCATCCTCGCCGCCGCCCGCTCCCACGTAAAGTGCTCGTGCACCCGCCGGTATCCCTCTTCCCCCAGTCGCCGTCGCCTTTCCGGATCGTCCAGGAGGGAAACGATGGCTTCCGCGAGGGCATGAGAGTCGGCCGGCGGCACCAGGACCCCCGCATCCCCCACCACCTCGGGT
>WFRX01000437.1 GCA_015486285.1 bacterium
TCATCATCCCGGCAGAGGTTCGCTTCACACCCACAGGCTCCGGCTCGAGGAAGCGGAAGAGCGCCCCCTGCCCCTCCTCCAGGTCCCAGTCGCAGTATCCGGGGCTGAATCTCGCGGTGGTCTGACAGCCCCCCGCGGCGAGGCGTTCGCCGATGTGGCGGTCCAGTTGATCCGTCAGGCGCTCGATCACGACGGATCCCGCCGCATCCAGGAGATAGGCGTGAAACAGGGACTCGCGCTGGGCCTCGTTGACCGCATCCTCCAGCGCCGGACCGGCGGTGACCACGAAGCAGCAGATGACCTCCGGCCCGTTCAGACGCTTCATCAGGCGCGCCCACCGCCTGCTCCGGATCTCCACGTCCCGGCCTACGATCCGATCCTTCTCCAGGCGGAGGAACGGCGTGGTCCTGTACAGGCAGGCGGGCCTGACCGTTGACAGGCATCGCTCCACGGCCCGCTCGATCTCCCCGCGTACATCCTCGCCCATTTCCGCGGGCGAGGGATAGCCCGCCTGGCGGATCACATCCGGCATCATGTCTTCAAGGGCCGGCAGCGAGAGATCAAATCGTTCGGTCTTCGGCATATCCGCTATCCGGAAGCCACCGGAATGTCCACAGGGCGCGCAAGGCGGGCCAGCACCCGCTCCACCTCCCCGGGCACATCGGCGGCGCCTTCTGCGTACCCGTCCGCCCCTATCGATCTGGCAAGCCTCTCGTCCAAGGGAGCGCCGCCCACCAGGATCCTGACCCCGGGATGAAGCCGGCGGACCCACTCGATCACGTCCCGCATGTTCTCCAGCGGGGTCGACATCATCGTGGAGAGGGCCAGCAGAGACGCCTTTGTCTCCTCCAGGGATTCGAGAAACCGGTCCCGCGGCACATCCTTGCCCAGGTCGATGACTCGATACCCGGAAGCCTCCAGAACCCCGACCACGATGTTCTTGCCCATGTCGTGCACGTCCCCCTCCACCACCCCGATCACGACCGCATCTTTCTTCGCGGCCACCTGCGCATTCGCCTTTTTCAGCTGCCCCACCCCCCGGCGAAAGGCGTCGATACAGAGCAGGAACTCCGGGATCGAACACTTGCCTTCCTTGAGTTGACTGCGGGCCTTTTCCATCCCGGCCGTCATGGCGCCCAGGATCTCCTCCGGGGCGAGCGAACCCGCGTCAAGTTTCGAGAAGACCTTCTCGACCTGAGCCGGATTTCGAGCGAGCATCACCTCTTCGATGTTTTTCAAGATCTTGGACTTTGCCACCGTCTCTCCCTCCTCCAGGGGGAAATGCATCCGTCGGCCCGGTCTCAACAATCGCACTGCTCGAGGGGCCGCTTCTCAAATCAGCCGTACTTCTCGGCCGCCTTCATGATGGAAAACGCATTCGTCAGGGGAATGTTCGGCGGGTACTCGCACCCGGGAGCCAGGATGTACCCACCGTCTCTGGCAAGCACATCGATCTGTTCCCGGCAGGCCGTCATGACCTCTTGCGGGGTGCCCGTCACCAGGAGGGGGGTGGGGATATAGCCGATCAGAGTCACCTGATCGCCGTACCGCTCCTTGAGTTCCTTCGGCGTCCGGCAGTCATCCGGCAAGTGGGCGAAACTGATCGCATCCGGCTCCATGGAGCGGATCTGCGCATCGAAATACAGATCATGGCCGCAGTTATGGACAGCCACAGAGACACCGTTCTTCTTGATCTCCCGGGCGATCTCCCGGACAAAGGGCCCTTCGATCTCTTCCCAGAGCTGTTTGGCCAGTCCGTTTCGAGACGCGTACAGGCTGTCGATAGCCAGCGCAGAAACACCGGTCTCGCACTGGGCCTGGACAAACTCGATGAGGGTCCGGGTAATCGCCTCGCAGGCCTTCCGGACCTCCTTGGGATAGAGTACGCAGTCCCGGAACAGCCGCTCCGCTCCGCGCATCATGCTGAGCACCCCTAAGGGCCCGAACACAAAGCCGCCGATCACTGTGCGCAGTCCAAGCCTCTTGACCATGATCCGGCAGAGCTTGACGAATTCCTGCATGCGCACGGTCTGAGAAAAATCGATCGGCTTGACCTTGCGGTAGTCGCCCACTTCCTTGACCACCGGATCATTGTAGTCGCACATGGCCGTCGAGTTTTCGGGGTAGATCACCTTCTGGCCGAAATCCGCGGCCTCGACCGACAGGTCCCAGAGCAGGACGACCAAGTCCCCGCCCACGAACTCGAACCCGGAACAGTACGCGTCCGCAGCCTTTTCCGCCTTCGTGGCGAAATCCGGGAACGGGATCCCCTTGATCTGTCTCGCGCCGGCACCCAGGATCGGCGTGGCAGGCACCCGGTCCGGTTCCTTGTGTCGAAAGGTTGTGAGGACCCGCTCGATCGCGGTAAGCGAGGTCCACCGGCCGCGGGCGCTCGAAATGCCGGCAACCGCGTCGAGCAAGGGTTCCGGCAGACTGCCGAGGGGGGGCATGTGCCCCTCCCGAAGACAGTCAAAGATCTTGCGAAGATTCTTCATAATCGGTGAAACTCCCTTGGCAGCCGCAGGCAGGGTCGACCTTCCCCTCGATGACAACGGGCCCGCGATCCCCCAACACCCGCACAGGCAACCTGAGAATGTTTGAAGGGGAGCGGGCGTCAAGAAAGAGTCATTTTACCACATACACAGAATAAGGAAAGCCTTGGGAGGAATAGGGATGCTTCGGAGAACGTCAACGCAGCGTCGGGGCCCGCGCAGCTCCCTTCACGTTCATTGCGAGCGCAGCACCTTCCTGGCCCTCACCCCGGTCATTGCGAGCGTAGCGCCCTCTTGCCCTTCATCCGGGACATTGCGAGCGTAGCGAAGCAATCTCCCTGCCTGCTTGCGGTACTCGGAGATTGCTTCGGCCGCTGGCGCGCCCTCGCAATGTCCGGCCTCTGCCTGCTGCGGTACGGGCTGCTATTCTGCCTCGGCCGCAATTTCATTGTATAGATCAAGCCACGCCGGATTCATTGACTCGATCAACTCGATCTTCTTCCGCCTCGGTCCGGCCTTGAGCTGCTTCTCGCGCTGGTTTGCATTTTCGGGATCTTCGTATGCCTCGTAATAGACCAGCTTGTTCACTTGATACCTACTCGTAAAACCTCCTCCCCGCGCCTCACGGTGTTCCCACACACGCCGGACCAGATCATTCGTAACCCCCGTATACAGGGCCGTATGATTTTGGGTCGTCATGATATAGAGATAATATTGCCGCTGTCTCATCCGCCTGGGTGCCTGGAGATTGCTTCGGCCGCTGACGCGCCCTCGCAATGTCCAGCCTCCTGTATGCTTCGGTCTCTGCGAAAAAAACCAATATCCCGCCGTCAGAAATCTTCAGATGCCTTCCCACTCCAACACGGATCCCGCGCGCCCCTCAGATCCCTTCCCGGTCATTGCGAGCGTAGCGCCCTCTCTTGGCCTTTATCCGGGACATTGCGAGCGTAGCGAAGCAATCTCCCTGCCTGCTACGGCGCACGGAGATTGCTTTGCTGCTGTGGCGCCCTCGCAATGTCCGGCCTCTGTTTGCGCTTCAGGGGCTGCCGGGCAGCATCTCGGAGCGCTTCCTGCGGATCAGGGCGGCGGCGGCCTGACAAAACCGGGTCCGGGAACCGCCCGGATCTTCCAGTGCCCCCACACCGGACATCTCCGCGTCAGCCGACCGATCGTAGATGGGAAATGTGCGTCCCCCCCCCGAAGCGACAACCAGAGGACGGGGCATGATTGCGGCGGGCAACAGCCCGAAATTCTCCACGGTCACTCCCCTTTCGGCCCTTTCCCCGACCCTGTCGCGCCAGTACCGGTAGAGGGCGTCGGCCTCTTCCCCGCAGCCCGCACCCGCGACCACGATACCCACAGCACCCACTCCCCGGAGGAAACCGCCCTCTTCCTGCTCGAGGCGGCCGAGCAGGCCGGGGGTGGTGCTGGATGGCGTCACAAGAAGGAGAAGAAGCCCCGGGAACCGATTGAAAAGACCACCCGAATGCGCTTCGTCCGAGAGAATGTATCGGAAAGCGACCCGCGGGCCCGCCAGGGGGGCCAATGCATCCCCCTCCCGGTCGTCCGCGCGGGCCTGCCGCAGCACCCGGCCCTCCAGCAGGCAAACGCCCATGGGCCCGAAGGTCCCCAGCGAAGAGGACGGGCCGGGGATGGGGCCCCTTACCCGCTCCCGGTCGGGGCGGAAGCCGAAGAGGAACCGCCGCTCATAGGCACGTTCAGAGCCGATCAGCAAGACAGGCCCGTTCAGGATCTTCAACATGACGGCAAGATTGAACAGAAACCAGGTGGACAGGTCCCCTGCCGACCGGTCCGCCGCACAACGGATGAACAGGGCGCTCGGTAAAGGCAAAAAGGGCTCAGCCGGCCTGATAGGCCTCTCCGGTTCCTTGCGTTCCCCCGCGATCTCGCCAGAAGGTGCAGGATCGGAAAAATAGAGGTGGGCGATCTCTTCGAGCTGCTTTCTTTCCTGATTCTCTTTCGGAAAATTCTTGAGCTTGTCCACAGGGTGCTGTTCGTTTCCCGGTTGAGGGTAATTCCGTGCCTACTTGACCTTGATCAATGAATTGACGATGCCGTTCTCCGTAACGATCCGAAGGGGGTTCTCCGGGTCCACGACCCACCGGCCGTCTACATAATACTTGTACTGGTATTTACCCGGGGGCAGAGGCACCCTTCGCCTCCAGACCCCCCGCCCGTCCCGCTCCAGGCTGGCGGAGGCATCCAGACGCCAGTTATTGAATTCCCCGGCGACATACACCTTGCTCGCATCCGGGGCGCTCATGCAGAAGAACACGTCCCGCAGGCCCTCATCCCGGCCGGCGGGGCGCGGTGCCCTCGCCGGGGCGGTCTCAGCGGTAAAGCGATCCGGCTCCTCTGCGAGTACCTGCTCCTCATTGGCGAGGATCTCTTCGGCAAGCTCCTGGTAGTCCCAGGCGCCCAGGCTGTTCGGCCGGTATTTTACGATGGGCAGCCCGTAACTGGCCGCCTCCTTCAAGTGAATGTTCGTTCGAATCTTGGTCTTCAGAACCTGCTCCGGGAAATGGGCCTCCAATTGCCCTTCTATCGTCCTGGCCAACCTGACCCTGCGATCGTAAAAGGTCATCAGTATACTGACCCTAGGAGGCCTGCCCACACGCTCCTCGATCAGGTCCACCACCTGGAAGATCCTTCGCATCCCATGGAGAGAGAATGCCCCGGTATCCACCGGAATCAGGACCTCGCGGCTGGCGGCGAGGGCATTGATCGTCAGCACCCCCAAATTGGGGGGCGAATCGATCAGGATGTAATCATAAGCGGGGCCGCCCCTGTCCAGGAGGTCGCCCAGCCTTCTCTCTCGATCCGATGCCCCGCTGAGTTCCTGTTCCAGCGCAACCAGAGAAAGCATGGAAGGTACGAGGTCGAGGCAGGTATCCACGGAAGTGACGATTTCGGAAAGTTGGACCGGTTCGTCATAAAGGTTCAGGAGGGCATTTCGAAGATCGCGGTGTGCCGCCACATCCGTTGCATTCAGACCGGCGGCGGCGTGCCCCTGCGGGTCCATATCCACCAGCAGGACCTTCTTTCCCCTCTTGGCCAGGCACGCCGACAGATTGATGGCCGTGGTGGTCTTCCCACACCCCCCCTTCTGGTTGATGATGCTGAGAACCCTCATGGCCCACCCTCTCTGTCCCCCACCCAGGAAGACTGTTCTCCTCCGCCTCAGAGGTCTCTTTCCGCATCCCTTTCAGGGGCCGTTACACGGTTTTCAGAAGGTCCCTCCCGGATTGCTTGGGCACGCTGACTCTTCTGTAACGACTGATGTTCTTGGCCTGCCGCATCCACCGCAGGGCCTCGCTCTCCAACTCGGCCACATGGATGATCCACTGCTGACCGGAAACCGCCTCGAAGGCCGTATCCTGATAGAATACGAGGATCAGGTCCCCCGTGGCAACGAGTGTCAACTCCACCAGCGGCCTCTTGATGGAAGGCAGAATCTTCTGCAGCGAAGCAACACTCTTGCGGATGCGCTGTAGGGGAACACCCGCATCGAGAAGACGCTTGGCCGTCTTGTAGGCAATCAGGTCCTGGAAGCTGTACCTTCCGTGTCCGCCTTTGGTTCGGTAGGTCGGACCGAGCAGGCCCGTCTTCTCCCAGTACTGTACCTGGCGCGGCGTGAGGTTGACGATCCTGCACAGATCGCCACGCCGGAAGTAGAGTTGTTCCGAGGCCATCTTCTTTCCCTTTCCGTATTGCTGGATCATCCCTGAATACGCCGGGCCAAGGCCTGGAAAAAGCAAACATCGAATCAGCCTAAACAGTACAAAAGCGCCATCTCCGTGTCAAGAAAAAATTTCGGGCCGACACAAACGGAATACCAGGGATGAGAAGAGACGGCACATGATCACGTTCCACTCCCCAACGCGGGTGCCGAACCGCCACAAGACCGTATAACTAGTTGATTTATATAATCTTTTATGTAACCTGCGAGGCTTGGTCCCGCACCGCCCATACCGACCTCCACCCGGGAGGCGCCCCCCATGGGTACGCATCCGCCCGCGGTCCGCCTCGTGGGCCACGAGTCGCTCGATGCGCTCGGGCACATTTCCCATGGAGGAGTACAACATAGTTTTGATATTGTCGCTTTCATCGTGAGAGCGCTTCGCAGGCGATGGATTTTCCTCGGAGCAAGAATTGGAATACAATGGAAAAGCAGGAAGCGAACGGAGGCACAACGATGTCTGTGTCGACGAAAAGCCCCGGCGCATGACGGCAACGGGGCTCCAAAAGAAGGGCAAGGGGTCAAACGATGGAGCCTCTGGTTCTGGGGCTGGATATCGGCGGCACCAAGATAGCCGGCGGGCTGCTCACGCGCACCGGGAAGCTGGTCGTCCGGCGCGAACTGCCGACAGAGCAGGCAATGGGCCTTCCCCATTCAAGCGGGCAAATGAACCGTGTCGTGGAGAGTCTTCTGCATCAGGCAGATGAAAGGGGCGCCGCAATCATGGGGCTCGGGGCCTGCGCCCCGGGCCCCATGGATGTGAAACAGGGTGTGTTGTACAATCCGCCAAACCTTGCAGGCTGGGAAGGCATTCCGCTCCGGGATCGGCTCCGGGACCGCTTCGAGGTGGACGTTTACCTGGACAACGACGCGAACGCCGCCGGGCTCGCCGAGGCCCTCTGGGGGGCCGGCAAGGGGCATGATCACGTCTTCTATGCGACCGTCAGCACGGGCATCGGGACAGGCATCATCCTGAATCGCCGAATCCTCCACGGAAAGAACGGCATGGCAGGCGAAGGAGGCCATGTGACCATCCAGTTCGAGGACGCAGATGCTCGATGCAACTGCGGCAACATCGGCTGCATCGAGTCCTATGCCTCGGGGACCTCGGTGGCAAAGAGGGCGAGAAAGGCGCTGAAGGCGTTGCCGCAAAAGCCCCGTCTTCTCGAAGAGGAAACCGGGGGAGACTGGACCGCACTGAGTATGAAGCACCTCGCAAGGGCCGCCGACCGGGGGGACGCCTTCTCCCGGGGCGTCATTGAAGAGACGGGAACCCTTCTGGGCGTCTGGCTGGGCGGCATCGTCAGCCTCCTCGACCCGGACATCGTTGTCATTGGAGGCGGCGTTGCGCAGGTCGGAGAACCCTTGTTCCAGGCGATCCGCAGGGAGCTTCCCCACCGGACGATCAACCCTCTTGCCGCGGCAACCCCTGTGGTCCCGGCCGCCCTGGGAAAAGACGCGGGCATTTTCGGGGCCGCAGCCCTCGTCCTCCAAGCCGGACGGGATTCCCCACAACCGGAGAAAACTCATCAAAACCCGGTGATTGGACGATCTTGAGTCAACGGATATTGGGAGGAGCGAAGGGACGCGGCAATCCCCCGGCTTCGATCGTAAAACAATGCGGGGCCGGGAGATGCCTTCGCTCGCTGTTGCTCCCTCGCAATATCCGCATGTTGCGTGACCGTATTTGGGTGCAGGCGTACGAAAGGAGTGGCCTGAGAAATGAAGATCCTCGTAACGGGTGCGGCCGGCTTCATCGGCTCATTCACGGCCTCGAGTCTTGCTCAGAGGGGCGACGAAGTCGTCGGCCTGGACAATATCAATGATTACTATGACATCAATCTGAAATTCGGCCGTCTCGGCAGAGACGGCATCGCACGGTCGGAGGCGGCCTCGGGCAAGCTCGTCCAGAGTACACGATACCCGACCTACCGCTTCGTACGGATGCCCATGGAGGACAGACAAGCCCTCGACCGCCTGTTTCAGGACGAGGGCTTCGACACGGTCTGCCACCTGGCGGCGCAGGCGGGTGTCAGGTATTCACTCGTGAATCCGCACGCCTATATCGAATCGAACATCGTCGCCTTCCAGAACCTCCTCGAATCCTGTCGGCATAACCACATCAAACACCTCGTCTACGCATCTTCCAGTTCGGTTTACGGCCTGAACGAGAAATACCCTTTTTCGACGAGAGACAATGTGGACCACCCGGTCTCCCTTTACGCGGCAACAAAGAAATCGAATGAACTCATGGCCCACACATACAGCCATCTTTACGGCATGCCCACCACGGGCCTTCGGTACTTCACCGTTTACGGGCCCTGGGGACGACCGGACATGGCCCTCTTTCTGTTCACCAAGGCAATGCTCGAGGGCAGGCCGATCCAGGTCTTCAACCATGGTGAGATGAAAAGAGATTTCACCTATATCGATGACATCGTGACCGGAACGATCAGGGTGCTGGACAGTCCCCCGCAAGGGAACGCCGCCTGGAGCGGCAAGGCGCCGGACCCGTCCAGCTCCCGCGCGCCGTACAGGATCTACAACATCGGGAA
>WFRX01000438.1 GCA_015486285.1 bacterium
AAGGGGGAAGGGGGAAGGGCGAAGGGCGAAGGGGGGGATCTGTGGATTCCCACGTCACTGGAGCTGCCCCTCAGGAGGGAAGGCGACCTCCTGCGGATCGATCTCGCGGATCTGCCCGTCTTTTTCGGCCTTTCGATCCTTTCCAGGGCCATCGCGGAGAAGATCATCAACCGCTACCACCTGGACCGCATCGACATCGAGGCGGAAAAGAGGATCAAGCTCGCGGAAACCCCGGAACTGGCGGCCCTGCAGATCGAAAGCATCAAGGTTACGGGGGACTACGAGGTCTTCGACCGCATCCTCGAGGATCGGGAGGCCTTCATCGAAGAAGTCACGACCGTATTCGGATCCATCCAGATGCGGCGCTGGCGCAGGCACATCTACCCTGAAGACCCGACCGCTCCATCCCGGGCCCTGGTATTTCCCTTCACGAGAAGGCTGGTACAGGGGGATTTCCCCTTCCGCGTCATCCTCGAGCGGATTCGATCCTCCAAGAAACCGGACAAGTACTTCCTGCGTGCCGTCTTCGAAGGGCTGAACCGACGACATCTGCATCTGGCCTCGTTCCGCCATGCCGTGGTCAAGAACCCGGAAGGCAGGAGCTTTATCGCCGGCGCCACCCGCATCTCGGCCATGCTTTGCGAGCAGGTGCAGTGGCAGGCACAGCGTGGAAAGCGGACGTACGAAGAGATCAGAACGGCCCACAGCCTCATCTTCCGCCGTCTCTCGGATGCCGGGCTCGATCAGCTGGACGAAATCCGGATTTCCTGGGCCGAGCATTACGTGGAGCTGTTCCGCGCCATGGAGCCGGAGCGGCTAAACGGGGTCTTCAAGAAGATCCTCCTGCTCCTGGAGGACCACACCGTGCGGGGCCACCTCCAGGAAGGGACCACGATTCGGGTGGATTTCGGAGATGTGCACGGCTACCTCGATTTTTCCCAGCTGGGCCGTTCTTTCTGGGCATCCTTCGGGCACCGGCGAAAGAGCCGGAACCTGGATGCCTACTTGAACCGCATGCCTCCCCTCGAAGAAGTCGTCGCCCGGCACGCGGACGACCGTCCCCTGGCCGGCGTGAACGTCCTGCTCATCCATCATATAACCGCCGAGATCCTCGGCTTCATCGCCGCGCTCCGGAGGCTCGGCGCGGAGAATGTGTTCACCCTGTTCGTACATTACGGCGAGTCCGTACCTTCCGATTTTCTCGAGGCCCTGCTCGACCTCGACCAGGACCGCTTCAGGTGTTACTCCCTGAACAAGGCGGAAGACCCCATCTCCGTGGAAGGCTATTTCTTCCTGAGCCCCAGGTTCTCCAGCCTCGACGACATGCGGGACCTCGACGAGAGGCTGCACCGGATCCGCCCCGGGTACCTGCAGGCCATGACGGAGACGGCTATGCGCCTGTTTCTCAACCTTCTTTCGAGGACGATGCGCGCAGGAACGAGATGCCTCATCATAGAGGACGGGGGGTACCTGGCCCCTGTTCTCGGCCGGAAGGCCGCGACCGGAGGCTCGCTCAGGGACCTGTTCGTCGAAAACGGGGCCCCCATACCGGACGGGGGGACCGAGGCGGCCGGGCTCGGCCTGGCCGAGGCGCTCGACAAATATGTGGTCGGCACGGTCGAACACACAAAGAACGGACTCGACAAGCTGGAGGCGGTCATCGAGCAGCAGGGACGGCTCGCCCGCCCCTGTTTCACCATCGCCGTCTCGAACCTCAAGGTGACCGAAGAGGCAAGCGAGGTGGCGGCCTCCATCCTCTCGGCCATCGAATCGGTCCTTCATGCCCGGGGCAAGGTCCTGAGCATGAGGAAGGCGGCCATCATCGGTGCGAGGGGCGCGATCGGCAGTCACCTCGTCTCGCAGCTCGGCAACCGGTTCAGACAACCCGGGCCCTGTCCCTGCCTGGCGGTCGATATCCGATCCGACGGCCCGGCCCCGGAACAGCGGCCACAGGCCTTTGCGACCCGCTTCCAGGATCTTCCCCGCACACTGGCGCTTCGTGTAGATCTCGTGATCGGGGTGACGGGCCGACCCGCCTTTCTCTGGGAGGATATGGAGAGGCTTCTCGCCGACGGCAAGGCTTCTTCGTTCTATCTGGTCAGCGGCTCGACCAAGACGATCGAGTTTCAGAATATTTCGGAGAGGCTGGAAGTCCTTCTGAAGGACCGCGAACCGACCGTTCGAGGGATCCCCTGCAGGATCGAAGGCGAAGAAATCGCCGATCCCCAGACAGGCAAGATTCTGGGACAGACCTACCGTTTCTTTTTCGAGGGGGAGGAAAGCGACCCGGGAAGCAAGAAGGAGAAGGAAATCTGTTTCCTGGGCAGCCTCATGCCGATCAACTTCCTCTTTTACGGGGTTCCGGGAGAGGTCATGGGCCTTGTCCTTTCGCAGCTCCTCCGGTGCTCCCTCGGCCTGGTTCACAGGGTATCGAAGGGGCTTCTCGACGACAAATCGGTGTGGGCGGTAGACCGTGACATCGATGTGGACGGCCGGCCACTGTCCTGATACAACATGTAGTGCCTTTTTTCGCTTGACCTCTATTCCTTGTGTTTCTATACTGCCTCCTATCCGGCCAAGAACTCACTTTTTTTTGTCAGAAGGGGTAAGGCAATGGACTCGTCCACTCAGGATCGATCCGGCAGAGAACAGGCGGACACTTCGGGCATCCTGAAACGGCTGGAGACCTATGGAGCCCTGGTCTCCGAATGCAATCGCTACGCAATGCTGGGAAGGAACGCGGAACGCAACCGCCACACCGTCCGGCCTCATATCTATGCGAAGGTGAGGGACGAGTACGCGGAAAAAATAGCCATCCTGGACAAAGAGCAGGAAGAACAGAAGGCATCCCTTCAAGCCGAACTCGAAACGGTGCTCCGGAACCGGCGGGCCCTGAACGAGCGTTGCCGTCAGGAGTCGGACCGTCTCGAGGAACTGGATTTCCGGGTACGGGTCGGGGAATTTCCGGAAGAAGAGGCCCAGGAAAGCCGGAAAGAGCTGAAAGACTCGCTGCTCGAAATCACCATGGCCCTGGCCGACACACAGGAGGTGGTGAGCAAGTTCGAGCAGGTGGGCCTCCTCACCCGGGCAACCGGGCCCCGGACGGAGGCGGATGAAGGGACAAGTGAGGGGCCTTCCCCGGAAGAGGACGACTTCCTCGTTCTGGAGGGCGATTCACCGCCGCCGGACGGGGATGTCCCGGTCGTCAACTGCCCGGCCGCGCTCTGCGGGGCTTCCCCTGAAGGGGAAGCCGAAACGGTGCCGGGGGGCCCGGGTGAGGATCCGGAAGTCCCCGGCCCCCGGCAAGAGAGCGTCTTCGGATATCTGGTCGCCCTCGACGGGAGCCGACAGGGCGAGCGATTCCCGTTGATCAGTGCGGAGATGACCCTCGGCAGCTCGCCCGACATCGATATCCGCCTGTCGGATGCGGGGATCGCCAAGTGCCACGCCAGGATCGTCTACCGAAACGGGAAGCATTACCTCGAGACGGTAAGAAGAGCGGGCGCCTGTCTTGTAAACGGCGTCCGGAAAAAGAAGGCGGCACTCAAGGACGGAGATATCCTGCGCCTCGGCAAGGTCAAGATGCAGGTAGAGTACCCCCGGGAAGGCAACGCCTGACGAAAAACATGCTCCTTCCCTGCCCACATTGCAGGAGGCGATTCAACCTCCCCACGCAGCGGATCCCTTCCCGTGGGGCGAGAGTCAAATGCCCCGCGTGCGGGGGGCGGTTTGCCATCAGCCTGGCTTCCCCTTCAACGCCTGCCGAGCATCGTACCGGGTCAATCGACTCCCGCCTCGCCAGCGATCAGGGCGATGATCCGGGCAAGGATGCCCTTGGCGGCCCCGGCTACGCGGGCGTCTACGCCGGCGCCCATGTTACCGAGACCGGCC
>WFRX01000439.1 GCA_015486285.1 bacterium
CGTGCGGACTGGACTTGGGCGGAAACCCTGCCCCAGACATCCGCCTCCCAGGAAGCCCCGGCAGCACCGATGTTGAGATTGGTGCCCTTGCTGGTCTCCGAAATCCGGCCGCTGTAGCCAATGGTCGGTTTCAGGGCGGAGGCGGCCAGATTGGTCTTGGCCACCGCCTCCTGCACCGAATAGTAAGCCGCCCTCAGATCCGGGTTGTGGGACAGCGCTTCCGAGGCGAGCTTGTGCAGTTCGGCATCCTGGAAGGTGGCGAGCCAGTTGTTCTCGACTTCTCCGGCCTTGTGGCCGGCCGCGAACTGCTGCTGCTGCTCCGCCTTCTGCGTGACCGTTTCGCCCAAGTCCTCCGGTACCGCAATTCTGTGCGAGCAACCGGCCAGGGTGAGGAGGAGCACCGGGAGCAGCATGAGTTGCGTCCGCTTGTTTTGTCTCATACCCATGGCTTTCGAGCCTTTTCTGCGTTCGGATTCCATGTGCGCTCCTGGTACAGGTCGTGCGAACACCCTATCACGTATTGATCACGCAGAGAAGCCGAGGGGGCCATTGCCGATGCCGAACGAATCATCGAAACCCGCAGGCGCAACCTACCTGAACCGCGATGAGCGCATCAGGGGCCTGCGCGAGGCCGCCCTCAGGTGTTCGCAACACATTCCTTCGGTCAAGCAGGTTATCCTTTTCGGTTCCCTGGCAGACGGCCTACCGACCCCACGCTCTGATGCCGACATCCCAGGAACCATTCCCAGGTCTTCCGCAGGCCCTTCTCTAAGTCATATATAGGTGTATAGCCGAGGAGTTCACGTGCCCGGGAGATGTCGGAGAAGGACCTCTTGATCTCGCCGGCGCGTTCGTCCTCGTAGAGGATCTCCACGGGGCCCAGCCCGGCCTGCTCCGCGATGGCCTTGAGGCGTTCGGCAAGCTCGTTCACCGTGGTTTCCCGGAAGGTGGCGATCTGGAAGACCGAGCCGAAGGCCCTGGGATCGGAGGCCGCGAGGGCCAGGTCGATGGCGTCGCACAGGTCTTCCACATAGATGAAGTCCCGGGTCTGTCCGCCGGACCCGTAGATGGTCAGGGGCGTGCCGGTGAGGATATTCTTCACGAATTTCGCCACCACGGAGCCCTTGTAGGCGGATCGCGGGCCGTACACGTTGGAGAACCGAAGGGCGATGGTCTCCAGGCCGAAGGAGCCGGCGTAGGCGGAGCAGTATCCTTCGCAGGCCAGCTTGCTGGCGCCGTAGGGGGAAAGGGGCCTGGGCACCTTGGACTCGTCGATGGGCGGGTCCTGCTCGCCCAGAGGCGCGCTGGAGGATGCCAGGACGAATCGCGGGACCCCGGCCGCGCGGCAGGCCTCGAGCAGGTTCAGGGTGCCGCCCACGTTCTGCTCCATGTCGAATGCGGGATCCTCCAGGGAGGGGAGCACGCCGGTCTGCGCGGCCAGGTGCACGACGGCGGAGCAGCCGGCGACGATTTCCCGGAGGCCTTCGCGGGTTCGGATGTCGCAGGGGTACAGCTCTATCGTGCAGGGTTCGCCTGCGGATCCGGCACCCGCCGCCGGCTCGAGGGTGTAGCGACGGGGCTCCTTGGGAGGCGCCGACGCCTCCGCCGCCTGTTTCGCGCTCGCGGCCCCGGCCTTCCAGGGGCCCAGTTCGCCGAGGACGGCCTCCAGGTCCGGCACGGTTCCCACGGACAGGTTGTCCAGGATCACGTAACGGCGGTAACAGCCCTTCGCGGCCAGGCGGTACAGCAGGTTCAGCCCGATAAAGCCGCAGCCGCCTGTGATGAGAAGGCTGCCGTCCCGCGGGCCGGAGGGGGAGGATGTTGTGGTCATGGGCGCTCGGTTCTCCTTCAAGGGTGGAAGTACTTCTTCAGGTCGATCGTGATCCATCCCGACCCGCTATCCTCGTTCGCCGGGTAGACGTAGAAGACCCGGTCGTGGATATCCGTGACGGCCGCGTAGTTGGTCACATCCAGGATGTCCGGCATCGTCTCCTGTGTCCCGCGGTTCACCAGGGGGCCTCCTTCCTGGATGGGCGTCTCCATGATCGCCTCGACCGTCTCCACGGTCATGGGTGCCCCGTAGCTCCGGGCCAGGTCCTGCATGCCGGCCAGCCGGCGGAAGGTCTTGGAGGGGGAGTCGTTCTCCAGGGAGGTGTAGAGGAACCGCTGGTGCTCCCAGTCCGTGAAGAAGAAATGGTTGGTGAATATGTCCGTACCCGCCGGATTGTCGTAGAGGTAGTCTCCCCCGCTCGGCGACTGGACCTTGCGGGAGGGCTCGTATAGGGACCGCTCGTAGTGCCACGCCTCGGTCTCGTCCGCCACCTGCACGAGGGAGGCCACCAGCACCCTGTTGGCGGTGAAATACCGGTCCACCTCGTCCCGGTCATCGTCATCCAGGGCGGCCCGGAAGTTCTGCGTCAGTCCCTCGGTCACCCGGCCCCCGAGGGCGGACAGGATAAACTCCAGGTTGTAGTCCAGGGGGATCGAGAGGGTGCCGTTGTTGTACTCGAAGTAGAGCCCCTTCTCGTTCAGGACCGTCAACCCCAGGAACCATCCGGCGGGACCGATCAGGGCGACGGAGTTGTCCTCGTGCCCGTCGTGGAACTCACCGGCCGGGTTCAGGACCGCGACCACCGTGGATCCGCGGAATACAGCAGGAAACCCCTCGGCGGGGATGTCCCAGTTGCGGCCCGTGATCGTGTACCCGTCGGCGGTCATCCCGTCCCAGGCGGAGAACACGGAGCACTCGCCGAAATAGACGAACAGGATCGATACGTTCAGCAGGGCCGCCTGCTCCCGGGTCAGCCCCGACCCGGCCGCCAACCCCTGGAGAAGGGCCTGTTGCCTCGAATCGATGTAGCCCTCGTAGATGGCCCTGAAGACGGAGGGCAGAAAGCCGTCGGCCAGGTTGAGCTTGGCGTCCAGGCGCTGGAACAGGCCTTGGATCGGGTCGCGGAGCAGGTGCCCGTATTGCCGGCCCATGTCGTAGTACGTCCCGTTCAATTCCACGATCTTCATCGGCCCGGCGTCGTAAAGATAGCCGGTCCCGGAATCGGTAGGGAAGCTGGCGGCCGGCTCCGGGCCGGCTCCTCCATGGTCGGAATCGTCCCCGCACGCCTGGGCCAGGATGAGAAGGCAGCCCAGCAGGGCCGCTGTCATTCGCTTTTTCATGGTTGTTCACTCGCCTCCGTCAGCGGCGTCCTGTTTGTCCCGGTACCAGCGCTCCATCCACTCTCGCGCGTCTTTGGGCGGAGGGATCTCCTCCATGCGCCGCTCCAGGACCAGGGACTTGGTGGGACACTTGTATACGCAAACCCCGCACCCCAGGCAGCGCTCCGGCGTCACCACCGCCGCCAGCCCGTCTTTGTTGGCCGCCAGGGGCGATTCCCGCAGTTCGAGGGCGTCCATGGGACAGCGCTCCACACAGAGGCCGCAGGCCTTGCAGGTCTCAGGGTTCGTGCGGACCCGGTAGTTTGAAACGTCATGGCTCTTATCGTGCTCGAGCACGTGGTAGGCCTCGAAGAAGAGACAGCAACACCGGCAGCAGTTGCAGATCGTGTCCGCCCCCTCCTGCCAGTTGGAAATGGCGTGCACCAGGCCCGATTCGGCCGCCTTTTTCAGAATTCCCAGCGTCTCTTCCCTGGTGATCTCCCGGCCGAGGCCGTTTTCCACGATATAGCGGCCCAAGGCGCCGAAGTGGAGGCAGACCTCCACCGGGTGCTCGCAATCGGGCGAATCCGGGTCCAGATTTTTCCGCTGCCTGCAGGGACAGTTGGACACGGTGCGGTAATCCTGCGATTCCACATATCGAACGACGTCCTCGTAGGGGAGAACCCTGCGGGGGTCTTCCACGGTCTTGTCGATGGGGATGGCCCGCAGGCCCTTGGTGTGGGCGTCCGCGAACTGGTCCATGAACCCGTCCCGAAAATACCGGTTGAGAGGCGTTGCCGTGGCCCGGGTCCGCGGGTCGGGATCGTCGGACCAGAACGGCCCCCGGAGAAACGTAAAAAAGCTGTCATTGAGTTTGTAGCGAACCTTTCCCCCCTTTTCACTGCGCCAGACGGCTCCCCGGCGGGCCAGGGCGTCCAGCCTTCGGGAAAGCGCGGCCGGTTCCATGCCCTTGATCTCCGCAAGGGTCGCCAGGTCCGTGTTCCGGAAGGGAACACCGGTGAGCATCTCCGCCTCCTCAGGACTGTAGAAGGCCTTGAGCGTGGGCATGAGATGCTCGGATGCGGGCATTCCCCACCACGCCTTGTTCAGCCATGCTGCAAGTTCTTCATACACCCGGCCATCGGACATAGGCTTCCTCTCCCGATCCTCGTCTCTTATCTCCCCGCAGGCGCCGCGCCAGCCGAGCCGCGCCCATTTGCCCGCCCCTTGCCCATTCGAGGCCGGTACGCAGGCGGATACGATGGGCCTTGCCTCCAGCCATGTTACGGGGACCACGCAACCGGATCAAGCAGGACCGGGGCCAAGTCGCGGGAGTTTTGCCTGTCACTCACCTTCGCGATGTGCTATATGTACTTTCCAGACGCAGGGTTGGAGAAGGCCCGCGCCATGCCATCCGTCCGGCAATCAAATCTCTCGCAAAGAGGGAGGATGCGCTATGGGCGTTGACTTGGACAAGCTGCGCAGGGAATTCGATACGCCGGCATTCTGCGAGGTCTATTTCAGGAGGGTCGGCCTGCCGAAACAAGAAGTCGAACACTTTCTGTTCGAAACCCTACAAATCCAGCAGATGAACATCCCCGGTCTGGCCTGGTTCCCCGTCTCGCATCTCATCAGCACCTGCCCCGATATCCCCCTGCCGGTCCACTACGAGGCGCTGGCCGCGGCGCACGACCAGCCGTACGAAGGAATCGAGGCGTTCTACCGCCGTATGATCGAGGACGACCTTCTCCCGGCCTGGATGCTCAACCGGACGCATTTTCACAGGCCCCCGACCGAGCGCCTTCGTGTCGGAGAGCTGATGTGCGAACTGGGGCTGATCTCCGATCATACGCTGCAGCGCTGCCTGGGAATCCAGAGGCTCATCCGGGAGAAAAAGGGCCTCAGGCCGGCCCTCGCAACGATCATCTCGGTCGTGGACTGCGTCTCGGTCACGGATTTCTTCCAGGCCCTCGGCATTCAATACAAGATCCCGTTCAGAAACCTGGACGAATCGGCTCCCGCCATCTTCGAGATGACGAAATCAGCGCTTACGGGATCATCGCGTTGAGTTCGAGGGCGCTGTTCGCGGCGAGTTCCGTGCCGATGCCCCACCCGCCGGCCTCCGATCCGACCAGGTAGAGGTTCTCCACGGGCGTCTTCTGGGAGATGCGCCGCGACCCGACCTGGTCCACCGTCTGGGCGAGGCCGATGACGGCGCCCTTTTCGCCGACGAGCTTGTCGACCGTTTCGGGACTCGTGGTTTCCGTAAACAGGATGTGCTCGTCGATATCGGGGAAAACCGTTCGGACCGAGTTCATGACGGCCTTCTCCCACGCCTCCCAGTCCGGCTTGATCGCCAGCAGGGAGCCGGCGATGATGAGCTGCCGGCCCGGCGGAGCCGTTGTCGGATCGAGGTTGGAGATGATCGGTATCATGAGGTTCACCTTTTCAGGCACCTGCCCGCCTGCGAGCATCTGCTCATACTCGCCCGCATCGGGGTGGGCGATGAACATCATGAATTTTTCATCCGTGATCTTCTCCTTGAGGGCGAATTTCAGAATGAAGGCCCCCGCCGTGTATTCGGCCCGCCGAATCCGCTCCAGGTAATCGGGCGGGAAATGCTGCTCTCCCGCCAGATCGAGGATGGTCACCGAGGGATCGACATTGCTGATGACGATGTCCGCGCTTTTCACCTCGCCCGAAGCCAGCTCGACCCCGGTGGCGACATGGTTTTCGATGAGAATCCGCCGGACCGGCGCGCCCGTGAGAAAGGCGCCTCCGTTGGCCGCGACAACATCGAGATAGCTTGCCGGGATGACCGCGCAACCGCCGACGGGATACCCGGAGGCTCGTTTCATGGCCTGCGCCTGCATGGACCGGATGAATTCTCCCGCAGACGCCCTCGAGGGGGGGACGACGAAGTAGAGTTCAGAAATGTAGGCGAAGATGTTGTAGATGGCCGGGTCGCTCGTGTGTCTGCCCAGCCACTCTTTCACCGTCACATGTCGGAGCCCTTCGATCTCCTCGGGGGGCATGGTGACGATTCTTTTCATGATGTCCGAATAGTTGTTCACATCCTCCACGATCTGCCCGAGGCCCTTGGGGAACTCGACGGTGGTGCCGAGATAATTCAGCTTCTGGGTCGGATTCTTCGTGTAGGACCACTGCACCGCATCGTCCGGGCGGCGGCCGCATTGGCGCAGCACTTCGCCGAGCGGCCCGGCGCCGGACTGGGAAAAGGTATGAACGCCCAAGTCGACGGCAAAGCCCTCCCGCCGCGCGGTGCAGCATCTGCCGCCGATGAAGTTGAGCCGTTCGAGGACGGTCACATGGTACCCTCGGTGGGACAGCATGGCCCCGACGGCGCTGCCGCCGATCCCCGAGCCGATAATGATAGCGCTCTTTTGTGCTCCGCTCATTGGATTCATCCTCGCAGGGTGTCAGGGACAGGGTCATCGGCCCCGGAGGGCCGGCCTCCGGCTGACCCCGCCGCACTCCGGAAGGCCTGTGCGTCTTCTTTCACTGCGGACCGGCCCTCCGGGGGACCAACGAGTATAGCAAGGCCTTCGATCATCTCCAAGCCGGTCCGCGGCCCGTACCGTCACCCGTGCACAGGCTCACGGTGCGGGGAGGTTGCCACGTCGCCTGCGGCTCCTCGCAACATTCGGAATGGAGGGTGGGGGACAGGGGAGGTTGCCGCGTCGCCTGCGGCTCCTCGCAACATTCGCCCCTTATCGAACGTGCCGGTTGCGTGCGAAGCGACCCTCCGGAACAGGGGTGGAAGCCGGTCGCCATCCCAGAAAACCTACAACAGAATGTTGAATGTCGACCTCGCCCCCAAGGATTCCCTGACGCATCCAAAACCGGCTGCATGTCGGATATTGCGAGGAGCGAAGCGACGTGGCAATCCCCCGGCCCCGAATGTAAATGTAGAATGACGACCTGACCAGCAAGGATGAGTACCAAGGCCCCGGTGTGGGGGCCCTGACTGTCACTGCTGCAAGCGCCGTATGTACAGCATCGCCCACCCAAAGGCGATGGGGATGTAGACAAGGCCCGAGGCGGTGATGCCCGCCCATATACCGGCAAGGCCGTGCTGGAGGTAGACGCCCAGAACCCACGCAAAGGGGACGGCCAAGATCACTGTGCGCGTCAGGGTCATGATCAAGGCGGTGAACCCCTTTCCCACTCCCTGAAACATGGCGGATGAAAGCATGCCGAAGGCCGCGGTGGGCAGGAGCCAGCAGACGATTCGAAGGAACAGAACCAGGGCATCCGCTATGCGATGCGATTCCCGGGACCAGGTAAACATCCCGGTAATCTGTCGTGCAAATACGAATGCCGTGATCGCCAGCAGGATCTCGGCGAGCACGCCGGTTTTGAGCGCGTAGAGAAAGGCGATTTTCAGGTTCCTGTAGTTTTTTGCGCCAAAGGCGGCCCCTGTAACCGCGGTGACGGCGCTGGCGACGCCGAGCATGGGCAGCGTTGCCAGGGCGATCACACGCCATCCGGTGGTATATACGGCCACGCCGTCAGGCCCCCCTACCGAGGCCACAATGGTCGTCAGGGCGAATGACATGATCGACATGGACATCTGCGCCACCGAGGCCGGAAACCCGACTCTGCCGATGTCCAGGACGGGCTCTCGACGGAATCGGAAGCGCTTGAATCGGAAGGCAACGAAAGTCTTTCTCTCGATGAACAGCCAGTAGAAGAGAAGAACGGAAACCAGGGCCCTCGAGACAAGCGTAGCCCAGGCGGCGCCTGCCACGCCCAGGCCGAGCCAGTAGATGAAAACCGGGTCGAGGGCAATGTTGAGCGCCGCGCCGCCGCCGATTGCATACATGGCCCGCTTGACGTCTCCCTCGCTTCTGAGCAATGCGATGGCTACTTGCATGAAGAAGATGAAGACGATTCCCGAAAAGATGATCGTGGCATATTGGAGCGTAAGCTCCAGGGCGGGCCCCGCACCCATGAAGCGGAAGAGCGGTCGTGCAAACAGGAGCAGGGTGCCGGTCAGCAAGGCCACGGCGATGGCCATGATGACCATTGTGTGGGATGCGATTGCGTCCGCCGCTCCTTTATCCCTGGCGCCGATCTTTCTCGATATGGCCGCGCCGCCCCCGATCCCTATGCCATTGGCGATTGCCATCGCGAAGAAGACGAATGGAAAGGTGAATCCGACCGCTGACAGCGACTCAGGGCCTTTCCCGGAAACCCATATGGCATCGGCCAGGTTATAGATCGTCTGGGCCGACATGGCCGCGACCATGGGGATGGAAAGCTTGATGATCGCCTTCCTGGGGTCGCCCAGGAGCGTTTGTACACCCTTCGTCTCTCGCATGGCCGCTGAAATGATCCGTCCTTTCCGGGAACAAGGCGATGGTTCGGGGCCCTCCCCCTTTGGCCGATGAACGAGTGTAGCACAAGGCCCTCGATCATCTCCAAAGCGGTCCGCACCCTGACCCCTCGGTTTGAAGTGCGAAAACGCTGTACGGTATACTAGGAAGATGGCCCCGAAAACCGGCGGCCGACACCTCAAACCCCTTACGCCATCAAAGCGAGCCTGCGATGACGCCCATGAAAGCGGATCCGTCGGAAAAATTTTCCGTGAGAGAGTACAAGCCCGACCCGGATGCGGAAGAGCCCTTTTATCTCCCCCTGGGGGATGAAATCGAGCTGTTCGAAGCGGC
>WFRX01000440.1 GCA_015486285.1 bacterium
GTTCATGGTGGTGGCGGATGATCTTCAGGATGCCCCTCAGGTCAGGGATTCGAGACAGGATGCTGACGGAAATCTCGGGATGTTTTCTGACCTGTTTCCATTCCTCTTCCGTCAATTTGCCTTGTTTGTGCAGGATCTGGTCGCGAATACCGATCTTCCCGATATCATGCAGCATCCCCGCGAGACGAATGGCTTCGATCTCACGCTCGTTGAGCCCGAGTTTCCGGGCGATCTGCACGGAATAGTGGCTGACTCGTTGGGAGTGACCCCGCGTATAAGCGTCCTTCGCCTCCAGGGCCATCGCGAGGGTGGAAACGGCGTTGAGAAGTTTCTCCTTCAGGTTCTCGTGAAGGCGGATGTTTTCCACCGATACGGCCACCTGGCCGGCAAAAAGATACAACAGCTTCAGTTGATGGGCATCGAATCTTCCCCCTGACCGACGCTTGTCCGCGTTCAGAACGCCGATCATCTCATTGCGCAAGAAGAGGGGCACGGAGATGGCCGCCGAGACCGTACGACTTCCCCCGGCCTCCCGCTCGCCGTCGGGCAACCCGAGACGCCCTGCAATCATGCCCCGCTCCCCGCTGTTCAGCGCTTCGTCAAGGTCGTCTCCTTCCGTTTTGGAGGCGGTATTGCCGGGAGCACCGGTGCTCAGGGTGCTCAGGTTGTAGACCCGAAATCGATTTGTCGATGGATTCGAAAGGAGAAGGGAGCACTCATCGAGTTGAAAGGCACGGATCGTCGTGTCCAGGATAGCCTGCAGGATCTTTTCCGGATCCTTTTCTTCGTGAATGGTCCGGCACGCCTCCAGGAGCTTGTCCAGTTCCCGGACGTACCGTTCCGTGTCGTGCAGGTGCGTCTGTTTTTGAAAGACGTCCTCCTTCATCTTTTCGAGCTGAATCTGGCTCCTCATGATATAGGCGACGGCCAGACAGGCCAGGACCCAGAACCCGAGCAGGAGGAACCGCACCGAAACACCCGGATGCGGGGACAGACGGGAATCGAACACGGACGAATCGGATAACAGGACGAATCCGCCCACGAACCCTGTAAGGACCAGAATCAGTACATTGGCCAGGGTGGAGATCTGGACGGTTCGGGTTCGCAGATACTTGTACTGTTGCTCGGAGCCCTTCGTCCAAGCGACGTCGGCCGCATCGGGAACCGGGTTCTGATCGCGCGGCAGCTGGTCGGCTGCGGATTCTATCGATGACATCCCTGTCTGCACCGGTGGTTTCGGGTGAATACTTGCCGGAAACGGGTCGATACGAAGGCGGAATCTGCAAATTCAGTGCCGGAGCGCAACAGGATCAGCTTCTGATCGAACTATTTGCTTTTTATCCATTTTTTCAGGATAACGGCGCCGCCCGCCCGCGGGGAAAACCCGCCGTCCGTAAAATCGGATATGAAATAATTGTTGACTTTGAACTTTTTTCAGGCCACCGAGCCTATCCCGCCGTCCTCTCGCCCGGTTGCATTTGACGGAGCCCCGGACTATGCTCGAATCGAACCGTTCGGCAGGGAACGATCCCGCAAGCCGGGCAAAGGACCGTCCGCTGTCACCATGGACCGAAAGTCGGATACCACCCGGAAGGAGGCAGAAAAATGAAGAAGGTTGCGATCGTCAGCTGCGGAGCTTATATGGATCAGGGCTATGGATGTCCGGGAGAGTGGCGATGTCTGAAGGCGGCCGCGCTGGGAGAAGGAACATTCGAGGAACCCGCGCAAGTTGTCGCCTTCGTCAAATGCGAATGTCCCGGCAGACCCCTCATTTCGAACATGCAGATGGCCATCAACCTGTCCGGGATCAAGCCTGAAAAGGTCTACCTGAGTTCGTGCCTGGTCAATGCAAAGCCGGAATGCCCGTATCAGAAGGTCTCAGATCTCAGGGCCCTGATCGAAAACAAGTTCGGGGTCGAAGTGGTGGAAGGTACCCACGACTATCACTGAGTGGAGCCGGAAATGCCTGATTATCGGATGAACCTCGGATATTGCGTGACCGTATTTCTGCGCATGAGTCCTCAAGGTCACTTCATGGCCCTCGCGCCGAGGCGGGAGAGCGCCTTCATCGCCAAGGGCGGCAAGACCACCGCCACCGGCCCCAGGCGGTACTGGATGAACTCGAAGACCACGCCCCCGATCGAAACGGTGTCGAGGTAGGCATAGTTGATCGTGAGCGGCCCTTGCTTGATGGTCCCCTTCTGCAGGATTTCGATGCCCCCTTGCCCGCACGCCTCGAGGCGCGCATCGAGATCGCGGACATAGAACCCGACGTGATGGAGCCCCTCGCCCCGTTCCTCGAGAAATTCGGAGTGAATGCTCTCCCCTTCCATGATCTGGATCACTTCGAACTGAACCGCGCCCACCTGGGCAATGCCGATCTTTCCCCGAATCGTGACCGGCTCCCCGCGATTGATACAGTCCGTCGTTTCGCCGTCCATGATCGTCCAGGGACCGAGGCCGAATACCTGCTCATAGTACCGGACCGTCTCAGGCGTATCGCGGACCACGAAACCGAGCTGGCTGACAACCGGCAACCTGAGCTTCTTGCGCACTGCTTCGGATACCTGCAAGGGTTGCAAGCCTTGTTCGATCGTCATGGGCGTTCTCCTTTTTCCCGCGAATGACTCAGCCGCCGGCTTTTCAACGTCGAGGCTCCCGGCGGTCAGGGCCCCGTTCTACACATTCCTGTCCTTGTACTCCTCGATGCCCCGCAGAAAGTGCCCCTGCCGGATCTCTATGTTGAAAGGCGGGGCCTCGCACCGATCCGGGTTCTCGCGTATGTATTCCTCCATTGCGAGCTCCAGGGCACGATCGCATACCCAGGCGATCTCGGACCCGACCAGCCCTTCGGTAAGACGAACGATCTCGTCCATGTCCACCTTGCGGCCCACGGGGCGTCCCTCGTTCTGAACGGCCAGGATTTTTTTCCGGGCCTCCGGATCCGGCACATCGAGTTCAAGCACCACATCAAATCGGCCGGCCCGCAGGATGGCAGGGTCAAGCAGATCCGCGCGGTTCGTTGCGGCCAAAACAATCACATCCCCGACGACCTCGACGCCGTCCATCTCCGTCAGAAACTGGCTGATGACCTTCTCCGTGACCCGGGCATCCGCTTCGCCCGTTCCCCGCACCGGAATAACGGCGTCGATCTCGTCGAAGAAGAGGATACTCGGGGCCGCGAGTCTGGCTTTTCGAAAGACCTCCCGGATCCCCTTCTCACTCTCTCCCACCCATTTGGAAAGGAGCTCCGGCCCCTTGACGGCGATAAAATTGCGCTGGGTCTCGGTGGCCAGGGCCTTTCCGAGCATCGTCTTCCCGGTGCCCGGCGGTCCCGTCAGGAGAATGCCCCTGGGTGGGGGACAGTGCATCTCTTTGTAAAGCCTTCGATACCGGATGGGCCACTCCACGATTTGCTGCAGTCTGGCCTTCACCTCCTCCAGCCCGCCGATGTCGTCCCAATGAACCTCGGGGATCTCGACGAAGATCTCCCGGATCGCCGAAGGGTCGACCATCTTCAAGGCGCTCATGAAGTCTTCCATCGAAAGCGTCAACTGTTCCATGAACTCCAGGGTAAGCCCTTCCTGCAGCATGTTCGTCGTTTCCATCAGGCTCCGCAGGCGGTACAGGGCCGCCTCACGGCACAACGCCTCCAGATCGGCTCCCACGAAGCCGTGGGTGATCTCCGCGAGCTTCTCGAGCTTCACATCCTCCCCGAGGGGCATGCCCAGGGTGTGTATCTGGAGGATCTCCAGCCGGGCCTGCCTGTCCGGGATCTTCGTCGCAATCTCACGGTCGAAGCGGCCCGGTCTTCGCAAGGCCGGATCGATCACGTTCGGGATGTTCGTCGCCCCGATCACGATCACCTCGCCCCGGGACTTCAATCCATCCATCAGGGCCAGCAATTGCGCGACGATCCGCTTTTCGACCTCCCCGGTCACCTCGGTCCGCTTCGGAGAGATGGCGTCGATTTCATCGATGAACAGAATGCTCGGCGCCTTTTCCGCCGCTTCCTCGAACAGGCTGCGGATCTGGGCCTCGCTCTCTCCGTAAAACTTGTTCACGATCTCCGGGCCGTTTACGCTGATGAAGTGAATGTTCGCCTCGTTGGCAACGGCCTTCGCAATCAGGGTCTTGCCCGTGCCGGGGGGGCCGTGGAGAAGAACCCCTTTCGGCGGATCGATGCCCAGCCGCTGGAAGACCTGGGGGTGCTTCAGCGGAAGTTCGATCATCTCCCGGATCCGTTGGATCTCCTCCCAGAGTCCGCCGATGTCCTCGTAGGTTACACCCGTCTTGCGCTTGTCCGGGCCATCCCCGGCCCCATCATCCTGTTCGATCTCGATCTCGGTTTGCGGCCCGATCACGACGTCTTCGGCAGGCAGGGCGTCTGTCAGCCGGTAAAGCCGAAAACCCGAGCCCATGAAGCGCACACGGAACTGGTTGCCCACCATCAGGGGCATGCCCTGGATCACCCGCCGAATGTATTCCGTATCCTGCGCCCTCGCGGCCCCGTCCGGTTGCGCGAGAGACAGCCTGACCCGTGTCGCCCTTCCGGGCGCGGCCCGGGCGACCTCCACATTGTCGTCCAGCCCCACGCCGGCGTTCTCGCGAAGCACCCCGTCCATCTGGATCTGGGCATTGCCCCGGTCATACATCAGCGAGTGCATGGCACGGGCCAGGGTTTTCTTCTTCCCCTTGATCTGAATAATGTCGCCCGGCTTGACTCCCAGCACGGCCATGTCCTTCTTGTCGATCCGTACGACATGAAGCCCCATATCCTTTTTGAGGGCTTCCACGACCCGCAGCGATAATCTCTTTGTCTTGCTCATTTGTCTCCAACCATCCCAAGCAGAACGCGATAGGGCCCCGGCGTCCCGGGGGGCACGAAGGCCACGCGATCCCCGGGGTAGACCCTCTCGTCGAGGCGTTGAATCCGGCCGTTCCTGAATACCGCTTCGATCTTGTCCGTCGGAAGCCCGATTTCCTCGGCGATCTCGAGCCCCGACCTGCCTTCCGGAGGCACGGATTCCTCGAGACAGGCAGGCAGATCCTTCGCCTTCCCGAAAGACCGCAGAAGGCCGAACAGGCGAATCGTAACAGCCCTCGGCGCTTTGTCCCGTTTCACGGCAGAACTCCCAATCGCGACGGTTCATCGGGGATCCGTCCCCCCTCGGCCCGTCCATACGGGCCTCTCACTACATCTACTCCGGGAAGACGCCCGTGTCCGCGAAAACCCGGGACCAGAGTAAGAGACTCTCCTCGCCCCTGTCAACAAGGGCGGTGTCCTGCAGGCGGTGTTTCGGATACAATGGACCGCGGACGAGGAACAGACGAGGAGCACAGGATCGTCGAGGGGAGGCGTTTTCATGGAGTTTCGCAGGCTCGGGACATCGGACATCGAAATCACGCCGATCATCATGGGTACCTGGCAGGCCGGAAAGGCGATGTGGGCGGGCATTGACGACCGCGAAACCACGCGGGCGATTCAAGCCGCCTTCGATGCAGGCATCACCACCTTCGACACGGCGGAATCCTACGGGAAGGGGCACGCCGAACGCATCCTTGGAGAGGCCCTCGCCCCTCACCGGGACCGGGTCGTCCTGGCAACCAAGGTCGCCCCCTATCATCTGAAATACGACCAGGTCATCGAGGCCTGCCACCGCTCCCTCGTGAACTTGCGAACGGAAACCATCGATCTCTACCAGATCCACTGGCCCGCGGGGTCCTTCAAGAGCCAGGCGGTCCCGATCGAAGAGACCATGAAGGCCATGAACGATCTACAGGCTCAAGGCAAGATTCGCGCCGTCGGCGTGTCGAATTTTTCCCGCGCCCAACTGGAGGAGGCACGGCGGTACGGCCGGATCCTGAGCCTTCAGCCGCCCTATTCCCTCTTCTGGCGGCATGCGGAAGAGGATGCAATGCCCTATTGCCGGGAAAAGGGCATCACCCTGCTGGCCTATTCACCCATGGCCCAGGGCCTGCTCACGGGCAAGTTCGGAGCGGGCCACCGGTTTGCCAAGGGGGACCACCGGAAGAGGAACAAGCTCTTCCGGCAGGAGCACGCCGAGCGGGTGCAGCGAGCGCTGGAAGAGCTGCGCCCCATCGCCGAGAGCCGCGGGATCACCCTCGGGCAGCTTGCCCTCGCCTGGGTCATCGCACATCCGGGCACGTGCGCGATCGCAGGGGCCCGCAACGCGGAACAGGTTCTGGAAAACGCGAAGGCGGCCGAGGTTCGACTCACCGCGCCCGATCTGGCCCGGATGGACGAAATCGGGCGCAGGGTGACGGACTGCCTGGACCAGGATCCGGTCCTCTGGAAATTCTGACCGGAAGGCCCGCAGCCCCCCCCCTTTTAGAGGCCGTCAAGAAAGGGTCATATGCAAGGCGCACGAAATCCTGTGGAATGGGCGTACAACGTACGCCGCAGTGACGCAGGCTGAGTGCAACACGGCAGCCGGCCGTTTATCGACGGCCGCCGGCTAGAAGCCGTAGAGGACCTTGAACGTCGTCCTGAACCCTTCGGGCCGGTTCTTCGCGCCCATCTCCCAAGTCGACGCCCAGCTCAGGAGCAGATTCTTCAGCGGTGTGAGGCTCAAGATCGGACCGATCGAATACACCTGCTCCTTCTTCACGAGACCGTCGGCCATGTCGAAGGCCGTCGCGAGCCCGCCGGGATTATCCAGGTCGTCGTCATCGAGCTGCCACATGCAGTACCCGGTGATCCCGGCCCAGAGCGTCTTGTAGACATTCTGCTCAAGCGTGTAGTTGAAATGGATATTCTGGCCCGGCTGGAGGCTCGCATTCGGACCGTAAAGGTCCAGGTAGGGACTGTTGTTCGTGGAGTTCCAGGCATAGTGGATCCGCATGCTGAAGTCGGTCTTGGGCGTGAGGAACCACGTGAAGGCATAATAGGGATTGAAGGTCACGATGTTGGCGCCCGGGTTGATCAGGTAATCCTCCGAATATTTCCCCGTGGGAACGATCACGTCGAGCTCGATCCGGTGGAAATAGGGCCTTCCGAAGAGGCTCTTGCCGCTCCACTGGAAGACCGGCCCCGTGATGATATCGCCCACGCTGCCCGTGTTCTCGATCTGGCCCTTCGCGGTAAGCCCGTTGATCGGCCCCTTCGAGTTGGGGACCACGACCGGAATCACGATGTTCCAGCCGAAGAAGCCGCCCCCCGGAACCTTCAGCTTGGAGATATACGCGATCTGCCAGACAGCCGCGAGGGTGGTGATCTCCGTGTCCTTGAGGATGGAGTTCACCGGCTCGGGAATATCGCCGTTCACCTCTATTTTATTCGCATAGTAGTACTGGGCGTAAAGCATGGCGTAAACACCCGGACCGGGGATGGCGCCGTCCAGGGCATTCGTCAGGCCCAGGTTGTACGGCGGCTGGTTGAAGGCCTCGGCCTGGGACGGGAAAAAACCGAGTACCGCGACGGCGGACAGTACGGCAAAGGCCCATGTCCATCTTCTCATTCGATCCATGTCTTTCCCCCCTTCTCTCGACTGTTGTGCCGAAAACCCGCTAGAATTCAGGATCCAATAGTACACGGGGGGGCCGTTTGTCAACCTTTCTATCCATTCTATCCATTTGACCATTTTTCCAGACTGGGCGACTGCGGACGGGTCGTCAGGGTTCGAGTTGTTCTTTGCTGTCCAGGGCTCCCTCGTAGATTTGTGCCGGGCGACTTTGTAGAGGGGGAGGGAAACGGAGCCCAAGCAAATCGGAGAGGGAGCCCTGGACAGCAAAGAACGGCGAGCCCCTCATGAAACATGGCGAACTTTCCAGGTCACGCCACTAGCCCGCGCGGCGGAGCGTGGTTATACGAATCTGTCGGCTAAGCTCGGGAAGGTGCACGGTCTGGAGCCGCTGTTCGTGCTCGAACCCGGCACGGCGGCACATCTCCAGGAAGGGCCTCATCTGCGGCCGCCCCTGATCGGAGAGGACGATGCGTCCTCCGGGAGCCGCGTACCTGCGCAGCACCGAGAGAAGGGGCGGGAAGCTCTTCTCGAAATAGACGATCTCCGAGCCGACGACGAGATCGAAATCGCCGTCGAGGTCCGGGCTGTACCAGTCGAGCAGACGGGTCTCGAGGGCACGACATCCGTTCACCCCGGCATTGTGGGCGGCCATGGCAAGGGCGAGCGGATCATAATCCGTGCAGATCACCCGGCCGCCGGAGCGCTCGACCGCAATCCCCGGGGCCGCGGTCCCGCACCCGAGCTCCAGCACGCGCTTCCCGGCCACCCCCTCGCTGAGCGCAAGGTACTCCGCCAGGGCCAGGGCGGCCGGCCACGTAATCATCCACACGGGCGCATCCCCGTGTACGCTCACAGCGTCGGGGTAGACTTCACGCACCATGTCATCCACCCGGTCCACCTGAGCGACCCGGAGACGCATTTCGCCGATACGGTGAGACCTGACGACCAGACCGAAACGGCGCCCGATCTCCTCCAGATTCGGCCCAGGAGAAAGCTCCCGCGGGGACCCGGTGCTCATATCTGCAGCGCATCCGTGCGGAGGATCCGCATGCCCCGGTCCTTCATCTCGTGAAGGGCCTTTTTCAGGTTTCCCGGGGGAACATCCACACCACGGCACGCGTCCTCCAGGACGATGACCTGAAACCCGGCGTCGCGCCCGTCCAGGGCCGTAGCGCGCACGCAGACATCGGTGGCCAGCCCGCTCACATAGATCCGCTCTGTCCCGATTTCTCGAAGCAGGGAGGCCAGGCCCGTGGTCCTCCTGCGATCGTTGTCCCTGAACGCGGAATAGGAGTCCACCTCCCGGTCTGTCCCTTTCCTCAACACGAAGCGGACAGCCCTCGTCTCCAGGGCCGGCTGAAAGTCCGCTCCGCCCGTTCCCGCCACGCAGTGGTCCGGCCAAAGCACCTGCTGCGTCCCCCCGATCCCGACGACCTCGAAGGGCTTCTTTCCCGCATGCCTGCTCGCAAAGGAGATATGGCCCTCGGGATGCCAGTCCTGGGTGGCCACCACCGCCGGGAAGGCCCGTACGATCCGATTGATCACCGGCACCACTCCGTCCCCCTCCGGCACGGGGAGGGCGCCGCCCGGGCAAAAGTCCTTCTGCACATCCACGATCAGAAGGGCATCACCGGCTCGAATTTGCTCCATCCGCTTCTCCCCCTTATCATCCGTCGGGAACGCGTGTACAATTCCCTCCCGGAGGTCAACCGAAACATGATCCGCACCGATTCAGCATCCATCATCCTCGTCGAGCCGAGCCTTGCGGTCAACGTAGGGGCCGTGGCCAGGGCGATGAAGAATATGGGGTTTGCCCGTCTCCGGCTCGTCCAGCCGGGCGGCACCTCCAAGCACCTGTCCGATCCGGCCCGCCGGATGTCCGCCGGATCCGAGGAGATCCTCGAACAGGCCCAAGTCTTCCCGGCCCTGGATGAGGCCCTGGCCGACATCCATCTGGCGGCCGGCTGTACGGCGAGAAGGGGGCAGGGCCGCACCCCTCTGCTCACTCCTCGAGGCCTCAGCGAATATGTAAGCCGACTCGGACCGGAAACCCGCCTCGGGCTCGTCTTCGGCCGGGAAGACCGGGGCTTGACCAACGCGGAACTGGATCTGTGCAATCTCGTGGTAACCGTGCCCACCGCCCGGGAACATACGTCTCTGAATCTGGCCCAGGCCGTGCTCCTGGTCTGTTACGAACTCCGGATCGGGGCCACGGCAAGGGCCCCTCGCATGCGTGGCCGGGGCCGGCCGGCTACCTCTGAAGAGATGGAAGGGCTCTACCGCCACGCCCGCGAGGTACTGCTCCGTATCGGATTTCTCGATCGCCAGAACCCGGACCGGATCCTTCGCGTCCTCCGAAGGATCCTGGGCCGTGCCGTGCCGAACTCCCGTGAAATCTCGATCCTCCGGGGGATCCTTCGCCAGATGGACTGGTACGCCGGCAAAGCGGACAAGGAGCCATGAGGCGCCCGCGTCAGGGGCACTGCGTGTCAAACCCGCAATCCAGGACACAGTCCCAGCAGGCCTTGCTGGCCGTATCCGCACACTGGTTGAAGCAGGGAAAGCCACAGGCGCTCAACAGGGCGTTCCAGTCCACTGTACATTCGCAACCGGTCCATTTCCACTGGCAAAAGCTCATACAGGAAATATCGTTGATGCCGTCGCAGCCCCCCAGACACTCCTCGAGATCGTCGCAGGTACCCACCCCTGACGTACAGATGTCACCCTCGGGATCCCACGTGTAGCCTGCATCGCAGTCACAGGTGAACTCGTCCGCATCGACCCCCTCGCACGAACCGTCCACCGCGTTCTCGATCCCGTCACACGGAGCCCCGGCACACGGATCCTCGCAGGTGTTCCCGTCGTCCCTCCAGAAATGTCCGGCATCGCAATCGCAAGTAAAATCGTCGGCACCCACCCCAATGCACGAACCGGCCTGCGCATTGTCGATTCCGCCGCAAGGGTCCGGATCGCACGGATTGTCGCACCGATTCCCGTCGTCGTTCCAGAAATAGGGGTCTTCACATCGGCAGGTAAAATCGCCGCCCCCCGACGCCTCACACGAACCGTCCACCGCGTTCTCGATCCCATCACACGGAGCGCCGGCACACGGATCTTCTTCACAGGCATCGGCCCCCGCGTCCCAGACGAACCCGGTATCGCAGTCACAGGTAAAGTCGTCCACACCCACTCCCTCGCACGTGCCTGCCTTTGCGTTGTCGATCCCGCCGCAGGGGTCCGGATCGCACGGGTCTTCGCATGTGTTCCCGTCGTCCTTCCAGAAATATCCGGCATCGCAGTCACAGGTGTAATCAGACTCACCGATGGCCTTACAGGTATCCGCGACCGCATGGTCCCGGTTCGCGCAGGGATCCGGGTCGCACGGTCCGTCATCGCCTCCGAAAAGCGTGTAATCGCCACAGGCTGACCCGAGACACAGAATCGCCGCGAGGAGTCCGGCGTACAAGGCCGGAAGGGATAAAAAGCGCCTTCGCAAACCGGCAAAAGGGGAAAATTCGTCCATGGCTTCGTCCTCCTGGTTGCAGTAGGGAAAACTGTATCAGGAACAGGCCAAAAATCAAAGCCTTTTCGTTGCACCAGGGCCGCCGGCCCGAAAGGCGCCCTGCCCCGCTCCTGCTTGACGCGGGGACAAGAAGAAGGTATGAATAAGCTTCATTCATTTTCAAGAGACGGAACACGCTTCCCTTTCATTCGGGTTCCCGGGAGCAAGCCCCATGGAAAAAACAAGCCAACTCGGAAAGATCATCGAGTTTGCCATTGAGAAGGAAGAAACGGCCCGAAAATTCTACCTCGACCTCGCCGGACGTGTTTCAGACATTTCGGCCCGGGACAGCTTGGAGTTTCTGGCCGGAGAGGAGGCAAAGCACAAGGAATTCCTCGAAAAATACCTCCGGGGCGAGATCTCCGAGGGGACCCTGCGGCTGACCGATGTGGTGGAGTACAAGATTTTCGAGCATCTGCAGGAAGAACCTGTCGCGTCGGAGTCCATGAGCGCGGAAGAGGCGTTCCTCTTGGCGGCGAAACGAGAGCAGGCCTCGTACCTGTTCTACCGCGACCTGAGCCGGCTCCATCCGGACGGACCGGTAAAGGGCCTCCTGGCCAGGATGGCCGACGAAGAGCTTCGACACAAAGAAAAGGCTGAGTATCTTTACGCAAACACGGCCTTCCCGCAGACCTCCGGGGGCTGACGCGCCCGCCCATGCCACGTCGTGATCCCAAGGCGCTGACACAAGGCGTGGAGAAGGGTTGTTTTCTGGATTTATTTATGATAATGAGTGACGTTCGTTGATTTTTTTGTTGCGTTTGTGAAGAGATTCATGCTCCCCGGCAAAGGGTGAACCAAGGCGAAACGAAAAGATTGCGATGCTATCCCCATACATTCCCGTTTTCGTAGGCATTCTGTGGGCCGCCCTGCTGGCGGCCGTTCTCATCGGCGTCTCACTCCTTTTCGGCC
>WFRX01000441.1 GCA_015486285.1 bacterium
GTCGCTTGCGCTCCCTCGCAATATCCCCTGGTGCAAAGCGGATATTGCGAGCGAAGCGTGGCAATCTCCCCGTCCCGTCGCGAGGCTCGATACACTGCGTCGGTGTTTCTCGGAGCAACGTAAGCCCTCCGTGTTCATGGGTGGAGGATAGGGGCACGACTCCCGATCCCTGACCCCGTTGTGTGTTCGCCTGCGGCAAGGGCCGGTCTTCGCCAGGCTGCTAATGCACTTCGCCGAAGACGCTTCTCAATACTCCGCAAATCTCGCCGATGGTCGCGTATTCTTTGACCGCATCGATGAAGAAGGGGATGAGATTGGCCTTGTCGTCCCGGGCGGCGTTCTCGATCCTTTGCAGGCACGCCTGGACCTTTGCATCGTCCCGTTCCGCCTTGACCTTTTTCAGGCTTTCGATCTGCCTTCCCTCCGCATCCTCGCGCCGCTCCGCCTTGTAGGGTGACGTCCTCGGGATCCGAATCTCGATTTCATCCTCCTCCGTGTACTTGGTCACCCCAACCTGTATGTCTTCGCCCGTGCGAAGCCTGGTCTGGTGTTCCCAGGCGCTCTTGATGACCTGCTCCTTCATCCACCCGCTCTCGACCGCCTTGAGCGCCCCTCCCATCTCGTCGATCTCGCGCAGGATGTCGAACATCTCCCGCTCGTACCGGTTGGTCAGTGATTCCATGTAGTAGGAGCCCGCGAATACGTCCTGCACGTCGCAGAGCTTGCACTCCTCCATGATGATCCGCGAGGCGTCCGCTGCCAGTTGCCTTGCCTCGATGCTGTGACCGAGGCCCAGGGGTTCGTCGTATGGGGGCTCGCACGCCGGCGGCTCCCCGATCAGGGCCGAGAATGCGGCTCCGACGGCCACGCGCACGAGGTTGTTCAGGGGCCTCTGGATGGTCATGGGCCAGTAGCCGCTCAGCCCGCCCCCCAGCTCTTTGTAGATCCAGTTCTTCGGGTTCTTCGACTGAAACCGGTCGCGCATGATCTTTGCCCACACGCGCCTGGCCGCCCTCCGGGCCGCGGCTTCCTTCAGGAGTTCCATGCCGCCCCCGAAATTGAGGAAGGTGGTCCTGCCCACGAACTGATCGATATCGAGACCCGCCTCGATGGCGGCTTCGAAATAGGCGATCCCGTTCGCAAAGGTGAAGGCGATCGCCTGTACGCGGGTCGCACCCGCCTCCCGCATGTGATACCCGGAGATGCTGATCGTGTTCAGCCTGGGCATGTACTCTGTGCAATAGGTAATGGTGTCTCTGACCATCCGCATGGAATGCTTGACCGGGAAGATCTGGGTGCCCCGGGCCACGAACTCCTTCAGGATATCGTTCTGCGGGGTTCCCCGGAGCTTGTCCAGAGGGATCCCGCGCTTTTCCGCCAGGGCGGCGTACATGGCGATGATGATGTTGGCCGTGGCGTTGATGGTCCAGTTGGAGGCGATCCGGTCCAGCTCCATATCGCCTACGAAGGGCTCGTAGATGATCTCGAAGTCCCGCAGCGTGTCCACCGCGACACCGACCCTGCCCACCTCGCCCTCGGCCATCTCGTCGTCCGAGTCGTACCCGGTCTGGGTGGGCAGATCGAAGGCGATGTTGGGACCGCCGCCCCTCGAGGGCGTCTTGCCCCTGGCGATGTAGAAGTCCCGCATGTCCTCCGCGGTGCCGTAACCCGAGTAGCCGAAGGCGTGCCGGATCGTCTTGCCCCCGCCCAGCTGCTTTCCCCGGCCCCACATGGGGACATGGACCGGGATGGCGTGCCGGCCCGCCGTGAAGGGAAACTCTCCCGGAAACCCGACGTTCTCCAGGAAGTCATGGTCGGCGATGTCCGCCGGGGTATAGTAGCGTATCGGGGACTCGCTGAGCCCGAGCCGCTCCACGCCTTTCTTCAATGTGCCTTCTTCCCATTTCTTCCTTGCGTCGCTGACGCGTTCGATCTCTTTGGTTCCGGACGACATCTGTGTTCTCCTCTTTGTTGGACCGGGCCGCTTCGGCCCTGAGGGCTCGTCCCTTTCCGCGGGGCTCCCGGGCCGGGGACAGACAGGAATCGGCGGGAAATTCCCGGGAGAATCCCCTGTTTGCATTTCATTCTTACAGAAATTAAGATGAACGGGCAACCGGACACCGAGGCCTTGAGAAGAGGGGAAGCCCTTTCCCTTCGAAGGATCTACAGGCCTGACGAGAAAACCGCTTTCAGTCCGGGGCGACTGTATCCCATCGTGCGATTTCGTTCCGCGTTTTACTGCGAAGATCGCCGGAGGAGAAGAGGGGATCGCGTCCCGGCTCCCGTTTCTCTTGCCGCCCCCGGAGGCTGGCATGGGTGATTCCGGCGCCGGCCGCGCGGACCCGTTTCAAAAGGACATGGCCCTGAGATCCCGACCGAGGAGGAGGCGAAGATGGGAGAAGACAAGATGCTGTTGAAGGAGGTCAAGGGGAATGTGGGCACCCTGACCTTCAATCGTCCGGAGAGGAGGAACTCCATTACCCCGGACATGCTCGCACAGATTCATCTTACCCTCAAAGAATGGGCGGAAAAAGACACCGTGAGGGCCGTGGTGTTCACCGGAGGCGAAGGAAAGGTCTTCTCCTCGGGCTACGACATCCTTTCCATCCCCACGGAGGTCACGAAAGAGACGAAGGAGTTCTTGAAGGCGAGCAACCCGCTGGAAATCGCACTGCACACCGTTAAGAATTTTCCCTATCCAACGATCGCCATGCTGAACGGATATGCCTTTGGTGCGGGTCTCAACACGTGCATGTGCTGCGACATCCGGATCGCGGCGGACGACGTGAAGGCCGGCATGCCGCCCGCCAGGCTCGGGCTCGTGTACCATCCGGAGGGCTTGAAGCAGTTCATCCAGGTCCTGGGGATGGCCAGAACCCGGGAGATCTTTTTCGCGGGCCGAACCTACCAGGGACGGGAACTCCTGGACATGGGCCTCGTGGACCATCTGGTGCCCCGCGCCGACCTGGTGGAGACGACCTACCGCATGGCAGAGGAGATCGCCGGGAATGCGCCCCTGTCTCTCAAGGGGAGCAAGCGGATCCTGAACATGTGGGAAGAGTCCTTGGCCCTCAGCGAGGAGCACCTCGCCGAGGCGGAACGATTGATCACCGAGGCCTTCAACAGCCGTGATTTGAAGGAAGGACAGACCGCCTTTATCGAAAAGCGGAGGCCGAACTTCATCGGGCGTTGACGGCTTGTCCGTTAGGGGGACGAGGGGCCGTGGCCGTACAGTGGGACGTCGGATACATCACCCGGAAGCGGGCCGAGATGCACCCGGCCAAGACGGCGATCGTTTTCGAGGACCGGCCGGTTACCTACCAGGCCTTGAACCACGGCGTCAATCAGTGGGCCCGCCTTTTGCTCGAGCAGGGAATCCGGAAGGGGGACCGGATCGCGGTCGTTCTCCTGAACTGTGTCGAGTTTCTCGAGGCCTTCTTTGCGGCCGCCAAGCTGGGGGCGATCTTCGTGCCCCTGAACTGGCGCCTTGCACCGCCCGAGCTCGAGTACCAGCTCGACGATTGCGGCGCGAGAATGCTCGTGTTCCATGACGCGTTTGTCGCCAATGTGGATGCGATTCGGTCCCGCATCCCGGTGGAACAGGGGAAATTCATCTTTCTGGAGAGCGGCAGCCCCGCCATGCCCGGGCTCGATCCTCCCGGATGTCCGGACTGGGCGGAGACAGGCGAAGCGCTCGTGAAAGGCCGACCGGCGACGGAGCCGGATCCGCCCGTTCCCGTGGAGTTCGATGATCCCCTGGCCATCCTGTACACCTCGGGCACCACCGGCAACCCGAAGGGCGCGATCCTGTCCCACAAGCAGACCTATTTCAAGAATTTCCAGATCGCCGCCTACTCGAAGGGAAGCGGCGACGAGATCATGGTGGCTCAGGTGCCCCTGTTCCACTCGGGGGGCCTGTTCATCGTGGCAACGCCCTGCCTGTGCGCCGGCACGACCATGGTGATGCGCCGCGGCTTCGACCCGAACCAGTTCGCGGAAGATATCGAGAAATACCGGGCTACGAACATCTTCGCACTGACCACCATGTGGAGGATGATCCTGGAGACCGGCAAGCTGGACGAGATCGATACGAGCAGCGTCCGGTTCGTGGCCGGCGGAGGGGAGCGGACGCCGCCGAGCCTGTTCGAAGAGCTGGCGAACAGGGGCCTCTACATGCAGCAGGGCTTCGGCCAGACGGAATGCTCGGCCATGATGAGCGTACCGAAGGAAGACGTGTTCCGAAAGATGGGCTCCGTCGGGAAGCCGGGCTTTTTCACGGATGTCCGGATCGTGCGCGAAGACGGGACCCGGGCCGGGCCCGGCGAGATCGGAGAGATCACGGCCAAGGGGCCCACGGTGATGAGCGGCTACTGGAACCAGCCGGAGAAGACGGCGGAAGTACTCACCGACGGCGTCCTGAAGACCGGGGACCTCGGGTACGTGGACGAAGAGGGGTATTTCTATATCGTGGACAGGGCCAAGGACATGTACCGGAGCGGGGGGGAGAACGTCTACCCGGCCGAGGTGGAGAAGATCCTGGCCGGCCACCCGAAAATCTCAAACGTGGCCATCATCGGCGTTCCGGACGAGAAATGGGGAGAGGCCGGGCTGGCCTTCGTGGTGGCCGCCCCGGGGGAGAAGATCACCGACGAGGAAATCCGTGCATTCCTGAAGGACAAGGTGGCCCGTTTCAAGCACCCGAAGGCATTCGAGTTCGTGGAGGAACTTCCACTCACCGCCACGATGAAGGTAAAGAAGGCGGAGTTGAAGGCGAAATACGACCATCGAAGGAGGTGAAGCGAATGTCCATTCTGTTCGAGCCCGGCAAGATCGGCAACATGGAACTCAAGAACCGCTTCGTCCGCTCCGCCACGGTCGAATCGCTATGCACGGACGACGGCCGGATTACGGAGGCGTACGTGCGCGCCTACGAACGGCTCGCCAAGGGAGGGGTGGCGCTGATCGTTCCGGGAAACTACTACGTGGATCCCCTGGGCAGGTCTTACCGGCGCACGATTACGGTGGAACGGGATGAGGTCGTGGCGGATCTCCGGAAGGTCGTGGAGGTCGTGCACGGGCATGGGGCGAAGATCGTGGCGCAGCTGAGCCATGGGGGGCGGCAGGCCGACCCGAAGGTGACGGGCGCAAAGCCGGTCGGGCCCTCGCCGGTGCGGGACAAGCTGAGCTTTGTGAAGCCCAGGCAGATGACGGAAGAGGAGATCGAGAAGACCATCGGCGACTTCGGCGAGGGCGCCCGCCGGGTACAGGAAGCCGGTTTCGACGGGGTCCAGATCCACGCGGCCCACGGGTACCTGGTCAACCAGTTCCTTTCCGCGTATACGAACCGACGCAGGGACGCATGGGGCGGATCCATCGAGGGCCGGATGCGGTTCCTGACCGGGATCTATGAGGCCATTCGCTCGCGGGTGGGGCCGGATTACCCGATCCTGGTGAAGATCAATGCGGAGGATTTTGTGAAGACAGGGGTGCACCCGGAGGAGTGCGTCGTACACTGCAAGAGGCTCGAAGGGCTCGGGATCGCCGCTATCGAGGTGAGCGGAGGAATCGCGGAAAAGGGGTTTGTCACGATCAAGGGGGATATCCCGATGGACCTGGTCCTCCAGGGCCGGGGCCGGGTCGAGCGGCTCCTGACGCGCGTGATGGAAGGCTCGTTGAAAAAGGCTGCCGCCTTCGAGGAGGCCTTCTATCTTCCCCAGGCCGCGATCGTGAAGAAGAACGTAAAGGTACCCGTCCTGGCGGTCGGCGGGATGAGGAGACGGAAGAAGATGGAAGAGGTGATCGAGCAAGGCCAGGCGGATTTCATCTCTCTGTGCCGCCCCTTCATCCGTCAGCCGAACCTGGTCAAGCTCCTGGAACGCGACGAAGGGGATCCCATCTCCTGCACGAGCTGCAACCGCTGCTCGTTGGAGATCCTTTTCCACAACAAGCCGATGCGATGCTACAAAACATGAGCAGGCATGAATCATGCGCTTCCGGTTGAGCCGATACGACCGTTGGAGCCTCGCGGCCCTTGCCGTTATGGCGGCCGTGTACGTGGCGATCCCGCTCGTCTGGAACGACCTGGCCCGTCAGAATCTCCAGGTGATCAACTGGTTTCTGATCGCCATCTGGGTCTTCATGAGCGCCCTGTTGTGCTGGGATGTCCGTCCCGCTCAGGATCTCGCCTTGGCCGCGGTGGCCCTGGCGGGAGGAGCCCTGTTCGAAGGGTGGGGTACGAATACGGGCCTCTGGTGGTATTTCACCGGGGAAAAACCCCCGCTCTGGATCCTGCCCGCCTGGCCCGTCGCGGCGCTCGCCACGGCACGGATCGTCTTTCTGTTCGACCGCGTTCTGATGCGATGGAACCTGCCCTGGAAGGCCCTGTACTGGTCCTGTGCGGCCTTGTTCGCCCTGGGCATGGCCCGTTTCATCCGGCCGGCGGCCATGATGTGGCCCACGTGGCTGATGTGCGGCGCCGTGGGCCTGGTGATCGTCACGGGCAGAGAGCCGAGAAGGGATGTGGCCCTCCTGCTGGCGGGCATGGCCCTCGGCTGGTTCCTGGAATACTGGGGCACGAGCCGCGCCTGCTGGACCTACTACACCCGCGAGATCCCTCCGCCCGTTACGGTGATGGCCCAAGGCTTTGCCCAGGTGGTCTTCGCCCGGGTCCTGGACGCCGCGGACCGGGGCCTGAAGGCGCTGGGAGCGCCCTGGACGGTCAAGTTCCGTGACGGGTCCGACAATATCTGAAAATTGACAACCCTACGGCGTCAAACCACCTCCACCCGGTACCGGATCGTGTAGCGGGCGAGGAGTTCCTCGATCTTCCGCTCGATCTCCTGCGGTGGGGTTCCGGCCGCCGGCTTGACGCGGATCGTGGCCATGCAGCCGTGGACCTTGTCCTCCGTGACGGTCACCTCCACGGATTCGGCCATGTTGCCCAGGGCCCGGAGTTCGCCCTCGTAGACGCGGCGGATCGCGTCCCACCGGAGGGCCGGCTTGAAGATCTTGCCCACCGGGGTCAGGGGAACCTCGTTCATGATGATGACTTCCTTGGGGATGGCGGCCCGTTCGCCGACTTCCCTCTTCAGGTGCTCGAGGATCTTCTCCGCGGTCAGGTCCGAGTCCTCCTGGATCTGCACATAGGCGACGGGCACCTCGCCCGCGTGGGCGTCCGGCCTGCCGACGGCGGCGGCCACCTGGACCCCGGGAAGCTGGTAGAGGGGATCTTCGATCAGGAGAGGGTCGATATTGTGCCCGCCCCGGATGATCAGCTCCTTCTTCCGGCCGGTGAGCCAGAAGGTGCCGTCCGCATCCTGCCGGCCCAGGTCGCCCGTGTTGAACCAGCCGTCCTCGAGCCAGACGCCCTGGTTGTGCTCCTCTTCGAGATACCCGGGGAACACGTTCGGCCCCTTGAGGCAGACGCAGCCGATCTCATCGGTCTTCGCCTCGCGCCACCCGTCCTGGTCCTCCACGAAGATCTTCATCTGCTGGTAGGGAATCCGCAGGCCGATGGAGCCCACCTTTCGCTCCCCATACAGCGGATTGACGGACGAGACGAGGGTCCCTTCGGTGAGCCCGTATCCCTCCAGGATCTTCATGCCGCTGTGGGCCTCGAACCGCTTGAAGAGTTCCACGGACAGCGGGGCCGCCCCGCAGATCGCGTAGCGGAGGGAGGAGATGTCCGTTCCCTCCACCGGGACGTCGAGCAGGACGGACAGGACGGTGGGGACGCAAGAGAAAGTCACGGCGCGGTAGTGTTCCACGATTTTGAAAAAGTTTCGCATGATCGACGGATCGCGGTATCCGCTCGGGGAGAGGAGGACCACATGCGCGCCGATGGAGAAGGGGAAGGCCCCGGTTGCCATGGTGGCGTTCGCGTGGAACAGGGGAAGCCCGCACAGGATCGTCTCCCCCGGATCGAGCCCTACGGAGACATTGAGTATTGTGGGGATTGCCACCTCGTTGTAATGGGTCCGGGGAGCGAGCTTCGGCGTGCCGGTGGTGCCGCCGGTGTGGTAGATGGATGCGATTTCCCGGCTTTCGATCACCCGCCCGGAGTCGAGCTTGTCCCCGTTGTATCGCTCGATCACCTCGTCGAACCCGTAGATGCCTTCCTTCTCGTCGCTCGGGCCCATGACGCGGATCACGGCCCGGAGGCCGGGCAGTTCCTTGCGGATGGCCATGGCCTTTTCCCACATGTCCGTTCCCGGATATTCTCCCAGGGCCACCAGCACCTTGGTGCCGGCCGCCTTGCAGATGTGCGCCATCGTTGCGGGCTCGAGCATCGGATTGATGGGGTTCACGATTCCGGCCGCCTCACCCCCCCAGATGACGTAGTGGGTGTGCAGGAGATTCGGCAGGAGATAGGTGACCACGTCGCCCGGCCCGATGCCGAGGTCGTGGAGCAGGTTCGCCGTCTGCGTCACCTTTGTCAGGAACTCCCTGTAGGTCACCCGGACGGGCTTGTCGTACTCGTCCCCGGAGAGGATGAGGCTCATGGCGGGCGCGTCGGGATCGAGCGAGGCCCCCTGTTTGATCATGTCATAGGTGTTGGAGACCGTGAGCCTTTCCTCGAGCGGAACCTTCTCGATCTCCTCGATGTCCGCCAACGTGGCAACCTTGTATCTTTTCATTGGCCACCCTCCTTCGCCAGGGCAGTATAGGGAAGGGCCTGAAGGGGTGTCAATGATCCTGCGAACCTGATAATCTACCCATCCTGTTATAGGCTGAAATCAGAGACCCCGGCCAGACAGGAGCGATGAAATGGCGACGGACGTGCGAAAGGCGGATGTGCTCGTCATCGGCGCGGGCGGGGCCGGCGTGATGGCCGCCGTGGAGGCGGCGCGGGCCGGCGCGGGCGTGATCCTCCTATCCAAGGAGCCGGTCGGGTACGGAGACACGCGCATCGCCCTCGGGGCGATGTCCACGTCGCCGGATACGGCGGCGGGCGATTCGGAAGATGCCTTTGTAGAGGACATGATCCGTGGCGGCGAATACCTGAACGATCCGAGGCTCGTTCGCGCCCTCGTGGCCGATGCCATGGACGCGACCCTCACCCTGGAAGGCTTCGGGCACGTCTTCTTGAGGAACCGGGAGGGGGTGCTCACCCGGATGGAGGTGCCTCCTGGCGGGCACCGGGCTTCCAGGGTCATCAGCAGCCCCTGGCTGGGCGTTTCCATGTGCCACGCCCTGCGGTCCGCGGCCGCGCGGGCCGATATCGAGGTCCTGGAAGAGACCGTCTGTTCCGAGCTTCTCGTGGAAGACGGCGAGGTCGTCGGCGCGGCGGCCCTTCGGACCATGACCGGCGAGCCGATCGCCTTGCTGGCGAAATCCACCGTTGTCGCGGCCGGCGGCGCGGGAAGCCTCTATTACCCGCACACGGACTGCATGCCCGCGGTCGTGGGCGACAGCTTCGGCCTCGGGTTGCGGGCCGGGGCCGAACTCGTGGACATGGAGCAGGTCCAGTTTCTCCCCTTCGGCATTACACACCCGCCTGCGCTGCTTGGGATCCCGTGCGGGGAACCGGTGGTGGCCGGACCTTTCGGCAGGTTGCTCAACAACAGGGGCGAGGTGGTCCTGGAGAACATCATGCCCATGACGCGGGCCCAGGTGGCCCGGGTCATCGTGGAGGAGATCCGGAAGGGGGGCGGCACGGAACACGGGGGCCTTCTCCTCGACCTGGCCCCGAATCTGAAAAGCCGGGAGGGCGAGTTTTTCGTCGCCATGTTGAAGAAGTTCGCAGGGCCCTTCCTGGAAGGAGCGCGCAAGGCCTACGGCAGGGAGGCGGCCGAGTTCAGGGTGCCCTGGGATGTGCTTCCCACGGCCCACTACAACATGGGCGGCATCCGGACCGACGAGTGGTGTCGCAGCCGGGTTCCGGGGCTGTATGCGTGCGGACAGGCCCAGGGGGGGGTGATGGGCGGCAACCGGCTCGGCTCCACGTCGCTCACCGAGATATTCGTTTTCGGAAAACGGGCGGGGCGAACCGCCGCGGAGGAGGCCCGAGAGCGGGGCCGTGCGGACCAGGGCGCGGCCTGCGAGGCGCTCGACAGGCTTCGCTCCCTCCGGGGATCCAGGGGAAGCCGGCGGCCCGTGGAGCTGAAGCGGAGGCTCCAGGGGCTCATGTGGGAGAAGGCGGGCCCCCTGCGGGACGGTCAAGGCCTGGAGAAGGCCTTGGATGGGATTGGAGCGATCCGGGAAGGAGCAAAGAACCTTCGGATCACGGATCTCAGCCGGTGCAACCAGGAGATCTTGGACGCGATCGAGCTTCCGCACATGCTTGCGACAGCCGAGGCGATCGTGGTCTCGGCCCAGGAGCGTCGCGAGTCGAGGGGGGCGCACGTGAGGTCGGATTTTCCGGGCCGTGATGAAGAGGGCCCGGTGCAGAACATCCTCGTGGAGATGCGGGACGGCCGGTGCATCTGTCGGCGCAGGGAGGCGGGAAAATGAACATCCGCATTTCGATCCGAAGAGTCGACCCGGACAAGGGCGGTGAGCCTCAGTGGACGGATTACGAAGTACCCGCGGACGAGCGGACCACGGTGCTCGAGTCCCTGATGTACATCTACGAGAACACGGACCCGACCCTGGCCTTCCGCTTCGGGTGCCGTTTCGACAAGTGCGGCCTGTGCGCCGTGGAGGTGAACGGCAGGCCGAAAATGGCCTGCTTCACCGAAGTCGAGGAGGGGATGAAGATCGGGCCCCTGCGCGGCATGCCGGTCGTGCGCGACCTTGTCATCGACCGGGCCGCCTACTTCGAGGCCCTGCGCGGCCTGGAGATCTATATCCCTGAGCAGGGGGACCGCTCGACGCCGCAGGTCATCCGGCAGAGCGAGGCGCACAAGAAGCTGCTGTCCTGCGTGGAATGCCTGGCCTGCAACGCCACCTGCCCGAACTACGATTTTTCGAAAAACCCCCTGTCCGGGCCGTACGTCTTCGTCAAGCTGGCGCAACTCCACTTCGACCCGCGCAACACGGTCGACCGGCGCGCGCAGGCCCGCGAACTGGGCGTGCAGTCATGCGCCGAATGCCGCAAATGCACCTGCATTCACGGCATCAACATCCGGAAACAGGCCATTGAAGTCCTGACTGCTCAATAGCTTCCCAGCACCCTGAGAAAGTCTGTCTTCTCTTCGATCTGGCTGAGGACCGGCTCGAAGGAAGGGGCCTGCAGATCCCCTACGAGGTCCACGTAGAACATATACTCCCAGGGCCTTCCGGGGATGGGGCGCGATTCGAGCTTCACCAGGTTGATCCCGTTGTTTGCAAAGACCTGCAGGGTTTCGTACAGCGCACCCGCGCGGTTGTCGGTCGAGTAGATGAGGGACGACTTCGTGCGCGGTCTCCCGGGGAGGGGATCCCTGCCGATGATCACGAAGCGGGTGTAGTTTCTCGGATTGGTTTCGATCCCTTCTTCGATGATTTCCATGCCCTGGAGACCGGCCTCTTCTTCGCTGCCGATGGCCGCGTCCCCCGGGTTGCCGGCTGTCCTGATCTGTTCTACCGCCCGGGCCGTGTCCGTCACGGAAACCAGCTCCCAGCCCGGGTGGCGCTCCAGGAAGAGGCGGCACTGCCGGAATCCTTGGGGATGGGAGAAGACCCGCCTGACGTGCTCGACCCGTGTCCCCGGCCGGCCGATCAGGTGGTGTACGATGCGCAGGGTGATCTCGCCGACGATTCGCAGATCGTACTCGAGGAGGAGGTCGTAGTTTTCGTGGATGCTCCCTGTGAGGGAATTTTCCAGGGGCACCACGCCGAACCGCGTCTCATCGCCCTTCACCGCCTCGAAGACGGCGCGGAAAGAGGGGCGGGCGACGGCGGACCCCCTGCCTCCGAAGAATTGGGTGCACGCCTTGTGGCTGAATGTCCCTTTTTGACCGAGGAAGGCCACGCTCGGCCGCTGATCCGCCCTTTCCCCGGGCGCCCCTGTCGCCGCGGCGGGCCTCGTCTCGAAGGCATAGTCGAGCTGCTTGCCCACCACCGGCGCGATCACGTAGATGTCGCGCATCAGTTTTGCGAACTGCCTCGGCAAAAGGCTTTGCGCGCCGTCGGACAGGGCCTTGTCGGGCTCATGGTGGACCTCGATCATCAGGCCGTCCGCCCCCGCGGCGACGGCGGACCTGGCCATGGGGGCGACCTTGGCCCTTACGCCGGTCGCGTGGCTCGGATCCACGATGACCGGCAGATGACTCAGCTCCTTGATGGTCGGAATGGCCGAAAGATCCAGGGTGTTCCGCGTATAGCGCTCGAAGGTGCGGATTCCGCGCTCGCACAGGATGACCTGGTCGTTGCCCTCGGAAAGGATGTATTCCGCGGACATGAGCCATTCCTCGATCGTGGCCGAGAGCCCGCGCTTCAGCAAGACCGGCCTCCCGATCCGCCCCGCGCACTTGAGAAGCTCGAAGTTCTGCATGTTCCGGGCGCCGATCTGCACGACGTCCACGTATTCGACCATGCTCGCCGCCTGGTCCGGCGAGGTCATTTCCGTAACGACCGGGAGACCGAATTCCTCCCTCACCGCGGCGAGTACCTTCAGGCCTTCCACGCCCAGGCCCTGGAACGAGTAAGGCGAAGTTCTCGGCTTGAAGGCCCCGCCGCGGAACAGCACGGCCCCGTATTTCCGGACCTCTTCCGCGATGGCAAAGGCCTGCTCCCTGCTTTCCACGGCGCAGGGGCCTGCCACGACAACGATCCTTCCCCCACCGATCTCCACGTCGCGTATCTTCACGATCGTGTCGGCGGGGTGCATCCGCCGGCTGACGAGCTTGAAGGCCGTGGAAACGGGGATGACCCGTTCGACGCCGGGCAGACGCTGAAAATAGTCGGCGTCCTGTCCCCCCCTGCCCGGGGCGCCTACGACGCCCAGCTCCCGGGCGGAGATCTCGCGGACGATGCAGCCATGGCCTTCGAGCTTGCTGTCGAGACGGCCCTTTTCCTCCCTGCTGATCCCGTCCTGCAGTACAAGTATCATGGCCCTTCTCCTCCTTGCTGAGGGTGTCCGCCGACGCCCTCGATAGGGTTGTGCGTGAAGGCCCTGAAACGAAGAAGGCCCCGAGAGTGTTGTCTCTCGGGGCCTTCTTTGTGTGCTATATATATAAAAACCCCGAGTAGACATGTCCTTCGTCTACCCGGGGTCGTTTGCCTTGGGGCCTAGCCGACCGGGTAGACGCTTCTAAAATAGAAGCGCCAGAAATCGGTATACGTTGATCGTGCGTTCAGGTACATGGCCTTTTATCCTTTAATGCCTCATCCGGAAGCTTATACCCTTTGGCCTGCCTTTTGTCAAGGGCCGGGCGCCGTTGCTGCTGCGGGGATCTTCAGCACCTGTCCGACATGGATATGGGTGGGGGAGTCGATTCCGTTGGCCCGCGCGATCCGTTCCCAATGCATGCCGTAAAGCCGTCCGATCCGGTAGAGCGTGTCGCCTTGCTGTACCTTGTATGTGGTTTCCTTTGCCGGGGAGGGTGCCTCCGCCTTCCCGGGAACCTCGGGAACATCCGGGATCTTGAGCCGCTGGCCCACGTAGATGGTCCCCGGGGGCTCGATGCCGTTCAATGCCGCCATGGCGAGCCACGAAACCCCGTACCTCCGTCCGATGCTGATGAGGCTCTCCCCCGGCGGCACAATGTGCACGGTCCCGCCTCCAGGGGAGAGGGAGGGGCGCAAGGCCGTCTTTCGTC
>WFRX01000442.1 GCA_015486285.1 bacterium
ACGTACACCGGCGCCGGCTTCCGCTCCCACTCGATCCTCATTGTGCTCTTCCTGATCTACATGTCGGATTACATCGACCGGTACGTCGTGGCGAGCGCGATCGACTTTATCAAGGCGGACTGGCAGATCACCGACGCCCAGGCGGGCAAGCTGATGAGCGTCGTGTACCTGTTCATAACGTTTTTCACCGTGCCCGCTTCGATTCTCATCGACCGATGGAGCCGGAGAAAGATGGTCTCCATCATGGTATTCCTCTGGAGCCTGGCGACCCTTGCCTGTGCCTTTACGAAGAGTTACGCCCAACTTCTCGTGACACGGGCCTTCATCGGGATCGGCGAATCAGGATACGCGCCCGCCGGGGCGGCGATGCTTGCCGCGGCATACCCGGAGGACAAGAGGAGCAAAGCGCTCGGAATCTGGAACGCTTCGATCCCGCTGGGGGTGGGTATCGGGCTTTTCGCGGGAGGGCAGATCGCCAGGCACTGGGGCTGGCATCACGCCTTCGGGCTGGTCGCCTTTCCCGGCATGCTCCTTGCCGTGGCGGCCTGGTTCCTGCCGGATTACAAGACCGTCCGCGCGGAATCCACCGGGATAGGCGTGACCGGCCTGCGGGAATTCGTTGCCAGGGCCCTTCCGATCTGCCGCAACCCCTCCCTCGTGCTGACCTATTTCGGATTTGCCATGAACGTGGCCGTTACCACGGCCCTGATGACCTGGCTTCCCGCTTATTTCGAGAGAACCGGCCTGGCCGCACCCGGGGAGGGAGGAACCTACACCATACCGGTCTTCGGCCTCGTTCTCCTCGGCGCTCCGCTGGGAGGCTTTCTCGCCGATGCCTGGTACCGGAGGAGGACCGAGGCAAGAATGGTCTTTCCGGCCCTGACTTCCCTGGCTGCGGCGGCCGTCCTCCTCCTGGCCCTCCTGAATCCCGGAGCGCACATACAGCTTTACATCATGGTCGGTTACGGAATCCTGGCCACTTGCTTCATCGCCCCCGCCGCTTCCGTCACGCAGGACCTGGTCCATCCGGGCCTGCGGGCCTTCAGCTATGCCCTGTGCGTCATCGTGCAGCACCTGTTCGGAGACATCTGGTCTCCCTGGCTCGTGGGGGCGGTAAGCGACCGGATCGGTCTTGCGGATGCCTTGCTCATCGTCCCTGCCTTCGGACTGATGGGATCCCTGTTCTTCTATCTTGGCAGCCGGTTCTACAACCGGGATCTCGCGCGGGTAGGCAGGGTCGCCCTGGAAGCAGAATGAACAACGCTTTCAGGGGGTTGACAGCTTTTCCAGGACGCTGAGCAGCGTGTCCAGGTCCGGCCGTTCGTTGATATCGTGTACGTCGATGTACCGTATGATTCCCTTCTTGTCGATCACGAATACGGCCCGTTCGGAAACGCCGTCCGACCGAAGAATTCCATATCGTTCCGCGACCGCGCCATGGGGCCAGAAATCCGAGAGCACCGGAAACCAGAGCCCCCCCATCTCCTTCGTCCAGGCATAGAGAGAAGGGAGATTGTCCACGGAAATCCCCAGCAGGATTGCATCGTGCTTCTCGATCATCTCTTTCGCGATGTTGTAGCCGGGCCACTGGCCGGAGCAGACCGGGGTCCAGGCCGCGGGTACGAAGGAAAGCACCACGTTCTTCTTCCCGCGATACCGGCTCAGGGTAACCCTGTCGCCCTGCAGGGAAGGCAGGGAAAAATCCGGGGCCTCGTCCCCTACCTTGACCTTCAGGCGGCTGTCGACGGGCTTGAGCTTCCCGACGGGGTAGATGTTGTCCTTCAGGCCTGCCCCACGGGCGGAGGGGATCCATAACAGACCGGAAATGAGCGTCAGGGCCAAAAGAATCGCCGGAGATTTTCTCACGGGTTGTCCTCCTTTTTCAGGCCGGAGCGTTGGATAATGTGGTTGTAGAAGGCCTTCGGGTCTTCAAACGTTCCCGTAAGGGTGGTCACGACCCTTCCCCGGCCTCCTTCCTCCATCTTGACGACGATGAAATGGGGCGTGCTTGCGTCCTGCGCGTTGAGCGCCCGGATGATCGAAAGATCCTTGTCCGGAAACATGGGAAACGGCACCTTGTATTTTCCCCGGAACGTGGCGACTTCGAGCGCCGTATTCATTCGGCCGATGCCGATGATCTTCAGTGTGTCGCCGAAGCCGGAATGCTGGATGCGTTCGTAAACCTGATTCAACCTCGGCGCGGTGGCCTGGCAGAACCGGCAGTACATGTCGAAGACCTCGATCACGAGCACATCGGCCCGGATCCGGTCCAGGGGGAAGGAATCCGTTGGTTCCGTCAGGCCCAGATAGGCTGCATCCTGCGCCGAGGAAGGCCACGGCAGGCGTATGGCGCCGGCCTCGATTGCCTTGGGGGCCTCTGCCTGCGGCGGGTTGACGGTCCGCGGCGCCGTTCCCGCACATCCGGCCAGCAGGACGGCAAGGAGTATCGAACGTCTGCACCTCGATGCGAGCGGTTGCCGCGCCATGTCTGCTCTCCTTTGCTTCCGCCAGTGTCTCGGCCGATCCGGTTGTTCCCTGTCCCTGTCCCTGTCTTGGATGCAGGATTGCCCCGGCCGGCTTCTTGGACACCCGCCCCATCGGCCCCGTGCGGCGCGCCTGTCCTCGGAGGGGCGGCTAGGCGCGCATGGTCAGGGCCGCCAACACCCGAACCCCCCGGTTCAATTCGTCGACCGCCGGGATTCCCCGCTTCTCGAACTCGCCGGCGACCTTGCCGACGGACTCCCGCGGTCCGAGGATCCAGACCACCATGGGCTTCCGGTGGTCGGCCATCAGGCGGGCCATGTGGTCATAGTCATACGGGGGCGTGTGGACAGGCGGGGCGAAAACATGGAGATATACGGCATCTACGCCGGGATCCTCCATCACCGCCTCGATCGTGTGCTTCAGCGTTTCGATTGTGCCCCGCTTCTCGTAAGCCGGATACAGGTCCACCGGATTGGAGGGATCCATCCACTCCGGGAACATCTCTTTGATCCTGGAGAGGGTTGACGGCGCGAGGGCGGCAAGCTCCATCCCCTGGTCGGCGATGTGGTCGGCGGTCACGACACCGCCCCCTCCGGAAAAGGTGAGCACGGCCGTACGGGGGCGGGAGGGGCCCTTGCCCTTCGCCACGGCAAGGCAGCGGGCCACATCGAGCAGCTCGGTCATGCCGCGGACCCGGATCACCCGGGACTGGCGGAGCACGCCATCCATCAGGCGCGCGTCCTGGGCAAGCGCAGAGGTATGCGACAGGGCCGCCTGTTTGCCGAAGGGGCTGCGTCCCCCCTTGAGCACGACGATCGGCTTGTTCGTCGACCGGGCCAGTTCCGCGAATCGACGGCCTCTTTCCAGCGATTCCAGGTACATGGCGATCACTTCGGTTTCCGGATCGTCCAGGAAGTACTCGAGAAGATCTGTTTCGTCGATGTCCATCTTGTTCCCGATCGAACAGACCTTGGAGAGGCCGAAAGGCCTCCGGCTCAGGATGTGCGTCAAAAAGCCTGCGGAGAGCATACCGCTCTGCACAACGAGAGAGACCTCGCCGGGCTTGAACACGCCCTGCCACACCCACGACGCCATAAAGGAGAGAACCATGGATCGGTGAACATTGATCAGCCCCATGCAGTTGGGGCCCCACAGGCGCAGGCCGTGTTCCTTGGCGATCGCGAGGCAGCGGGCCTCCAGGGCCTTGCCCGCCGGGCCGGATTCGCCGAATCCCGCCGATTCGATGATGACGCGTCGGATCCCCTTTTCCGCGCACCCTTCCAGGGCTTCGGGCACTGCGGAGGCCGGGATGAAGATGACGGCCAGATCGATCTCCGCCGGTACATCCAGGATGGCGCCATAGCAACGCTTGTCCCCGATTCTGTCCACCCGGGGGTTGACAGGGTAGAAGCGGTCGCCGAAGCATGCCTCCATGTTCTGGAACAACTGGTGGCCGGGCCGGCCCTGCTGGGTGGAAGCCCCGATGAGGGCCACCGAGCGAGCCTCGAAAAATCGTTTCATTTTGATGCCTTAACGAGTTGTCTCTGGCCTGCGGAAACCTATGTGCGGCAGGAGATGAAGTTGAAAGGATGGCACGCTCTCCCCTCTGCGTCAAGATTCGGGATGGCCGGTGTGGCAGGTGAAAGGCCGAAGCCTGCGGGAAAAAGGGGTCAAGTCGGCAGGAAGCGGGGACGATGCAAAAAGGAAGCGGTTCGCGTATCATGCGACAGCGAGGGGGTCGGCGATGCGAAGGCGGCCACGCGTCGGCGGCCCCCGGGAAACGCCCACTCGGAACCGGAACAAGAGCAGAGGAATGCCGCGAGACCTCTGGATTCAGGAAAGGTCGACGTGTCTATTGAAACCGTTCGCACAGGCGACAAAGAGATCATTCTGGTAGGTACCGCACATGTTTCCAGGGACTCGGTCCAGGAGGTGCGGGAGTCGATACAGGCCGCACACCCGGATGTGGTGGCCGTGGAGCTGTGTAAGCGAAGGTACGACGTGCTCAGAAACCCCAAGAGCTGGGAGGAGACCGACATCGTGGGGGTCATCCGGGAGAAGAAGGCCTCCTTCCTTTTTGCCAATCTCGTCCTGGCCGCCTTTCAGAAGCGGATCGGCGAGAAGCTCGGGGTCCGGCCGGGGCAGGAGATGCATGAGGCCATCCTCGTGGCGGAGGCGGCGGGCATCCCGGTTGCCCTGATCGACCGGCCCGTCCAGATCACACTCCAGCGGACATGGCGAAAGCTCACTTTCAAAGAACGCTTCATGCTGATCCTCTCGTCGGTCACCGCCCTGTTCGGGGCCGAGGATCTGGACGAGGAGGCGATCGAGGAACTCAAGGAAAAGGACGTGCTCACGGCCGCCGTGGAAGAAATCGGGAAGAAGGCTCCCACTGTCAAGGAAGTACTCCTCGACGAGCGAGATGCCTACATGGGCAGGAAGATCATGGACCTCCATGAGAAAAGGGTACTCGCGGTGGTGGGCGCGGGTCACGTCAAGGGCTTGACGGAACAGCTCGAGGACCCGATCGACGACCTTTCCCCCCTGGAGTACGTGCCGCCGGGCCGGAAGTCCCTGTGGAAATGGCTCGTTCCCCTCGTCATTTTCGCCCTGGTCGCCGGCGGGTTCTATGCGGGCGGCGCGGACCGGGGGGTCGAAATGGTGAAGTGGTGGTTTCTGAGCAACGCGCTGTTCGCCGCTCTCGGGACGGCGCTTGCCCTGGGGCACCCGATCTCGATACTCGTGGCGGCGTGTGCATCGCCCATTACCTCCATGAATCCGACCTTGGCGGCCGGATGGTTCGCGGGGCTGAGTGAGGCCTACTTGAGGAGGCCGAAGGTCGTGGATTTCGAGCGACTCCAGGAGGACATCCTCAGCGTCCGGGGGTTCTGGAAAAACTCGGTTACGCGAATTCTGCTGGTTGTGGTCTTCGCCAACCTTGGCAGTGCGGTCGGGGCGTACCTGGCGATGCCTATCCTGACCCGAATCGTCTTCGGGCATTAGAGGGTGGTCCGTCGCTCATGATTGAAACGTGTCCGGACCTGTCGTATGCTGAAGACCCCGTGGGGCTGAGCGCCCGCCGAACCGTCTCGAGGGAGTTTCTCGTGTGCCACAGGAGGATTCGCAATGCTGACCAAGGCGGATGATTATCCGATCCACCAGCGCCCCGATCCTATCGCCAGGCCCGGGACAGACAGGAATTTCTACGACCGCTACTTCTTCAATGGATATGCAAAGGAAGGCCGGCAGTTTTTCGCCCTTGCCCTGGGCCTCTATCCGAACCGGGATGTCATCGATGCATCGTTCTGCGTGATCCACGACGGGATCCAGCATAACCTGCGGGCCTCCCGGCATCTGGGCGGCGAGCGGATGGATATACGGGTCGGGCCGATTTCCATCCAGGTCGTTGAACCCCTCCGGTCTCTGCGGATCCTTGTGGACGATGCCGAGAGCGGCATCAAGGCCGATTTGACCTTCAGGGCTCGGGCTGTGGCCCTGGAGGAGCCCCGCTTCACGCGCGACTTCGGCCCCGGCCTCCTCATGGACTACACCCGTCTGACCCAGAACGGTTCGTATCACGGAACCATCGAGGTCAAGGGCGCCCGCATGGATGTCACACCCGAGATCTGGCTGGGGACCCGGGACCGATCCTGGGGGGTGCGCCCGGTCGGAAAACCGGACGAGTCCGCCCCGCGGGGCATGATGCTCCAGTTCTACTGGCTGTGGGCGCCGTTGAACTTCGAGGACTGTATCGCGCTCTACGACATCAATGCGGACGAAAAGGGCGAGGCCTGGCACACCCACGGAATCCTCGCACCTCTCCACGACGGCGCCCCGGAAACCATGAAGGCCGTGTCCAGCCGCCTGCATTTTCGTTCCGGAACGCGCCACGCGGAATCGGCCGAGATCTTCTTTCAGCGAGCCAGCGGAGAGGAACTCGTTTTCGAGCTTGAGCCCTTGTACCCGTTCTATATGTCCGGGCTCGGATACCTCCACCCCGAATGGGGGCACGGGAACGACCATGGCGATCAGCTGGTCGTTGCGTATGACGCGATCGACCTGGACTCCGTGGATGAGGCCTCTCCCCTCTACCTCCACATTCAGGCGATCAGCCGTGTGCGGATGGGCCAAAAAGAAGGCCTCGGCGTCCTTGAGCAGCTCATCGTGGGGCCCCACGAACCGTCGGGGTTCAAGGAGCTGTTCGATATGGCCCCCTAGCAGGCTTCCGAGCAACGGCCCCCTGCGGCGTTCGGCTTCATCCCTCGTCATTCCACGTACAGGAAGTACGCCTCATCGTTACAATGTAATCAGTACATTTCTTGTCACCCTGCCGGCGGCCCGGATCAATACAGCATGTACAGGAACTCCTTGAACATCTGTTGGTCGAACTGATCCCGCATCTCCTCTTTCATGATCTTGAGGGCCTGGTAGGGTGAAAGGGCGGGCTTGTAGACGCGGTCGGCCAGCAGGGCATCGTACGAATCGACCAGATTGCAGATCTTTCCCAGTTCATCGATCTGAGAGCCCTGCAGGCCTTTCGGATATCCCCCCCCGTTACACCTTTCATGGTGCTCCAGGGTCGTAACGGCGGCTTCTTCCGTGAGATGTCCCTCCTTCGACAGGAGTTCATAGCCCTTTTCAGGATGAAGCTTCATGATCTCCCATTCCTCGGGCGACAGGCGGCCCGGCTTGTTGAGAATCCGATGGTGGATCCGGGTCTTCCCGATATCGTGCAGAAACATGGCATAGCCGATTTCGTGAAGATCCTTGTCCGCGTTCCGGTAGATCTCGCGGACCAGGTTCGTCCCCAGGAGCCCGACGTTTACGGAATGCGTGTAGATGCTCGTGTCGTGGGAGATCATGAGGATCATGTCACGAATGGCGTCCCGGTTCGAGGAGATGACGTGGTCAACCGTCCGGCGGAATATCTCTTTGCTGTCTTCGATGGATTTTGCGTCCGGCGCCTGCCAGAGCTTCTCGAGCTGGTAGATGCAGGTGTCGTAAACGATGCTCGATTTTTCCTGCTGGGTCAGTGAAGGATCGGCAAGAAGGGCCTGCAGGTTCCGGTTCATATAGTCCCGCAGGTCGTTTTTTTCCTCCTCGCGGATGTGAAGGGTCCGGATGCCCTCCCGAAACAGTCGCTGGCGGGTTTCCTCTGTAAAGCCGTTTCCTTGGGTGTAGGGGACAAAGCGGTCCCCCAGGTGGATGTACAGCTGAAAAGGCTTCTCCACGCCGGGCTGGAGAAGCTGAATGTCTACGGGGATGTAGTGCTCGTCCATGGCCCGGAGTCGAGGTCCTCGTGTTCGATTGAGTACACCGACCTCTCTATTCGGTAGATCCGGTCCAAAACTCAACACGGCCTGTCGCCGGGCTCCCGGTGAAGCGCCTTGACGGGGCCGGGCGCCGCCGATAGCATGCAATGGCGGTCCGGCGCTCTGCCGGCCGGGATCCGCCCCGCCTTTCCTTGGGACTACGTCCATCCAACGAGGAGGAACCCGCATGCGTCAGGTGCTCACCGGAAAAGAGCGTATCATGAAGGCCCTGGACCTGGCCGAGCCGGACAGGGTTCCTGTTTTTGAGATGGGCATCAACGAGGCCAGCATCGTAAACCTGGGCAAGCACTTCACGGATGATGTTCCCCCCGTCAAGCACATAACCGACATGGACCTGGAAGAACAGATCCGTTACATGGACCTCCTCTCCCTGATCCTGAAAGAGCTGGGCAACGACGGGATCTCCACGGTGTTCATCATCCGGAAAGAACGGGTCGGCGAGGATCTGGCGCGGGACAAGTACGGCACGACCTACCATCTCTCCGAGGCCGGGGAGCCCGTGCCGGTGGAGGGCCCGGTGCAGGGCGTCGGGGACATCGCGAAGCTCGCCTTCGAACCGGATCCGGGCGATTATGCCATGCTCCAGTACCTCGTGCAGACCATGGGCAGGGACGTGGCCCACTTCTTCGCGATCCCGGACCTGTTCCGGCTCTCCTGGCAGCTTCGGGGAGGCATGGACAAGCTTCTGCTGGACTACATGAGGGACGAAGAGCTGGTCTTCGCCCTGGCGAGGGTCACCACGGACTTCTGCAAGGCCGCCTTGAAGATGGCGCGGGGCCATGGCGCCGATGTGATCATTCTGGAAGGGGACCTGGCCTTCAACACCAGCACCCTCATGAGTCCGGATCAGTACAGGAAGTTCATCAAGCCCTATCACCAGGAGCTCATCTCCTTCTGTCACGAGCAGGGAATGAAGGCCGTCAAGCACTCCGACGGGAACCTCTGGCCCATCCTGGACGATCTCGTGGAGGTGGGATTCGACGGCATACACCCGATCCAGCCGCAGTGCATGGACATCAAGGAGGTCAAGGGCCACCTGAAGGGAAGGGCGGCGGTGGTGGGGAACATCGACTGCAGCTTCCTCCTTCCCTTCGGCACGGTGGAGGAAGTGGATCAGGCGGTGCGGGAGACCATCCGGATCGCCGCGCCCGGCGGGGGCTACATCATCAGCTCTTCCAATTCCATCCATCCGGGCTGCAAGCCGGAAAACTACATTGCCATGGTCAAGGCGGCCAGAAGATACGGCGCCTATCCGATCAACCTGTGAACCCTGTCGACGACCCGCTCGACGAGCAGAAAAGGGGGTTGCGCACATGAACGAACGGATGACCAGCCTGGGCGAGACCCTCCTCGCTGGAGATGTGGAGGCGATCAAGCGGCTGACCGAAGAGGCGCTGAGCGCGGGTACAACGCCGCAGGCGATCCTCGAAAAGGGCCTCAGGCCGGCCATGGAATCCCTCGGAGAGCGGTTTTCCCGGGGCGAGGCCTTTTTGCCGGAACTTCTCGTGGCGGCCGAGACCATGAAGGCGAGCATGGAGGTCATGCAGCCGGCCATCGTCCGCGGCGGCGTGGCCCCGAAGGCCACGATGCTGCTGGGCACCGTGGAGGGGGACATTCACGATATCGGCAAGAACCTGGTGAAGATGATGTTCGAGGGGGCCGGGTTCAAGGTGATCGATCTGGACATCAATGTAAAGGCGGCCCGGTTTCTGGAGGCTTACCACAAGGAGAGGCCGGACCTGGTGGGCCTTTCCTCGCTCCTGACGACCACGATCGGGGAGATGGAGAAGGTCATCCAGACGATCCGGGAGTTCGATCCCGAGGCAAAGTTCATTGTCGGGGGGGCGCCCGTCACCCAGGCGTTCGCGGACAGGATAGGAGCAAACGGATACGCGCCGGATGCGGGGAAAGCGGTGAAGGTGGGCAACAGGATCATCGGTCGCTCCTGACTCGGCAGGTGGCGCCGTAGACCGTGAGAGGAAAGGCGACATGTACGAAGACCTTAAGGGCAAGACCGCATTGATCACCGGGTCGGGCAAGCGTACCGGCATCGGCTACGCCATTGCAGCGAAGCTCGCCTCCTGCGGTGCGAACGTTATCATAGCGGACCTCGGTCGAAAACCCGGGCCGTCTGAAGCCGTGCGAACCGGTACCGAGCAGGAGATGCGGGAGATCGCGGCAGATCTGGCGGAGCGGTTTCGGGTCCGGGGCCTGGCGGTCGAGGTGGACGTGACGAGCGGCGACTCGATACGCCGGATGGTCGACCGGGTGCGGGAGGACTTCGACCACGTTGATGTGCTCTGCAACAATGCGGGCGCCTCTTTCGGCGTCCCGAGCGCGGTGCACACCTACGACGAAGACGCCTGGATGAAGACCCTCGACGTGAACCTCCACAGCGTGTTCCGGGTGACGCGGGCGGTGCTCCCCCTGATGGAAGGCCGGAAGGGGAGCGTCATCAATACGGCCTCGCGGGCCGGCAAGGTCCCTCCCCTGTTCAACGGGGCCTATGCCGTGGCAAAGGCGGGCGTCATCATGCTCACCAAGGTGATGGCCAGGGAACTGGCGCCCACCGGATTGCGTTTCAATGCGATCTGCCCGGGACAGGTCAAGACCGACCTGGAGAAGTGGCGATTCGGCCTGGAGGCCCGGTTCCTCGGGACGACCCCGGAAGTGCAGGAACAGGAGATGTGCAAGACCATCCCGCTGGGGCGGATCGGTACGCCGGAAGAGGTCGCCAATCTAGTCGTCTTCCTCGCCTCCGAGGCCTCTTCTTACCTTACCGGACAGGCGATCAATGTTACGGGCGGACAATTGATGGAGTGCTAGCTACAAAGTCGCCCGGCACAAATCGAATTTGGAACAGGGCTGGCACAAGAGGCCCTACGCCTCCCTTCGGCTAGGCCCTTTGGACTGACCTGAAGGTCGAGGATCTTCCGGACCTTGCGGGAGATCTCGTCGGCCACAGGGTCGGCCTTCAGGTCTCCCCATTCGGTTGTGTTGACGGCCTTGGCAGCGCAGCCGGAAAAGACCACCCCCACGATTGCCGTAACGAGAGCGTTGCATTTACCGTTCTTCACCTCGGAGCCCTCCTGTTGGTGAGTCGTTCTCAATTCATAACACTCAATCAAGAATCGAAAGTTTTGCTCAAGCTTCACATCCGGTTCACACGGCCCGGGCATATTGCCCCTGCGAAACCCCGTCTGTAGAAAAAAAAGGTTGTATCGAGCGGCTCAATGGATTAAAAGAGTTTTACACGTTACAACTAAAAGAGGAGGACAGGCTCATGAAACAAGGTATCCTGTTCTTGTCGGCAATCGCCCTGGTCCTCGGAGCCGGCCCGCAGGCCTGGGCCGGATTCTCGGTCGACCAACAGCCCGCTGAGGTCCCGGCGATCGTGGCGGATCCCGGAGACACGTACCTGCCGGGGTTGGCTCCGGAGCTGGATGACGGCGACATGCCCGGTCCGCCGTCTCTTGCGGTGGTCCCTCCCCCTCCCGGTGCCATTGCCTACGACACGGACGGCATCAGCTTCGCGGTCCCCAACGATCCGTTCGCGCCCATGGCGGGAGATCCCCCGGGTGTCCTGATCTCCATTGACGATGGAGACGTCGGCCCGGGCGCGGGCCCCCCGGACAACGCGGTCGAATTATTCTATTCGCCGTTGCCGCCTGTCGGTGCGTCTTTTCCCACGAAGGCCACCGAGGCGTTTCTCGGCCTCATGGGCGATCCGCCGCCGATCGGCCTGGACGACGACGTGGACGCCTACGAGGATCGACTCATTCCCGGCCCCCCGGGTGCATTTTTCTCGCCCGACTTCGACGCACCTGCCGGGCTCGACCCGGGGGACATCTATTTCAGCCCTCTCAACGGGGGCGTACCGGTGTTGGCCTGTGATGACTTTACGCAGATGGGGATTACTACGGGCGACCCGGTGCCCGCCGTCGATGTCGACGCGGTACACCTCGTCCCGAACTATGTGTGCGCCAATTATCCCCCACTGGGCAGCGGCCCTCTGTGCTTTCTGTTCTCGGTGGATGGGATCAATCCCCCGCCGCCGCTTCTTCTTGATCCCGGCGACATCTACATAACGGACTGCATGAACGGAAGCGTGCTCTTCCTGGACGATGTCACCCAGATGGGCATCGCCCCGAATGAGGCGACTTTTGTCGATCTGGATGCGATCAGCGTCCCGGACGTATCGCCGGGGGTGTGCGAGTTCGACGGGGACGGGTTCTTTGACAAGGCCTGCGGCGGAAACGACTGCAATGACAATGACCCGAACGTGAATCCTGGGGTCGCCGAGAGCACGGCCGCCGGCAACTGCGCGGACGGGATAGACAACGACTGCGACGGAAAGACAGACAGCGCGGACCCGGATTGCGGTGGGGGTGGGGGCTGCGCAGCCGGCGCAGACGCCTCGGTTTAGGGAACGAGAGCGGCCGAACAGGGAAGCCTCCCGGGCCTCCTGGCCTTCCTGTTGATCCCCGTTGCCGCGGCGTTCGGCATCGTGGCTGTGCGCCGGAGAAGGTAGAAGCCGGGCGGATCCATCCTTCTACATCCAAGGGGCCGCGTCCTTCCGGGGACGCGGCCCCTTTATTACACGATCGCCGGGTTTCCCGGCCCTTTATGCAGCTTCGATTCGTTTGAGGTCTTTCAGATCTACTCTCTGCTGAGTCGTCCACAAATCATACTGAAGTTGAAGCTTCAACCATCCTTCAGGCGAACGACCGAACACCTTGGAAAGCCTGAGGGCCATTTCAGGGCTTATGCCGGAACGTCCGTTCAGCAGGGCCGAAAGCGTTTTCCGGGTAACCCCTATAGCTTCCGCTGCCTCCGTAACCGTCAGGCCCAGAGGATCAATGCAGAATTCTCTAATGATTTCTCCCGGATGAGGAGGATTGTACATTCCCATGGTTAACCCCATTAGTGATAGTCTTCGTAATGGACATCCATGACATCCCCGTCAGTGATTCTGAATGTAACTCGCCAATTTCCGCTCACTTTGACTGCATACGCTCCTTTTCGTTGCCCCTTCAATTCATGCAAACCGAGACCGGGCAAATCCATGTCTTCGATTGAATCGGCTGTTTCAAGCAGTGCGAGGATCTGTCGAAGCCTCGTTCCATGTTGTGCTTGAACACCTGAAGTGAGCCCGGATTCAAACAGCTTCCTCAACCCTTTGTGCCTGAATTTCTTGATCATGCGCCACAGTGTAACCTATCACGTATCAGGTTGCAAATGTTCTTCTTGGGAAATCTGCGATCCCATCTTTTTCCTTCTTGATTTGTGCCGGATGAGTTTGTAGAAGGAAGGGACGAACGAACCAGGCCACAGCCCCGGCCGGCAAGGGGTTTTACGACTTGAAGGAAGGGAAAGCGCATGATACTCGCATCAAAGGAACAAATCAGGGCCTACACGGAGTTGGGATGCTGGGGCAGGAAGACCCTGCTCGAAGATTTCAAAGAGCACGCGCGAAAAACGCCGGAACGCACGGCCCTCGTGGATCCCCGGAACAAGGAGGCCCTGCTCGGCGCCCCGCCTGAACGGGTCACCTATGCGGAGCTTGCCCGCGCCGTGGACGGAACCGCGTCCGCGCTCGCGGCCTCGGGGATCGGCAAGGACGATATTGTGATCGTCCAGCTGCCGAACTGCTGGGAGCTGGCCATGCTGTACCTGGCCGTGGCGAGGACGGGGGCGGTCCTGTCCCCCATTCCGATCCAGTGGCGTTCCAAAGAGCTTGCCTACGTGGCGGACCTGACCCGGGCCAAGGCATTCATTACGGTGGAGTCCTTCCACGGGTTCCGGCATCTCGCCATGGGCCGCGAGATACAGGAAAGGGTCCCGTCGCTCGGCCGCATCTTCTCGTATGAAGACCTCCGCAAGATGATCTCCGGGCCTGCGGACCCGGGCCTCGACGCGGTTCCCATCGACGCCGACGACATCTTCACGATCTGCTGGACCTCGGGGACCGAGGCCCAGCCCAAGGGCTGCCCGCTCAGCCACAACAACTGGCGGTGTCAATCCGACATGGCCGCGGCCGCCGGTATGGAACCCGGCGACATCATGCTCACGGCCGGTCCCCTGGTCAACATGGGAGCCGTAGGGACCGTGCTGATGCCCTGGATCCTCCTGGGCGGTACCATCGTGCTGCACCATCCCTTCGAACCCATGCTCCTGCTCCACCAGCTCGTCGAAGAGAAGATCAATTACACCCTGCTGGTTCCGGCCGTGCTGAACCTCCTGCTGAAACATCCTGCGGCGGCCGATGTCGACTTGAGCCACATCCGGGCCATCACGGTGGGGTCCGCTCCGCCGTCGCTCTGGTCGATGCAGGAATTCAAGAAGCGATGGAATATCGATATCGGCAATATCTGGGGACAGAATGAAGGGACCGGATTCGTCTCCGGGGTCAGGGATGTGCCCGACATCAACCTGCGCGTGGATCACTTCCCGCGATACGGGGTCGAGGGGCACGAGTGGTCGATCCCGATGGCGAAGTTCGTCCGGCTCAAGATCGTGGACCCGGATGGAAGAGAACTGACAGAGGATGGGGCCGTAGGCGAACTGCTCTACAAGGGACCGAACAACATCGCCGGATATTTCGGACGTCCCGACCTGAACGAAACGGCCTTTGATGCGGACGGCTTTCTCAAGACGGGAGACCTGTTTCAGCTCAAGGGGGAGCTGTACCTCAAGTTCTACGACCGGGCCAAAGACATCATCATTCGGGGCGGGCTGAACATCAGCGCCCAGGAGGTGGAGAACCTCATCTTGGCGCACCCCGACGTTCAGGACGCCGCTGCGGTCGGCATGCCGGACGAGGACCTCGGAGAGCGTACCTGCGTGTATGTCGTGCCCAATCCGGGTAGGACGGTGACCCTGGAGGGCATTGTCGCATTCATGAAGGACCAGGGCTCCGCCGTGTACAAGCTGCCGGAGCGGCTCGAAACCGTGGAGGCGATTCCCCGCAACCCGGTGGGGAAGATCATCAAGAAGGCCTTACGAAAGGATATCGCGGAAAAACTCGCCGCAAAGGACGGGGCGCCCTGACAGGCGGCCTCATGCGGTCTGCGCCGCGGAAGGAGGCTTTCAGCAGCCTGCGCGCCCGTGTTCGAGCAGCATGCGCATAGCGCGCACGCTCTCCATCGGATCGTTGAATACCGGGAAGACGGGTATTTTCTTGAGCCCTTCGACCTGTTCCCGCCGGCCGAAAAAGCTGAGGGCGATCGGCTTGCCCGTGCTCGCGCACAACCGGTCGAAAAACGCCAATAATTCCTCCGGCGTGCCGCCCGCTCCGCGGAACATGCGCATCATTTCCGGCTCGATCATATGGCAGAGAACGATCCCGTCAACGAAATCGAGGGCCAGACACTGCTCCAAGGCGAACATGAGCCCCCGCACATCGTGTATGTCGCCGAAGTCCATCGGGTTGGACATGCGAATGACCCCGCCGCGGCGGTATGCCTCGATCCGGTCCAGGAGCCGCCTCGGAAGCTCGGGGCACTCGAACCCGAGCCTCTCGCACATGTCACCGAGGATCACGGAAAATCCGCCGGACAGGGAGATGACCACCAGCCGGTTCCCCTTGAGGGGCGGCAGTCGCAGGGCCTTTGCGCAGACGGTCATCTCATGGATGCTCTCAACGCGGACGATGCCGGCCTGCCGGAAGGCTCCGTCCACGACGCGGTCGTCGTTGAACAGTGCGGCCGTATGGGACATGGCGATCGTTGACGCCGTTCGGCTCACATTCGCCTTGAAGGCCACGATCGGCTTGGTCGATTTCGATACGACACGCATCAAGGCGGGACCGTTCTCGATGCTTTCCAGGTAGAGGTGGATCTGCTCCGTGTCCTCGTCGTCGTTCAAGTATTCGATCAGGTCGATCTCATCGACGTTCAGCTTGTTGCCCACGCTGATGATCTTCGAGAAACCGATCTCTTCGTCCGAAAAAGAGTAGGCGCACTGCGTGGTTACACCCCCGCTCTGGATGATCAGGCTGGTCGACCCCTTTTTGAAGCGCCCGGCCTGCATCGGGTTGAAGGGCGAGCACAGGCCTGACCCGGTGCAGATCACCCCGATGGAATTCGGCCCGATGAAGCGAATCCCATAGCGGCCGGCAACCTCCAGGATCTCCCTTTCGGCCCGACTCCGGTCTCCCTCGAATTCCCGAAAGCCCCCGGTAGAGATGATGGCATGCCGGATCCCCTTTCGGCCGCACGCCTCCATCGTTTCGGCAACAAAGGCTGCGGGGACGAGAATGACCGCAAGATCGATTCCGCCCGGGAGAGCATCCGGATCGGTACAGATATCGATCCCGTACGCGGTGCCCGCTTTCTTCCCGACCGGATGAATACGGCCCTGGAAGCCCATTTCCCGGCAATGGAGCACGATGTGCCTGGCCAGGTTCCCCTCATGGTTCCCCACGCCGAAAACCGCAATGCTGGATGGATAGAAGAACTTTCTCATATTGGGGGCCCCGGCCCCTGCAGGGGGGCGTAGGTCGGGAAGGGTATGCAGGGACTGTAGCGAGGCGCTTTCCCCGTGTCAATTCGTTGCCCCCGAACATTTCCTGAAAAATTTTTTTTAAGATGTACGCATGCTCCCGAAAATGCGTTCAAAAAGTTTCATGTGTTTCACGCGAAACGCGAGCCTGTTTTCTCTTTGATTTCCAGGGAATTCTTCTTTCTGGGGAAGGAATTCAGGGGGGGGCAGTGTTTCTTTATGAAACGCACGATCCCTGTTCTGGTCTCTTCTGCTCGCCATGGCGCCCTGTGTGCCGCCTTTTCATTTCCTGGCTTTATGCTGACAAATCAGCCTGTTATGGAATGTCAAGGCCGTATCCTGTCCGCTCTGGTACGACCTCTGCAATAGGCTTCTGATTCCCGGATGGAATCTTGTCCGGGTGTGCGAGCCGTCCACAGTTGCACCGCCGGCGATGCCCGGGCGTACCGAGGCGTTACGGATTTCCCTGTTACGAAAGTGAATGTGGGGCGTGTCCCAATCCATGTAGCACAAAACAAGGAGGAGCGGGGGATGAAGAGTTCTATGCAAACGAGAAAGGGTTCGGTCAAGCTGTTTGTACTCTGGTTGTCTTTGCTCACACTGTTCTTCTGGAACGGTTGGCGGCCCTCCGCCTGCCTCGCTGCCGGTTCGGACAGCGAGATCGAGGCCTTGAAGGCCCAGATGAAAGAGATGAGCGATGTGATGACCCAGATGCGGGACAAGCTGCAGGAGCTTGAAAAACAACAGGCCGAGAAAGAAAAGGCTGCTGCCGAGAAGCAGAAAGATACGGACGAGGAACTTTCCGATCTTGGAGAGCGGATGGATACGGCCGAGCTCCATACCATGACGGATAAGATCTCGCTGGGCTTCGAGATGAGGAGCACGTTTCAGACGATCCATTACGACGACGTTCGGATCGCTCCCGCGGACGTGGTCAATGCCTTCTTCATTCCTTATAATCCGTCCGACCCGATGAGCGGCGGGCTCAACGGGGCCACCGGCCCTCAGATCCAGCAGATGATCCAGGGGATGTTTGCGGCGGGCATGGTTCCTCCGCCCAACAAATTCGACGTGGACAATGACGATGTATACACCAGCCGTTTCCGCCTCAACCTGAAGGCCAAGTACAACAGCCACCTCGATTTCGCGGGGAGGCTTGCCATGTACAAGGTGTGGGGCGACAGCGCCGGCGTCAATGTGAACCGGGGCAGCCTCAACGACATCACCCTGGACGGAAACACATCCACCCATCCCCACGGCGACATCATTCACCTGGAGAGGGCCTACATCAACTATCACGACACCTATTTCAACGTGCCGCTCAATTTCTCCGTGGGACGGCGTCCCGCCACGGAGGGCCCCCCGCTCGAGTACCGTATGTACAGCCTCGAGGGCGGCTCGCCGCTTGCCACCATCATCAACTGGCAGTTCGACGGAATGTCCTTTGATGTCGGGCTGGAAGACGTGACCCAGGTTCCCGGCCTTGCCGTGAAGTTCTGCTACGGCGTGGGCTTTGAAGGAGAATACGGGAACAGCACGACCATGAACCCCGAGGCGGATGTGAACGATTCCCGGCTTTTCGGGATCATCGCGACCCTGTACAACGATGATGTCACGAGCGCCGTAGTGAACTGGGCCCGCGCCTTTGACGTGACGGACGGATTCATCGGCACCACGGTCATGCCTTTTACGGTGAACAAGGGGCAGGGCGGCGTCTATACCTTCTCCCCCAACACCGGCGGGTATGTGAGCAGGGTGGAGCCCACCACCAGCATAGGGATGTGGGACGCCGTTTCACTGCTGTTGAGGACCAATTTCGAGGAGCTCGTGGGCGCCGACATCGATTTCTTCATCGCCGGTTCCTGGTCCCACACCAGTCCCTCGACGATTTCAAAGAATCCATTCTACGAACTCATGGGAATGGGCCTGCTGAGTTCGAACGGCAATCTTGACTCCCAGGACGGCTACAGCATCTACGCGGGCGCCAGGATCCCGATGCCCCTGGACGGGAAGCTCGGATTGGAGTATAATTACGGCTCGAAGTACTGGTTCAACTTCACCGGTGCTGAGGACTCCCTTGTGGGGAGCAAGCTGGCGACCCGGGGCCATGTGTTCGAAGGCTATTACATCCAGCCCATATACGGCGAGCACTTTTTCCTGAAGTTGTCCGGCCAGTACTATAATTACGAGTATTCCGGCAGCGGAAATCCCCTGGGAAAGCCGGTGAAGATTTCCAGCATGTCGTCTCTGGATGCGCTGTTTCCTGTAATGGACAAGGTTTGGCTCATCTATCTCTCGGCCACGATGCGAATGTAGAAGGACAAACGCCCTTGGAAAGGAGGCTTCCGTTATGTTGAAGAGAACGATTCTTGCCCTGATAATGGTTTGCTTTGCGGTTATGGTTGCCAGTGAATGCATGGCAGACGGTAACATCCGGAAAGGGAAGTACACCTACAGAAAGGTGTATAAGGCATGTCACGCCCGCGGGGAGGTCGACACCGACCTGCCTCCCGTGAGCCCGTCCGACAAGACCATGTCCCAGTGGGACCGGATATTCAGCAAGAAGAAGTTTGATCTGTTCAAGTGCAAAGAGGAGTGGAGCAAGTTGACGGACAAGCAGCTTGCGGACGTACACGCCTATCTTCGCAAACACGCAGCGGACTCGCCTGCCCCTGCCAAGTGCAAGTAGGCGAAAAACCGGGAAGGATGTCGAGAAGAACCACAAGCACGCGTTGATCCGTGCGTGCCTTCAGCGGTGGCCCTGTCGGGCGGTCTATCGTGGTCATGGCGGCTGTTGTACCCATATGCCGCCATGACCCGCACCGTTTCCGGTCCGATCGATACCCGATATCTTCAATTCCCTGGAGCACTGCCGGGCCTTTGTGTTGTTTCCTGACATGAGGGCGGACGGTACTTTTGATGCCAATTCAATATTCAACGTATTCGATGTGGGAGGTAATCTTCTTGAGACCATCACTTGTGATCGTGCTGGCATCCCTGTTCGTTTCCCTCCAGCCGGCCGTTGCGGGCGCGTCAACGGCCTCGGCCGGTGCGGAACCCGCGGTAGCAGCCGAAGCGCATGCGGCGCCGCCGGCGGCCAAGCCTGCGGCTCAGCCGAACGCACCCTGGGTGACCGTCGACCATTCGAAGCTCGAGGCCCTTCAGAAGAATTTCACGTCTGCAAAGGACCTCACCGATACGTGTCTTTCCTGCCACAACAAGACCCTGGACCAGTTCCAGCACAGCATCCACTGGACGTGGCGTGCGCCCAGCTCGACCAAAGACCGTATCGTCGGGAAGGGCGGGGACAGCATCAACAATTTTTGCGTCTCCACCAACTACATGCATGACCACGAGTGCCTGGACTGTCACATCGGCTGGGACCGCAAGCCCGTGACCATCAATTGCATGAACTGCCACGGCGACCTGTCCTTCAACTATGAAGAGGCCGTTGAGGATATCGAGGCCTTTCTCGAGGAGGGCGACGAAGAATCCCTGGAGATGGCGCACGACGTGCAGCAGGACTTGAAGGCGGCGGCCCAGAGAATCCAGTTGCCGACCCGGAAACATTGCGGGTCATGCCATTTCTACGGCGGGGGCTGGGAGGCGACAAAGCATGGGGATCTCGACAAATCCCTCGGAACCCCGACCAAGGAACTCGATGTCCATATGGGCATTGACGGCCAGAACTTTCAGTGCACACGATGCCATACAACCAAGGATCACAAGATCGCGGGCAGGATGTACAGCATACCGGCCGCAACCACCCGCGAAAGCCTTATCGAAAACGACCTGGGAACGAGGATCACCTGTGTATCATGCCATACGGACAAGCCCCACACGTCCGGGTTCGCCAACAAATTGAACGATCATACCGATGTGGTGGCCTGCCAGGCCTGTCATATCCCCACCTTCGCCCGGAAACGTTCCACCCAGATGGACTGGGACTATTCCACGTCCGGCAAGACCAGGGACGGCAAGAAATATGTTGTCAAGGATGCCGACGGAAGGCCCGTTTACATGAGCATCAAGGGAAGTTTCGTCTGGAAAAAGAATGTGAAACCGGAGTATTTCTGGTTCAACGGATCGATCCACAACATGACGTTCAAGGACGTGATCGATCCCGACCAGACGGTCTGGCTCAGCCGTCCGCTGGGGGGGCCGCACGACAAAAACTCGCGCATTTTCCCCTTCAAGGTCCATCGGTGTAACCAGGCCTATGACAAGGTCTACAAGACGCTTCTGACGGCGATATACACGGAAGAGGATGGCGGCTACTGGGATACCCTTGACTGGCCCAAGGCCTTTGCCATGGGACAGAAAGACGTGGGCATGCCCTTTTCCGGGAAGTTCGGGTACGTCCGCACGAAGTATGTCCTGCCGACCACCCACATGGTGGCCCCGAAGGAGCAGGCCGTCAAGTGCGCGGAGTGTCATACGAGAAACAACGGGCGCATGGCCAAGATCGCCGGGGTGTACATCCCGGGACGGGACGGACACCACCTCGTAAACGCCCTGGGCCTGCTCCTCATACTCGGATGTCTGGCCGGTGTCTGCGGCCATGCCCTTATACGATGCATCGGTGCGATCATCAGGAGAAGCAAAAGCGTAGGCTAGATGCGGGTGAAAAAGCCGGATATCTTGGGCGGCCGGCCCCATCCCTTCCTGCGGGGGAGGGCCTGGACGAACGGATGGCTCGAAAGTTCATTCCATAAAGGGAGCGTGGAGCATGTCGGAAAAACCAACCGGGAGAATCTATCTTTTTACCAAATATGAGCGCCTTTGGCACTGGCTTCAGATGGCGATCATCTTTACACTGCTTCTGACGGGATTCGAGGCCGCGGGCCGATTCAAGCTCTTTGGCTATGAAGGGGCCGCCTATCTCCATAATCGTGTCGGGCTCTTCTGGGTGATCGCTTTTCTCGTTTTTCTCTTCTGGATCGTGACTACCGGTGAGTGGAAGCAGTACATCCCAACGACCAAGAATCTTTTCGATGTGGTCATCTATTACATCTACGGAATTTTCGCGGGCCACTCCCACCCCTTTCCAAAGACGAAAGAGGCCAAGCACAACCCCCTGCAGCGGTTTACCTATCTGGCCCTCGCCACGCTTCTGCTGCCCTTTCAAATGGCGACGGGGCTGCTCTACTGGTCTTACAACTCCTGGGAAGCCTGGGGGATCGACAAGTATCTTTCCCTGAAATGGCTGGCCACGGTTCACGTGGCCGGCGCCTTTGCGATCCTGGCATTCGTGATCATCCATGTGTATATGACCACCACGGGACACACCGTTTTCGGATACATCAAGGGGATGATCACCGGCTGGGAAGACACCTATGACGATTAGCCATATGAATATAAATTAAAGGATCTATTGAACGACATTCATGCAGGCGCCCACTCGGGCCGAACAGGGAAGACGGTGCGAATCCGTCGCGGACCCGCCGCTGTAACCGGGGACGAACGCCGCACAAAGCCACTGTCGTAAAGACGGGAAGGCGCGGCAAGTAGGACGATCCGGAAGCCAGAAGACCTGCCTGCATGGTGCTGCAGAAGTCCTTTTTCGAGGTCTGAAAAGGACCGCGTTGACCGGGCGGATGAAAAACGGTATCCCCGGCTCGAATTTTTCGAGCCGGGGATTTTTTTTTCAACGGGGCGGGAAGCCTCCCCATGCAAGAAAGGATTTACAGCCATGCGTGCAAACGAATGGATCGGCGACAAGGGTCTGGAACAAGTTTTCATCCGTGAAGTCTTCATCATCAAGACCGAACAGATCGATCTGTTCGGCGCCATCGTACGAAAGCCCGGCGGGGACATACAAGGCACGGGCCGGGTGGTCTTTCAAGACGGCACCGTCTGGGTCTTCGACTCTCCCGAGGCCGGGCCGGAGGACTTGAGGAAAATGCTGACAGCCTTATGCAGCCGTCTGGCCGCTCACTACGGCACCGAGGTCTTCAATCTGAAATTTCACAGGGAGATCTCCAGTGACGACTTTGTCGAGAAGCTTCGTGAGGCCAAGCGGGAAACGGTCATTCACTAGCCGGGCGGAGGGGCGCCCCCCAGGTGTTTTTCAAAAAGGTCCTCAAAGAGAACCGGGACGCGTTCGTGAAGGTCCCGGAGAAGAGGGCGCATAATCTCGCGCATTTGGCCGTGGGAGGCCCGGGAGCATCGGAGGTCCAGAACCTGTCTCCACTCGCGGATGTTGCAGGTCATGATGACCTCTGTTTTCAGGCTGTTGGGAAGCACACTCCGGGCCTCTTCCGGCCGCGCACCGTGCGCAAGCAGTGTCATGTAGGACCGTTCCGCCTCTTTCATGGCATCGAGCCAGACCTCGTAGGCCTTGGAGCCCTCCTCCCAGAAGAAGGGCCGGATTACGGTGATTTCCCGGCCGAAGGATTCCCGCCCATAGTTTGCATAGCGGGTGCTCTCCTGGCTGAAAGAGGCGAGCCGGTGGCGCACAAGCTCGTGGCTGACACCACGGTCACAGATGAATTTGACCGTGATGCACACATGTTCGATCACGCTGTGGTGGCCCGAGGCCACGATCTTTCTCACAAAGCCGGCGGCGGACTCCGGCGTGATCCGGTCTTCGGACTTGTAGCAGGTCCTTCCCGCGTGTTCGATTCTCTTGAGGATTTCCTCCCCTTCCGGTATGAAGAGGATCTCGTGACCCGGCGAAGCGATTCTCATGGTTTCCCCTAGTGGTACGTTACGGCTTGTGTGCGCGGTCATAGCGGCGGGTCCGCGAGGGATTCCGACCTTCTTCCCCTTGCAGGCCTCCTCGACCGTCTCACAGCCCGGGAGGATGACAGGTCGGGTGCCGGAAGTCAACAAAACGGCGGGGAAGGCCCTGTCGCGTCCCTCGCCCCCGGCCGCGGGTGATCGGCCGATGTATCATCGATGATGCGTTGCCGCCCCGGGCGCGTTGTTGACGCATACCACCTGCGGCGTTATGATGCCGTCGATTGTTGTGCAGGCGCGAAAGGCAACCCCTGATTGGAGATAGGAACCCATTTATGGCGGAAACAGACAAGTCGGAACGCACGCTTGCGGTTTTCTTTGACTTCGAGAATCTGGCCCTCGGGCTCAAGGACAAGAAAGAGGGCCATTTCGACATCCAGAAGGTCCTGGAAAGGCTCGTTGAAAAGGGCAAGATCGTCGTAAAGAAGGCCTACTCAGACTGGAGCCGGTATTCGGCGTACAAACAGGCCTTCCATGCGGCCGGCGTGGAGTTGATCGAAATCCCGAAGAGGTCGATGACCGGCAAGAACTCCGCCGACATCCGGCTGGTGGTCGACGCCCTGGAACTCTCCTTCACGAAGGAGCACATCGACTCCTTCGTGATCGTTTCCGGCGACAGCGATTTCTCTCCCCTTGTGGCCAAGCTGAAGGAAAACGGCAAACACGTGATCGGGCTGGCCATCAAGGAATCATCCTCCGACCTGCTGGTGACCAGCTGCGACGAATTCATCTACTATGACGACCTGGAACGCCCCGCCCCCCATCCGCCTTCCGTCGGATCCGACGTGCCGCAGAGAAAGCAGGAAGCCTTCAATCTGCTGCTCGACTCGGTCGAGGCCCTGCTGAGGGAAAACAAGCCGATCCTGTATTCCTCGATGGTCAAGGACACGATGAAGCGGAAGAAGCCCTCCTTCAACGAGGGGTATTACGGCTACCGGACCTTCAGCGAGCTTCTGGAAGATGCGCAGAGCCATGACCTGATCGAAATCAACGTGGATTCCCGCAGCGGGACCTACGTGATTACCGGATTCGGGATGAAAAAGAAAAAGAAGACCACGAGAAGGAAAACCGCCCGAAGGACGCCGCCGGTCTCCTGATGCGCCGGCGGGTCCTTCCGTTTTACGGCGTCTGCCCCCCTCCCCGATTTCCTTGACCCCCCGTCC
>WFRX01000443.1 GCA_015486285.1 bacterium
ATCTTTTTTCATCGGCTGCACACATATTTGGATAGAATTATTCCCTATAACTGTAAAGAGTCCCCCTCGCGAAATCAAGCAAGATACGTTCCTCTATCGGGGAATTGATTTATTCTCGGGTCCTGTGCGAAGGTATTGACCACACGTACGACGGAAGACAGAACCAGGGGGTGGATTCAATGGACCCGGAACGTATACCCGTTATCGTAGGCGTAGGCCAGATCGTCAACCGACCGAAGGATATGGGGGAAATCCTCGAGCCCGTGGACCTGATCGAGACGGCCGCCAGGAGGGCCGCGGAGGACGGAAAGGCGGAAGGGGCGCTCACGAAGGTGGATCTGCTGGGCGTAGTCAACATCCTCTCCTGGGCCTACTCCGATCCGCCGGCCAGGGTGGCGGAGAAGATCGGCGCCCGGCCGGGCATCCGGTGGTACACGGGCGTGGGGGCCTGCGGGCCGCAATGGATGCTCGGGGAAGCGGCGGACAAAATCGCCCGGGGGGAGATCAAGGTCGCCCTCGTCTGCGGCGCCGAATCGTATGCCTCGAGGTCCACGGCCCGCAAATGCAACGAGCGCCCGCCCTGGAAGCGGGAATCCGGGACCTTGAATCTAGCCGGTGACACCCGCGCCGGCACCACGCCTATCGAAGAACGTCACGGCCTGATCGTTCCGGCCGATGTCTACGCCCTGTTCGAAAATGCGCGCCGCTACGCGAAGAAGCAGTCCCTGGAGGAGCAGAGGCGGGAGATCGGCGAGCTGTATGCCGACATGAGCCGCGTGGCCGTTGAGAATCCGTATGCATGGTTCCTGCAGGAGCGCACCGTGGATGATTTCTGCACGGTCTCGGACCGGAACCGGATGATCGCCTTCCCTTACACCAAGTTGATGTGCTCGATGATCTTTGTCGATCAGGGCGCCGCCGTGCTGATGATGAGCCTGGCCGAAGCGAGGCGGCAAAAGGTCCCGGAAGAAAAATACGTGTTCCCTGTCGGTTACGGGGAGGCCTGGGACCTCTGGTTCGTCACCCACCGCAGGAACCTCCACGACTCCCCTTGCGCAAAGGCCGCCGTGGACATGGCCCTCGCCCAGGCGGGGACTCGCTTGAGCGATGTGGACTTCCTCGACTTCTACAGTTGTTTCCCTTGCGTGCCGCGTATCGTGCGGGATGCCCTGGAGCTCGATCCTGCCGACCCCAGACCCCTTACCGTGACCGGCGGCATGTCCAATTTCGGGGGGCCGGGAAACAACTACAGCCTCCACGCGGTCTGCCGCATGGCGGAAATCCTCAGGGAGCAGGTCGGCAAGACCGGGCTCGTCCAGTCCGTAAGCTGGTTCCTTCACAAGCACGCGGTCTGCCTGTACCGGAGCGGGCCCTGGCCGGAGGCGTGGAAGAGGGTGGACAAAACGCCTTTCTTCAGGAAACTCGAGGCCCTCGAGGCGCCGGAGATCGTCGAGGCGCCGGAAGGCGAGGCCACCGTGGAATCGTACACCGTCGTTTACCAGGGAGGGGAGCCGGGGTACGGCTTCGTCATCGGCAGAACGCCGGAGGGGGCGAGGTTTCTCGCCCGGGTGGAGGACGATCCGGATACCCTGTCCGCCATGACCCGCGAGGAAGTGATCGGCAGGAAAGGCAGGGTCCGGCCGTCACCGGCCGGCACCAACCTGTTTTCCTTCTAACAAGACGGGCGGTCGCAACCGCGGACCCCAACCGGCACGCAGCGGGCGGCTTCCTGCGGGGCAAGCCTCTGACAAATGCAGAAAACGCGTGTCCCGCGATCGAATACGGTATTATCCGTACAATTTGTATAGTGTGTCCAGCGCAATAACCAGTAGCAGTACGGCAAAAATATGCTGGAGCAGGCCCTTGTCCATGGCATTACCGACCTTGACGCCCATGGGCGCGCCGATAAAGGTCATGGGCATCATGCAGAGAAACACCAGGGTATCCACATAGCCCACAGCATAGGGCGGTCTGCCCGGCACACCGAGACCGTGATAGACAAATCCTGCTATACCTATGCCGCTTACGATGGGCGCGGTCGCTGATGCAATTGCGATGGCCTTTTCGAGAGGCATGCCCATTGCCCTTAGGGAGGGAACGGAAAAGGTGCTCCCTCCGGTGCCGGTGAGAATCGACAGCATGCCGATGGCCACCGAGACCAGAAGTTTAGGCAGCCCTTGTGGTTCATGACCGGAATCATTGTCAGATTCCCTGGAAGAAAAAAGGAAGCACATGGAAAACAGCAGGAAGAAGGCAAACAGCAATTTGAGCTCCCTGGCGGAAATATGCGGCAGAATCAGCAGGCCCAAGAAAACACCCGCCGCGATGCCAAGCGCCCACGTTCGATAAAAACGCATATTGAGATTCCCGAGCTTATACTGCTTAAGGGAAGATGCCAGGGCGGTCGGGCCCAGCATCGCTACGGAGGTGCCCAGCGCCACGTGCATCAGGATTGCTTCCCTCACGCCTATCAACGGAAACACATAGATGAAAGTCGGCACTAAGATAATCCCGCCACCAATACCGAACAGTCCCCCGGCAAATCCGACCGTCAGACCAAGCGAAAGAAACAGAAGAATCAGTTCCGTCAGTTCCATATCTCAGCCTCCTATCTTCAGTGCAGGCCCGTGCTGACCGAACATATCCCAGAGATTTCAGGGATTCAAGGAGGGCTCCCCACGCTGATGAGGAAGGGATCGGGCGCCTTTCTCCTTTGACCTTTCATCTTTCCCCTTCTATAATGCCGGATTCATAGATTCATATGCCGGCCTGACCGCAAGTCGCAGGCAGAACCTTTCAGACCAGGGAATCCGACAGCATGTACGTCCCCCGGATGATGTTCCTGACCAAAGGGGTCGGGCGACACAAGGAAAAACTCGCAAGCATGGAGCTGGCCCTCCGGGGAGCGGGGATCGCTCCATTCAATCTCATCAAGGTGTCGAGCATTTATCCGCCGGGCTGCAAGATCGTCTCCCGCGCCAGGGCCTTGAAGATCCTGAAACCGGGACAGGTGGTGCACACGGTCATGAGCGAGGCAGCCACCAGGGAGCCGCACCGCTTGATCTCGGCCTCGGTCGGCATCGCCGTCCCCAAGGACCGGGAGCAATACGGCTATCTCTCCGAACACCACGCCTTTGGTCAGACCGGAGAGGTCGCCGGGGAGTACGCCGAGGACCTGGCCGCATGGATGCTGGCGACGATCCTGGGCGTGGACTTCGACCCGGATCTCAACTACGACGAGAAGAAGGAAATCTGGCGTATCAGCGACAAGATCATACGAACCCGAAACGTTACGCAGTCGGCGATCGGGAACAAGGCAGGGATCTGGACGACTTGCGTGGCCGCCGCCGTCCTGATCCCCTGAATATTTCGCAGAGTCGGACCCCTCCCTCATCGCCCGCCCCTCCCAGCGCCTCGGGACTTCGGGACGAGGAGACCATGAAGCCGGTCAGCGCTATCGAGCTCTTCAAGGCAACCCCTGGAACGAACTGCAAGGAGTGTGGATTCCCGACCTGCCTCGCCTTTGCAACCCGTGTCATCGTAGAGAAGAAGCCCCTGGAGAGCTGCCCGTACCTGAGCGAAGAGACCCGAAAGGCGCTGGGCAAGAGAATCCACAGGCAGCAGAGCGACGGCGTGTACGTGAAGCGAGACCTCTACAAGATCACGGCGGACCATATCCGCGAACGGCTGGCCGCGCACGACTTCCGCGCCATAGCCGAGGGCCTCGGCGCTCAGTACGTGGAGGAGGGGGGCGAGCCCCATCTGCGCCTTGTCTACCTGAATCGGGAGTGTCTCTTGTCCAGGCGGGAAATCCGTATCGATGGAAGTCCGGCGGAGGATCACTGGGACAACATCCTTCTTTACAACTACGTCCATTTCTCGGGCAGCGAGCCGATCCACGGGGAATGGATACCCATCGACAACATTCCGGGCCATATTCCAAAGAAGCCCGAACTCGAGCACGGATGCGAACAAAAGATCGCGGCCCATTTTGAGGGGAAGCCCGACCGCCTCGAACGAGCCGGCCGCGCCCTCGGGGCCGAAAAGGTCGAAGGCGCGTCCAATGCGGACGTCTCCCTGTCCTTCCTCCCGTTGCCCAAGATCCCTTTCTTCCTGCTCTTCTGGGACGCCGTACCGGAAGAGGGGTTCGAAGCGAGGTCCAAGGTGCTCTTCGACCGGTCCGTCACGAGTTATCTGGACATCGAATCCCTTGTCTTTCTGGCGGAAAAATTTGCCGATGCCCTGATCGGCCGGGATCACAAACACGGGCCTTGATACCGGCGGCTGTTCGGCACAAGACTCCAGCACGAGAATGGGAACCCATGGAATCGACAATCACAAGGCTGCTTTCCGGAAACGAGGCCATCGCCTGGGGCGCTTACGACTTTGGTGTACAGGTGGCGTCCGCCTATCCGGGCACGCCCAGCACGGAAATCCTTGAAAACCTGGCACGCCTGGATGACGTGTACGCCGAGTGGGCCCCGAACGAGAAGGTGGCGTTGGAAGTGGCCGTCGGGGCCTCGCTCGGAGGCGTGCGAGCCCTTGCAAGCATGAAGCACGTCGGATTGAACGTAGCCGCGGATCCCTTCTTCACGGCCTCCTACATCGGCGTCAACGGAGGGCTCTTGATCGTAAGCGCGGACGATCCGGGCATGCACAGCTCCCAGAACGAACAGGACAACCGCCATTACGCGCTCGCCGCCAAGGTCCCGATGCTGGAACCCGCGGATTCCCAGGAGGCGTACGAATACGTCGGACGGGCCCTTGAAATCAGCGAACAGTACGATACGCCCGTGCTCCTCAGGGTCACGACAAGGGTTTCGCACGCAAAGGGCATCGTGAAGAGAACGGCCGGGAGGATCAAACATCGGAAGGAACAAGGCTTCGTGAAGAATCCTTCCAAGTTTGTCATGGTCCCCAATTACGCCCGGCGGCGGCACGATGCTGTGGAAGAGCGGTTGATTCGGCTCCAGGAACTCTCTGAAACGATCCCGATCAACCGGATCGAATGGGGCCGTCGCGAGGTCGGGATCATCACGAGCGGCGTGGCCTACCAGTATGCCAGGGAAGCGCGCCCCCGGGCCTCTTTCCTGAAGCTGGGCCTGAGCCATCCCCTGCCGGAGGACCGGATACGAGAGTTTGCCCGGGGCGTGAAGCAGATCTTTGTGGTGGAGGAGCTGGATCCCTTTCTCGAGGATCGGATCAAGGCCTTGGGCATCCCGGCCATCGGGAAAGAGCGTCTCCCGATTTGCGGCGAACTCTCGCCGGAAACGGTGAAACACGGCCTGGACGGAAAGCAACAGAGGAAGGCCGTATCCCCGGCAGAGGTTCCGCCAAGGCCGCCGGCCCTGTGCCCCGGCTGTCCCCACTCGGCCACGCTCTACACCATGAAGAAGCTCAAGCTCACCGTGATGGGCGACATCGGCTGTTATACCCTGGGCGTGGCGCCTCCCCTGGAGGCCATGGACTCCACCCTTTGCATGGGCGCCAGCGTCGGGATGACCCACGGGTTGGACACGGCGCTGGAGACGGACCCTGCTTCGCGATGCGTGGCCGTGCTGGGAGACAGCACCTTCCTGCACAGCGGCATCGCGCCGCTCCTGAACATCGCATACAACCGGGGGACCTCGACCACGGTCATCCTCGACAATCGGACCACGGCCATGACCGGCTTTCAGGACCACGCCGCCACCGGCCGGACCCTGCAGGGCGAGAAGGCGCCCGCGGTTGATTTCGAGGCCCTCGGCAAGGCCCTCGGGATCGATTCGGTCCGAACGGTCGATCCCTATGAAATGAAAGAGATGGAGCAAGTCCTGAAAGAAGAAGTGGAGGCGCGCCATTCTTCCCTGATCGTCGCCAGGAGGGAATGCCTGCTCCTGAAGCGCGGCACACGGAAGGCGCCCAAGACCGTCGATCCGGACAAATGCGTGGGGTGCAATCTCTGCCTGATGACGGGTTGTCCGGCCTTGAGCAGGACCCCGGACGGCAAGGCTCGAATCGACAGCGCCATCTGCAGCGGATGCCCCATCTGCGGGCAGCTGTGCAAGTTCGACGCAATCAGCCATCTTACGTGAGATCGGGAGAGGCCCAAGCATTGAAGAGACACGATATCTTTCTCGCCGGTGTGGGGGGGCAGGGAATCCTCCTGGCAGGAGAAATCCTTTGCCTCGCATTCATGGAGGCGGGACTCGACGTGAAGAAGAGCGAGGTCCACGGAATGGCCCAACGAGGGGGCTCGGTTACCAGCCACGTACGTTGCGGGCGCCAGGTCTTCTCGCCGCTCATCCCGGAAGGCGGGGCGGACATCCTGATCGGCTTCGAGGCCTTGGAGGCCCTTCGCTGGAGCCATTTCTTGAAGGAGGACGGCATCCTGCTGGTCAACAGGCAGAAGATCAACCCCACAACGGTGACGTCCGGCAGGATGGAGTATCCGAGCCGGATTTATGATGCGCTCAAGAAGAGACATCCCGGCATGCGAATCGTGGACGGCTTGAAGCTCGCCCGCAGGGCCGGCGACGGGCGAACCGTCAACAGCGTGCTTGTGGGGGCCGTTTCCCGCGAGACGGAAATCCCCGAGGAGACATGGAAGAGGGCGATCTCGAAAAGAATTCCGGAAAAGCTCGTGCCCGTCAACCTGCATGCCTTTGAACTCGGCCGGGGCCGCTGAGACGGAGGAGGCGCCGCGTTGTACTGGAACGAAGCATCCGAGTGCCGCAGCCGGGACGAACTGGAGGCGTTGCAGCTCGCGAGGCTGCAAGGGCTGGTCGAGAGGGTGTACCGGCAGGTGCCCTTTTACCGCGAGAAGCTGGAACAGGCCGCTGTAAGGCCTGAAGACATCCGCAGCCTCGAGGACCTCCGAAAGATCCCGTTTACCACCAAGGCCGACCTCCGCGACAACTACCCCTTCGGCCTCTTCGCCGTACCGATGGACCAAATCATCCGGCTCCATGCCTCGACCGGAACGACAGGCAAGCCCACCGTTGTCGGTTATACCCGGAACGACATCGAAATCTGGTCGGAGGTCATGGCTCGCACACTGGTGTCGGCGGGTGCGCACAAGGGGGACATCATCCAAGTCGCGTACGGCTACGGTCTTTTCACGGGAGGACTCGGCGTCCATTACGGCGCCGAGAAGATCGGCGCGGCCGTCGTACCGGTCTCGACAGGAAACACGAGCCGGCAGATCACCCTCCTCCAGGACTTCGGCACGACGGTCCTGTGTTCGACCCCTTCCTATGCCCTCTACCTGGCCGAGGCGGCGGAGGAACGAGGGATTTCGCCCCGGGACCTCCCCCTGCGGGCAGGCGTGTTCGGCGCCGAGCCCTGGACGGAGGATCTGCGTCGGGAGATTGAGAAGAAGCTCCATGTATCCGCCATCGACATCTACGGACTGAGTGAAATCATCGGCCCCGGCGTGGCCGCCGAATGCGAGGCAAAGGACGGCCTCCACATCATGGAGGACCATTTCCTGCCCGAGATCGTCGATCCGGAAACCGGCGAGCCCCTCGGCGAGGACCGCGCCGGAGAACTCGTGATCACGACCCTGACCAAGGAGGGGATCCCCCTGCTGCGGTACCGCGTCCGGGACATCACCCGGCTGACCCGGGCCCGGTGCCGCTGCGGCAGGACCACGGCTCGCATGGAACGCGTCACCGGCCGATCGGATGACATGCTGATCGTCCGGGGCGTGAACGTTTTCCCTTCCCAGATCGAGAGCGCCCTGCTCAGGATCCCCGAAGCAGCGCCCCATTACCTGATCTACGTGGACCGGGTAAAGGCCCTGGACAGGCTGGAGATCCATGTAGAAGTCTCGGAAGAGATGTTCTCTGACGAGATTCGTGAACGGGCCGGAATCGAAAAACGGATCAAGGCGGAAGTGGAGAGCATCCTGGGGATCGCGGTAACGATCAAACTCGTGGAGCCGAAATCGATCACCCGAAGCGAGGGCAAAGCGGTGAGGGTGATCGACCGAAGAGAGGGATAGGGGTCAGGCCCGATCGCCCATCGAAACGTTCACCGACCGCTCGCGCCTTTACGACCCACCCCTCGCCCGGTATGCCTCTTGCAGTTTGGCCGCCGCCCGGGAGAGAACCTCGTCGGTCTTGCAGAAGCAGAAGCGCACCAGGGTGCGGGCGAGTCCCTGGTGCGCTTCGGAATAGAAGGCACTGGGCGGTATGGCGCCCACACCCGCCTGTGTCGTGAGATATCTGCAGAATTCCGTGTCGCTCGCAAAGCCCCAGGATGCGCAGTCCGCAAGGATGAAGTAGGTGCCTTCGGGCACATAGGGCCGAAAACCGCTCTCTTCGAGGGCCCGCACCAGAAAATCCCTCTTTGCCTGATACATTTGTTGAAGCTCGGCGTAGTAATCCCGGGGCCCCGCCTCCTCGATCGCACAGGCCACCGCCTCCTGAAGCGGGGCAGTCACCGCATAGGGTACCCACTGGTGCACCCTCCGAAGGGCCTCGGAAAGGGCCGGCGGCGCCACGGCCCAGCCGATCTTCCAGCCCGTGACCGAAAAGGTCTTGCCCGCACTGCCCAGGGTGACCGTACGCTCCCACATGCCCGGCAGGGAAGCAATACGGACATGTTCGAACCCGTCGAACACCATCCGGTCGTAGACCTCATCGCTCACAACGATCGCATCGTGGCGCACGCTCAGCTCGGCGATCTGCTCGAGTTCCTGCCTCGAAAAAACCTTGCCGGTCGGGTTCTGGGGGGTGTTCAGGAAGACAAGCTTGGTCCTTTCTGTAAAGGCCGCTTCCATCTCTGCGGCATCGAATACCCACCTGCCTCGCTCGTCCGGCCTGAGAGGGACATGCACACTCTTCGCCCCGCACAGCGCGATGTCCGCCGGGTAGGCATCGTAGAAGGGCTCGATCAGCAGGGCCTCGTCGCCGGGCTCCAGAAAGGCCTGGACGGCAATAAACAGACCCTCCGTGGCCCCCGTCGTCACGGTGATCTCGGAAAGGGGATCCAACTCCCGCCCGAACGCGCCGGAGAGTTCGCCCGCCAGGACCGTGACCAGGTGTGGGGCCCCAGCGCTTCGGGCGTACTGATTCCAGTCCTCGTAGAGCGCTCTGGCGGCCGCTTCTTTCAGGAAATCCGGGCATGAAAAATCCGGGAAGCCCTGGCCCAGATTGACCGCCCCGTGTTGAATGGCGAGTTCGGTCATCTCTGCAAAGATGGTAGTCCCGAATCCCCGGATCCGCCCGGCCCAATGCCTCCGCGCTTCTTCTGGCGCCATGTCTCGCTCGCTCTCCCGTTCTTGAATGCCGAGAAGAGCAATCCTACCAAACTCCCCGGGCGAAAAAAACCATGGGCAGCCCAAGCAAACCCAACCGCACCGGACGTCGGCCCGGGGGGCGGCGGCTGGGCCTCTCATGCGCAAGGGGGTTCCGAATGAGGTTTGCGCAGGGCGACTTCGGGAGCGGGGGAGACGGAGCCCAAGCAAACCCAACCGCACCGGACGTCGGCCCGGGGGGCGGCGGCTAGGCCTCTCATGCGCAAGGGGGTTCCGAATGAGGTTTGTGCAGGGCGACTTCGGGAGCGGGGGAGACGGAGCCCAAACAAACCTCAGTCGGAACCCCCTTGCGCACTACTGGACACAAATTGTGCCTCGGGGTAAATTTATTGTCTTCTTTTATCGATAATACATACGAAGGGAAGGGGAAGCCGAACATGGGCTCTGGAGATGATTTCCGCGTTCTCATCCAGTTTGCGATCCGTGAAGAACAGAAAGCGCAGCGGACTTATGCGGACCTGGCGGCAAGGGCCGGGGACAGCTATACAAAATCGATCCTGGAGGGCCTTCACGAGCAGGAAGTTCAACACGAAAAAAAGCTCGAGGCGCTCCTCGCCTCGATCGAGCCGACAAGGGCCTGACGGACACCAGGGCAAAGCGGCGGCCCGGACCCCTTGGGCACTACAATAGGACCATTCATGCAGGAAAGTTGGACAAGATCATGCAGAACGCCAAAAACCAGAAAAATCTGTACCGGCGGCTCAAGACTGAAATGGATTCCATAGGCCGGGACCTGGATCTGGCGATACAGCAGGTCCTCGAGGCGCTGGCACGACGGAACGGGGCGCCGCCGGAAGCGCTTCTGAGCCGACTCGAAGGCCTGCAGAAAAGGGAAGACCCCTTGAAGGAGCTTTGCCTCGAAATCCTCGGGAGCGGGAATGGGAACACCCCGGAACTTCAGTGGACCGGCTGTGCATACAAGATCCTGTCGTTGATGGTCAAGAGCTCGGCGGAAATCGCCGCCATCGCCGGGCAGGTGGGCAAGATCCGCCGGGGCCCCGAACTCCCCATCCTCGAGGACCTGTCACGCATGGGCGCAACGGCCGCCCGCATGCTCGCCCGGAGCATCCGGACCGCCCTCCATCCCGATGCAGACACCGCTCGAAAGATCATGGAGGAGGACTCCTCGCTGGACAGGCAGAAGGAGGATCTCGCGCAACGGGCGATCTCCCTGGCAAACGAGTACCCGAAAAACGCACAACCCCTGGTTCCCTATGTGCTCGTTTCGCGACATCTGGAGAGGATCGGCGACCACGCCAGCCACATCGCCGAAGAAGTCGCATACTACTTGCGGGGACAGGCCGCCTGAGCATGCATGGTGCGTATGAGGGCGAAATCGGGAACAGTCGCCGGTCACAACAACACGGTTTCTCCCAGGCCTTCGTACCGGGCGACACTGCCCGGACCTATTTCCCGGGCCGGCCGGCCGGCGCCTCGACAGGAAAATATCGCAGGGATGAAGCCGAACGCCGCAGATGGGACTTTTCGGGCAGCCTCCTAGCCTTTGATCAGCCGAAGGAAATTGTCAACCAGGAAGGGGTTGAAGCTGGTCCCTTTCTCGGATTCGAGGACGTCGATGATTTGCGCCAGGGGCTTGGGCTCTTTGTAGCACCGCCTGCTCCGCATGGCATCGAACACGTCGGAGATGGCGAGCATCTGGCTGATGATGTTGGGCCTCCAGCGCTCGGTAATGTGGGGATAGCCGGACCCGTCGAACCGTAGGTGGTGTTCCAGAGCGGCAAGCACGGAGAGCTTCGGCACCCCGGACAGGCTGAGGATGTACCGTGCCCCCCGAACGGTGTGACTCTCCATGATGGAGCGTTCCTCGGGCGTCAGTGTACCCGGCTTCGACAGGATTTCCTCAGGAATGAGCAGCTTGCCCGCATCGTGCAGGGCGGAGGCCATGCCGATTTCGTAAAGCTTGTCCCCACGGAAGCCCAGAGATTCGGCCTGGCTCATCGTCAGGATGCACACATTGACCACATGGGTAAACGTATACTCGTCAGCAGACTTGAGGGACGCCAGCATACGGATCGGGCTGACACCGTGCGCAAAGGCCCTGGCGAAGGTGTCCACCACCTCTCCCAACCCCTTTGAGCTGAAGGTCTGCTGACGAGCGATCTTGTCGTAGATTTCTTTGATGTCCTCGAGCCGGGCCCGGCACAGGGTATTCAAGGCCGCGATCTGCTCCTGCTGCTCTGCCGAAAGCGGCCCGTCGAGGGCATCCACGTCACCGAAATCGACCCGGATATCGATCTTGCCCAGCTTGATGTGGTCCCGGCTGCGAACCGACTCCTGGTCCGCGGCGATCAGGTCCCGCAAGAAATCCTGAAGCTCGCCTTTGGTGATCCCCGCCAGAAACGTCACCCTTTCGATCGCGGCCTCGCGAAGGGTCCGGATGAACTGGGCGAAGTGGGGACCCATGTCCGGCAGCGGTCTCTGGTCGCAGACGACGCGGTCGTTGACCAGCAGAAGGGTCGTCTCTTCCTTGGCCAGAAGGAATTTCGTGAGTTCGAAATGCGCGGTCTCCACATATTTCTGCACCTGCGGATGCTGATCCGGGTACAGCCGCATGCTGGTGATGGCGCCGCTCAGGTTGCCGACCACATCATGGATTTCGCTGTTCGGATCGATCTGCAAGGCTTCCATCGGAGTCCTCAAGCCTCCCCTGCCATGGGTGGAGAGTCGACCGCCCCGCCCGCTTGCACCGGGAGACTCTCCCGGCAGGCGGTTCGAATGCGCGTGTCTTTGGACTGCGAGCCGATCCGCAGGAGCGTGGAGAGCGGAGCGGCCTCATAGAGGCGGAGCGACTGAAACAGCAGCAGCTTCAGATGGGCAAGCTGCTTCGGATACAGGCTGAACCGGGTCTTCGCGAGCCGCTCCAGCACCGGAATCGCACCGGGATCACCGATCCTCCCAAGGGCCTCGATGATCTTCTCGTTCCTCGCATAGTCCGCCCGGAACAGGGAAAAGGTTCTGACCATGGAAGCCAGGTCCTGGGCAAGGTCCGCCACCTTATACATGCCCACGATTTCGATGACCCGGAGTTGATCCTCTGCATGGCTCTGTTTGAGAAATTTTCGGAGCAGATCGACCGATTCGGGATCGTGGAACCGGACCAGCGTCTCGAGGACCTCCATCCGGACCTTCCGATCGTCGCGGTCCAACAGGGGCCGGAGCTCCGGGACGAGGTCCTGGGTGCCGAGTCGGCGTACCAGGCGGATCAGACGGACGAGGGGAGGGCCTCCGCGCGTCGGAAGCTGCTGCCTGGCGATCTCGGCCACATGGGCCGGGAAGACCGCCAGGAGATTGAACAGGCCCTGGTCGCCTTCCGCCAGGTCCCGGTGGAGATAGAGATTGAGGGCCTGCGGCACGATGTCCGGACCGATCCCCGTGAGGAATGCCTGCGCCTTTCCGTCCTTTGCATCTCTCCATTTGTCGAAGGCCGCGAGGGCCTTGGACAGGAATGTGGGATACCGGAACCACTGCAATGCGCTCCCCGCGATGGAACGGACGGCAGGGTCCGGCTTTTCCCGGGCGTGCCGCTGGAGGGTATTCAGAATCTCAAGGGGAACGGTGAACTCGCCCTCTCCGATCAGCTCGCTGGCGATTCGAAACGCTTTATCCGCATAATCCCTGTAGTCGTCTTCATTGGCGTCCCCTTCCATGAAGGCGAGCAGGGCACGTGCAATTTGTGCATCGAGATGGGGAGACTCGATGGATTCCAGCTCTTTTTGGATCTCCTCGGGGAGGTCCATCGCCTCCGACGACCGGGCCCCATCCTGGGACAGCTCCTTGAGGATCTCGCCGTAGTCGGAGGTCACGTACGTCTCGTAGGCCTCCCGGTCGAAAAGGTCGAGGATCTCCTTGTGCTGTGTCGGATCGGAAGGCTCGAACCGCGCCACCGTCGACCCTTCCGCACCGCCATCGAATCCGCTCGTCTCTTTGACCCGGGCGATTTTCTGAACAAGGTTCAGAAGAGTCGGGGAGATCTCGCTCCCCTGCTTGTTGGCATGCCGCAGCATCTCGAGGATGAGCCCGTGCGACATCCCGCTCAAGAGGTTCTCCACCGCAGGGCTGTCGCCCTGGACGGCACACTGCTGGTAGGTGGCATCAAGAAACTGGTCCCGGATACCGGGCTGAAGCTCTTCGAGAAGGGCGCTCAGGTTCCTCAAGTTGGCCACACGATACGTCTGCCCCGCCCCGGAGCCGGAGGAGTCCCCCTGGTCCAGATGCGCCTGCATGGTCTGTTCGTAACTTTCCAGGGCCATCTGAGGATCCAGACGGTTTTCGTTGAGGTATGAGGCAATGACACGAGGCGCGTAATCGTCCGCGCTTCGCAGGGGGATTCCCCTCTCCGAATCGGTCAGCGTTCCCAGAATGAGGTGCGTCACAAAGCCGCCCCAGAGGGAATCGTCCTCATCCCCGTCCTTTCTATGGGGGCGCTTCTGGATCTCCTCCTCTTCGGTATGCAGGAACTTGCTGTAGTCGACGCACTGCACCCGGATATGACGTACGTCTTCGTCGGCAAGGGCCCGTTCGATTCCGCCTGTCGCCCGGACCCGTTCCGGGTCGTCCGCGGTCACCCGGAGGAAGGCTGCCAGCTCCTCGGACGACAGGCCTTGCCGGAAATGGGCGACCGCAAGGTCGTGGTCACGGAGGATCGCAGAAAACTCGCGGGAAATCGCATCCTTCAGCCGGGTCGAATCCCGTCCTACAATGAGGCCGTCTTTGTCCGTGCCGATCGTTATCTCGGGCCGCAAGCCGAGGATTTCGTCCCACGTCGTCCGTGCCCGGTCGATGCTTTGCCGGATCTGGTTGTGGCCGGCCGGATACATGAGAATCGTTTTGCGCGCTGCGCTGAGTTCGGCCAGGGCCCGGCCAAGCAGCCGGACATCCGAAGACACCGGTCCACGCGCCCCCGGCTCGGACAGGGGTTCCCCTTTTCCCTGGGCTCGATCATGCACGGTCATGTCGCTCAAAGCCGCCTGTGGCTTGGTTTTCTCCAAGAAAATCGGCCGGGAGGACAAAAAATATGAATTTTCTTTGAATTTTTGGGGATCTACAGATCTTCGGGCCTCGGGATCCAGCGGTGTTTCAGGTACCAGGCGAGGGTCTTGTCCCACCCCCGCCGGAATCGGGGGTACTTCAACCGAAATCCCATCCCCAACAGCTTGCCGTTGTCCACCACCAGGTCCCCGGTTCCGAACGGCGGGGGCAGCTTCCCTTTTCCCGGCAGCAGGGCCTTCTCCAGACGGTGGGCCCGGACGATCCTTTCCCACAGGAGGTTGCTGATCTTGCCCAGAGGATTGAAGATCTCCTCAGCCCGGTTATACGGGAGAATCGACCGAAGGAGCGTACTGGGCGGATACGGCACCCCCTGCCCGAGAGGCTTCAATCCGTAGGCCTCCATGGCCTCGTTCAGGAACCGGCCGAAGGGCAACGGGTCGTTACCGGCCACGTTGAAGGCGCTTCCGTAGGCCCCGGGTTGTAAGAGAAGGAAGATGGCGGCGCGGGCCACGTCATCTCCGTGCACCAGGCTGGTGCGAGGGCCGCCCGAAACAGGGATGTAGTAGGGACCCAGGGTCTTCACCAGAGGTGGAAGCGTGGCCAGGGAAGCCATGGCGCCCGTGCAGCCGGGCCCATACACCGATGCGGGCCGGAGTACGGTCGCGGCGGGCAGGCCGGGCAAGGCGTCCTCGAGGACGATGTCCTCCATCTCGCTTTGAATCTGCTCGTATTCGTCCCTTGCCTCCAGCGGGGCCTCCTCGGAGACGGGCCCATGACAGCGACCGTACACAGCGGCGGAGGTAATCAGGATAAAACGCTTGACACCGCGCTCGCGCGACAGCCGGTAGAGCGTTCGGGTCGCGTCCACGGGCAACGGTTCGGGATCGCCATAGAGCGGCCGTCCGTCGGCAAGGCCGCCCGCATGGAAGACCGCGTCCACGCCCTCCAGACAGGATTCGGCAAAACCCGGGTCCGCCAGCTTCCCCTGCTTCACGGCCAAACCATTCTTACCGGCAGGCGCCCGGGCTTGGGCGCCTTCGCCGACCGCCGCGATCACCGCATATCCGGCCCGGAGCAGGTGGTGGACAAGGAAGCTGCCGACGCATCCCGATGCGCCGGTCACCAGCACGGTCGAGATCTCTTCCTGCAGGGCCTTGCTGAAAGAAGGCTCCTTCCGGAACGCCGGGCTCTTTCGGGCGCCCGCCCTGCGGGCACTCGGGGCACCTTTGGAGCGCGCCACGCCAGCCTTCCTCCCGGTCCCGGTCCCGCCCGTCCGGGAGACACGTTGGGACCCGGACGCGGGCGTCTTCTTTTTCCCGGCGCCTGCCTTGGGAACACGGCCGGCCGGCCTCCCGCCCGACTTGACCTCATGCCCGGCACGTTTTGTCTGTTTCTTCTTTCCCATATCCATGGCCCCCCTGTCTCGCTGGTTTTATTGACTTCTGCAACGGATTTGCGTATATTTAAAATTCTATAAAGCTTCTCGTTTCCTGACCGCTTTTGTGGATTTCCCCACGACGACGAGAAAAGAGGAGGAGCGCTCATGAGGGAAAAAATGCGATGCAAAAAGGGACTCGGTCTCCTGGCCGCTTCGGTGGCCGCGGTGTTTCTCTGGGTCACCTTCTCTGCGGCCGTTGTCGAATGCCCCGACACGATCGTGATCAAAAACGACGGTTGGGCAAAGGTCAAGTACGAACCCGTCCAATTTCACCACAAGAAGCACAGTACAGAGTATAAGGTGCCGTGCGCGGAATGTCACCATGTGTACAAAGATGGGAAGAACGTCTGGAAGGAGGGGGAAGCGGTCCAGAAATGCTCCTCGTGCCACAATGTCTACAAGCTCGGCAAGGAGCTGCGGGAGGCGAGCGACCAGGAGAAAAAGATGAGCCTGTACAAGGCCTACCACACCAACTGCAAGGGTTGCCACAAGGCCAATAAGAAGGGCCCGACCAAGTGTACCGGTTGCCACGCGAAGAAGCCGAAAGAATAGCCCGGCGGATCGGACGGCAGCCAGCATTCTGCGAGATCGAAGCGACCCATCTTCCGAAAGGGGGGTGGGTTTTTTTGTGTACCATTCCATGGTAGGGTCGATCGTATCCCAAGGAGAAGGAGGCGTTTGTGAGCGTAAACATTGTCGACAAGATAGATGATTGTGTCCCGATCCGGCATGCCCTGATCAGCGTCTCGGACAAGGAGGGGCTGGATCCGCTCGTAAAGGGGTTGCTCCGCATCGTCCCCTCCCTGAAGATATTCTCCACGGGAGGCACATACGCGAGGATCGCGGAGATCCTTGGAGAAGCGGCGACAAAGACCCTCGTGCAGGTTTCGGATTATACCGGCCAGCCCGAAACGCAGGGCGGGCTGGTCAAGACCCTCGACTTCAAGATCTATCTGGGCCTGCTCACCGAGGCACACAACCCATCGCACCAGGAAGACCTCGAGCGCACCGCTTCGGTCCCCATCGATCTCGTCGTGGTCAATCTCTATCCCTTTCAGAAGACCATCGAAAGGAAGGACTGTTCCGTGGAGGAGGCCCGCGCCAACATCGACATAGGCGGGCCATGCATGATTCGCGCCTCGGCCAAGAACTACCTCCGCGTGGCCGTTGCGGTAGACCCGGAGGACTATCCCGGACTCGTTGCCTCCATCGAGGCAAACGGCGGATGCACGAGGCTGGAAGAACGATTCGCGTACGCCCGGAAGGCCTTCGCCCATACGGCGGAATACGACCGGCGCATCATGGAATACCTGAATCGGAAGGATTCTTCCGAAGCGCGGGGCTGCTACACGATCCAACCGCAGGGCACGGAGGATACGTCATGCCGGAAGACCTGAAAAAGGCGTATCGAACCATCGTCCGCGAGGCATTCCCTGAAGGGATGGAGATCACCTTCGTGGGAAGCGAGGGACGCCGGACCCTTATCTACGAAAAGGTGACCTGGGAAATCGCGGGCGAGCGAAAAGGGCTTCGCTACGGCGAGAACCCCGGCCAGCCGGCCGCCCTCTACCGGCCGACGAACGGGAATCTGGTGCTTGGGGATGTCGTCACGATCCAGCCGGGCCCCTACCTGGTTTCCGATGCGGAGATGCTCCAGTCGGGCAAACATCCCGGCAAGATCAACCTCACCGATGCGGACAATGCGCTGAACATCCTGCGCTATCTCCAGGATACGCCCACCGTGGCCATTATGAAGCACAACAACCCTTGCGGCGTGGCCCAGGCGGAAAATCTGGAGACGGCCTACCTTCGTGCGGACAGGGCGGACCGCATAGCCGCCTTCGGGGGATGCATCGCCTTGAACCGCCCCGTGGACCCGGCGACGGCCGAAGCGATCGTGTCGCGGTACGCAGAGGTGGTGGTGGCGCCTGATTACGAACCCGGCGTGATGGAACGGTTCGCCGCCCGGAAAAATCTCCGGGTGCTTCGGATCCGGAACATGGCAAGGCTGCAGGACTTCGTGGGCTTTTCCTGCCTGGATTTCAAGGCCCTGATCGATGGGGGAATCGTTCTGCAGACTTCCTACGAATCCAGGATCCGGGGCCGGGAAGACCTGATGCCGGCGGCGTGCACTTACAAGGGAAAGGAATACCGGATCGAGCGCCGGCCCACGGAGGAGCAAATCCGGGATATGCTTTTCGGCTGGTGGGTGGAGCTGGGAATCTCTTCGAATTCGGTGATCTACGTGAAGGACCGGGCAACCGTGGGGATCGGTACGGGTGAACAGGACCGCGTCGGCGTGGCCGAGATCGCCAGGGACAAGGCCTACCGCAAGATGGCGGACCGGATCTGTTTCGAGGAGAACGGCATCCCGATCCACGAGCTGAAGGACGAGCAGCTCCGAAAGGAGATCGAAGGGAGGGTGCAAGAGGCGCGGGGCGGGCTTCGGGGAGCGGTCATGGTGAGCGACGCCTTCTTCCCGTTCCGGGACGGCGTGGACGTCGGATTGCGGGAAGGCGTGACCGCCGTCATCCAGCCCGGCGGATCGGAACGGGACTTCGAGAGCATCGAGGCCTGTAACGAGGCCGGCGCGACGATGGTGTTTACGGGGCAGAGGTGTTTCAAGCATTAGATGCCATGGCCTGTCGCGGATCGAGTTGTTTGGGCTCCGTCTCTCCCTCCCCCTACGAAGTCGCCCGGCACAACTCGATCCGCGACAGGCCATGGCATCAGCTTCCACCACCCCCCCGGGGAGGGGAGGGAGATGAAACCGACATCGACAACTTGCGGCTTTGCCGCATTGCAGAAAGGGGCTCGTCATGTGTGAGTCGCATGCCTATGTCGTTCGAAACGGCGAAGAAGAGAAGATCCTCGATGATGTGACCTTCCTCAAGCCGGAAGGGGATCGGATCGTTCTCAGAAATCTGTTCGGCGACGAAGTCACGGTGAAGGGAAGGATCGAAAAAATCCTGTTCATGGATCACAAGATCCTGCTCACGGAAGCCGACTGACCGAATGTCTTAGGGGGGCGAGTTCATCCCTGCGGCCCCCTGCTTCGGAACCTGCCTGCGCGATTCGCAATCGAGGGACACACGGCCGGGACAACACACGATGCGGAAGGAACCGCCACACTTCCTCTTTCTGGATATCAATCAGCGGTGCAACCTGCGGTGTGCGCATTGCCATTACTGGCGCAGGGACGACAGCGACCGGCGCCGCTATATCCCCCTTTCGCGCAGGCATGAAATCATCCGGGAATTCGCGAAGATAAACGCGAATGGAACCATCGTCATCTGTGGCGGGGAAAGCATGCTGGAGGGGGAAGACTACTTTTCCATCACCAGGGAATGCGGTCGGCTGGGGCTCGGTTGCTTTTCGGTAATCAACGGAACCAAGGTTCAAACCAAAGCGATGGCGGACCGGATGATTACGGAAGGCCCCAGCGAAATCACCCTCTCCATCAACAGCCACAAGCCGGCAATCCATGACGCGACCCGCGGCGTTCGGGGTAGCTTCGATCGGGTGGTGAAGGCGATGCGGCTTTTGATCGATTCCAGAAACCGATTGAACGCGAGGAAACCCATCTATGCCATGGCCGTGGTCTGCGAGCAGAATTATCGCGACCTCGATCCATTTTACGATTTCATCCTGAACGATGTGGGAGCGGACAAGCTCAAACTCAATTTTCTTCAACCCTCCTTCGGCTTTCCCAAATGGAGACTGGTCGATCGCTTCTTCAAAGAAAACATCATTTCGGATTACGAGGCACTTGCCTCGATGATTCGCAAGTGCGATCGCGCTTACGATCTCCATATCAACCCTGTCTGGCTTGCGCAGGTAAAGATGTATCACAGGTCAATCCAAGAAAACCGGAACGCGGCCATGGGATGGCTGCACCGAAGCGGCACATCGGAACATATCTGCAACACCTACGAGCGAAATATCATGGTGGATCTGTATGGAAACGCAGGCCTGTGCTTCAACAAGGCCTTTCCCTCCCTCCCGCTCAGAGCCGAAGGAGATTTGGCGACCTTCTGGTATGAACGAAGCCTTCCCATCCGCGAGAAAATGGTGACCTGTAACCGCTATTGCGGAATCAGCCACAGTGTTCGCAAGGAAAGCGCCACGAGGAAGGACCGTGACGAGCCATCGGCGCCCGGGCTCTCAACTCCCGGGCCAGGGGCGAACGCGTGAGTCCATGCCGGTTCTCCATCATCATCCCGACCTACAACCGCCCGGGACACCTCGCCGAGTGTCTGACCGCGATCCGGCGCCTCGATTTCCCGAAGGACTCCGTTGAAATCATCGTGGTGGACGACGGCAGCCGCGTGCCCGTCAGGGAAGGGATGGGAAAACAGGAGGAAAGGCAGCATACGCAATGGATCAGGATTCCGAACAGCGGCCCGGCGGCTGCCAGAAACCGGGGGGCAAGGGCTTCCCATGGAGAGTACCTGGTCTTCATCGATGACGATTGCATCCCCTCTACCGACTGGCTGGAAAACATCGCACACAGTGCGGCCCTGTATCCGGATTGCCTGATCGGGGGCCGCACCCGGAACCGCCTTGTCCACAATCCCTATTCGACGGCCAGTCAGATCATTGTCGATGCGGCGTACCGGTTCTATAACCCAAACCCCCTTTCCGCACGGTTCCTGGCCTCCAACAACATGATCGTTCGCGCGGATCTTTTTGCACAAGCAGGCGGATTCGACGAAGGATTCCGCATCGCCTCCGAGGACCGGGAATTCTGTGACCGATGGCTTCATCAGGGACGCAGAATCGTCTTCTGCGAAGAGATCGTCATCTTCCATGGTCACACGTTGACCCTCGGGTCCTTCTGTAAGCAGCATTACAACTATGGCCGGGGAGCCTTTCAATATCATGCCCTGCGGCAAAAGAGGGGATCGGGCAGCATTCGAGAAGACATGAAATTCCATGCGCAACTGGCCCCTCTCCTGGGAGCCCCTCTCCGGGAATTGCACCGGACCACGGCGGCAAGGGTCTTGCTGCTCCTCGTGCTATGGCAGATCATGAACGTTTTCGGATGCTTGCATCAAGGATGGGCATCCGCCTTTTCGCCCGGAAAAACTACAGCGGATAACCGGCTGGGCCCATGATCCACTTCGTACGCGGCCCCTTGCGGGGAAGAGAAGGAACGAGGCAACCGGCAACGCATCCCGGGGAAAAGAGGGATGAGGACCGTCCAACCACCACCTTGGGAGAGACGATCCGCCCGAAGGCTCATGTGGAGGCAGGGGGGGGGCCGGATCCCTGCCTCTCAGAGCCTTCGTCCAGGAGACGGCACCCTTCCATGAGAACGAAATCATTAGGCAGGGAGATGTTGTCGGCGGGGGTCTCCGTCGCCGGACCGATCTGAAACGATCCCTCCTCTCTCCACCGAATCACCGCATAGACCGCCTCCACGCCGGCAACCTCGCCGCACGCGGCGAAGACCATCTGTCCGTCACGCATAATGATTTCCGCCTTGGCCCCGTTGTTCCCCTCGAGACGGATCGCACAGCTCCGTTGACTCAAGGCCAGCGCCTGCATCAAATCGACAAAGGGCAACTCGCGGAAGGTCCCGCGAAATCCGGCCTCGTCCTTCCTCTCCCTGCTTTGCCGCTCCCGGGCAGCCAGGGACTTGGCCATTTTCGCGGCGATGAGGTCGTAGTTGAAGGGCGGCACAAAGACATCGTCGAACCCCGCATCGAGCAGGCTCATGATCAATGAGGGTTCGCTCTGAACGGTCAAGGCATAGAGCAGGGTCGTGGATTCCCGGCGCATGAAACGGCTGAATTTCGTCGCCTCATCCTGAAAATCATCATAGTGGACCACCATGGCGGCGGGCCGGCGGCGTTCATGCAGGTGCATGGCTTCAGGAAGTTCCTTGATTTCAACGATGGTGTAGCCGTCCTTTCTGAGGTGGGAGATCAACGGCCGGACGGCCTCCGAGCGCTCTCTGACGATGAACACATCCCTGCGGGGGAGGGCCCTCCCACGGCCTTCTTTCCGTTCGAGCAGCCGGAAATAGGCCTCCATCAACTCCGACGAGGCGGGGAGCAGGTCGTGCCGGCGCAGGGACGCCTCGAGCCCGGCAATCGCCTCCTCAGGGGCATCCTTGATCCCGCCCAGCACGCCATGCCGAAGCCAGACCAGGGCAAGAATCTGTACAGCGAGCAGGAGATCCGGATCCTCCCGACCCTCACCGTCGTTCGGGGACCCGCCTTCCAGGCAACGTAGGAAAAGGGAAAGGCAAGCGAAAACATCCCATGGAAAGCACAGAGCCCTGGCCGTCTCCAGGGATTGATCAACGTCTTTGAAGAATGTCGGACTGAGCCGCGCCATCGATGGTTCGCCGCCCGGCGGATCGGGCCCGGCGGGGGTGAGAAGGAGGGAGGCGACTTGAATGCCGTCCGAGGCAAGTCGACTGAGACCGACCGAGCGGGCGAGGTCGGCCGCATCGCTGCAGATCCGCTCATAAGGGGGCATGGAAGGCCCGGGGCCGTTACGGTATTCCGCCATTTTCTCGAGCGCCTTGATGAGGCTCGCGGCCATCAAGTGATACGGGGCATGGTTCTCGAGCAGGGTATGGCTGACCGATGTGAAAACGGTTTGCTCCCCTCGAGGGAGGGGTAGATTCCCGGTGCGGATCCATGCACGGAAGGTCGCCTCCAACTCTTCGGAAACCAGGATGTGGTCGTAGGTGCACTCTTGAAGAGCGGCAAGAACCTCGTCCTTCTCTCCGAGAACGGCAAGGGTGCTCCCCTCGCGCTCGAAGATCGAGACCAGGGGCCCCTTCAAGAAGGCGCTCTTCGTGATCATCAGGACTTGACGCGCAACCGGCTCGTCAGGCTCCCGGACCTCCTCCTGTGAGCCTTCGGGGCCCGCATCGGGCCCTTCTCCCTCGAAGAGATCGGGCAGCTCGATAATCTGGCTGATCATCCCGCCGTCGCCTTTACCGTGGTAATGTCTTCGAATCGCATTCCGCAGAGGGGACTCCGCAGCCACATGCGGCTCCACATGCCAGGCGCAGGACGCCTCTTTGACGAGATAGATCGCTTCCGTCTTGCCCGGATCGTACATGGCGAGCGACAGGGTCCGGGTTTCGGGGTCGAAGGCGAAGGGGCAAACCAGATGTTCATCTGCAATCGCCGCGGGGACCTTCCGGATGACCTCGGGCGGAATCTCCCGGTCCCCGAGTTCAACGCCCCGGACACCGAATTGTTCCCCCAGGGCACGGACCAGGTCTTGTTCGGAAATGAACTTGAAGTAGAGCAGGTGGGAGCCCAGGGGGCCCCGATGGGACTTCTGGCGGAGAAGAGCCTGCCTGATTTGATCTTCGGTGACCAGGCCTTTCCGGAGCAGGATCTGGTCGAGTCGCTCTTTTTCCATGGGGAGCGCCCTCTGCCCTGTCAGGCCGCGACCTGCTGGGAACCGCCGACCGCTCTTCCTTGAGCGAGGATGGCCTGAGGGTTCTCGGAAAAGCGGGCCGCTTCCTCGGCCGTAACGAGCTTCTGGGCGACCAGATGTTTCAGGTGATCGTCCATGAGCTGCATGCCCTCTTTTCGTCCCATCACAATCGAGTTGGTAATCTGATGGGTCTTGTTCTCTCGGATGAGGTTGGCGATCGCGTGGTTTCGCACCATGATCTCCAGGGCGGCGATCCGGCCACTGCCCTCCGCCCGCCGCAACAGCTGCTGGGAGCAGATGCCGACGAGGATCTCGGAGAGGGCCAGCCGTATCTGGGGCTGCTGGTCAACCGGAAAGGCGTCGATCACCCGGCTGATCGTCTGAGCAGCGGATTTCGTATGCAGGGTGCCGAGTACGAGCAGACCGACTTCCGCCGCTGTCAGGGCAAGAGAAATCGTCTCGTTGTCCCGCATCTCCCCGACGAGGATCACGTTCGGGTCCTCCCGCAGGGCTGCACGCAGAGCGTTAGCGAACGAAAGACTGTGTTCGCCGATCTGGCGTTGATGAATCAGGCAGTTTTTGTTCGGATGGATAAACTCAAGCGGATCTTCCAGGGTGATGATGTGGTAGTTCATGTGTTCGTTCAAATGGTCCACCATGGCCGCAAGGGTCGTCGTCTTCCCGGAGTTCGTCGGTCCGGTTACGAGGATGAGACCGCTTCTCTTGGAGAGGAGTTCCTTCAGGACGTCCGGAAACCCGAGTCTGTCCAGCGTCGGGATCTCCTGGGGAATCAAGCGAAATGCCGCGGCGAGGCCGGGGTGCTTCTTGAACATATTCACCCGGAACCGGGCGAAGCCCTCCAGCGTATAGGCGATATCGATCTCCCCGGTCTGCTCGAACCTCTCGATCTGGCGGTCCGTCAGAAGCTCGTAGAGAAGCAATCGAACCTCCTCGGCGGTCAGTACCTTGTGTCGGGTTTTTTCCAGGAGCCCATTGATCCGGACCAGCGGCTCTGACCCGTCTCCGATGTGAAGGTCTGAGGCTCCCACCTGACTCATGATCTGCAAGAAGGCATCGATTCGAGGCATGGCTGCGCATCCTTTGTGGAAGAGGATCTACCATAGATTCCATCGGAACATCCCGGCGTTTCCTTAAGAATCCACCCGATCCCGTTGTCGACGTCGGGCCATAGGCCCCTCCCTTCGTGGGTCGCGGGTGAGCAAGGGCCCGGCTGGAAAAGGCCCCGGTATCAAGGATCGGATCCGGTCGGATCCAGGATATAGTGCGTGGCCGCTTCCGTCCCCAGCCGGCCGATCCAGCCGGCGATCGCCTCCAAGCATGCATCGCGCTCTTCGATAAAGGGGAAATGGCCGCTCGCCTCGAGAAAGACCATCTCGGCATTCGGCAGCCCGGCGTACAGGCGCTCTCCGGCCTGCGCGGGGGGGGTAATCCAGTCATCCCTGCCGCAGATGACCAGGGTCGGCGTGGTGATCCCGCCCAACTGGTCGAGCACATTATAGGCGGGCACGCAGTGGGCGGTGACATGCTTCACCGCCGCTGCACTATAGATCATGTCCCGGTCCATGGATGCGCCGACGGCCGGGTCATAGGCGTTGAAGTACAAGGGCAGGTAAGTCATCCACGCCTTCCGCCAGTCGGCATCATCCTTGACGGCATTCCCCAAGACCCTCATCAGGGCCTCGAGTTGGTCAGGGGTCCCCCGCGCTTCGGCGTTGGCCAGGATAATGTCCATGTAGTCGAATACGGGCGCCGTGCAGCAGAGGATGAGACCGGCGAGATGTTCCCCGTATTGCAGGGCGTACTCCAGGGCCAGGGCCCCCCCATAGGAGTGGCCGAACAGGATGATCCGGTCATGGCCGAGACGGGCACGGAGGGCGTCGGCATCCGCAATCCAGGTGCCATGGTTGATCCCATCCATGTTCGGAGGCCTGTCTGAGCGGCCGTTCCCCCGGTGGTCGTAATAGATGATCTCCGTTCCCGAACACAAAGGATCGAACCAGGGCTGGAAGTAGGTATGGTCCAGCCCGAGGCCTCCGTGCATCATCAGCATCGGCCTTCCTCGGCCGCGGGCATGGAAGTAAAGCTTGGTGCCGTTGACTAGGGCGAACATCGCATCCCCCAGATATATATGAAACTATATGTTGTTACACATAACACAGGCCTCCGGAACCACAGCCCCGCTGTTTCTTGACCATGATACATATACCTATCGGCAGCAAACCCGGAGAAATTGAGGATATGAAAACAAAGATTCTTATTGGAGGAACAGGCAGGGGACGGACTCGAGGCAACGGACGGGGGAATCCGCCGCCGGAGGGCGTAAGGGTCCCGGGGCAGGGGGGCTTGCCGGGGTCCGGTTCGTGCGGTTCGTTAAGAGGGGGCCTTCTCCTGCAGGAGCCGCTCGATCATCCCATCGGCCAGGGACACGAGGTCTTCGCTCCCCTCGAAAGGCGGCCGCGACTCCATGTCCGCCCGGATGATCGCATCCCGGTACGGCAGGAAGCCGAGCAGGGGGATTCCTGTAACATTTTTTTCGAGAAAGGCCTCGTCCTCGGGGCCACGTATCTTGTTTCCCACGGCGCCCAGCTTGAGCAGGCGGATGTCCTCCGCAAGTTCACGAATCTTCTCCGCCGTCTCGATGCTGCGCCTCCCCGGCTCGAGGACCACGATCAGTCGGTCCACGAACTCCGAAGTACCCCGGCCGAGGTGTTCGATCCCGGCCTCCATATCCAGGAGAACCACCTCCGTTCTTTCAATCAGCAGGTGTTGTACCAGGGCCCTGAGCAGCGTACTCTCCGGGCATACGCAACCGCTGCCGCCCTTCTTCACGGTGCCCATGCGCATCAACCGGATGCCGTCGATCTCGGCGCTCAACTTGTCCGGAAGGTCATCCACCTTGGGATTCATGCGGAAAACCGCTCCAACGGTTCCCGGCCTTGCCCCGGTCCTCTCCTCGATCAGATCCGCCATTTCCGCAATCGGTCGGATCGTCTCGGGGCTGGGGTATCCCAGGGCCGCGGCCAGATTGGCATCCGGGTCCGCATCAATGGCAAGCACCCGGTATCCCCGGCCCGTAAAGGCCTTTGCAAGCAGGGCTGTGAGTGTTGTCTTCCCGACGCCCCCTTTCCCGCTGATAGCAAGTTTCATCGCAGCCGTTCTCCCTTCGCTCGGATTTCCTTAAAACCTTTTTCGCAACACACCCTAAATTGTCAATCGACCGCGCTCGGCTTTCGTAATACGCAAGAGGGGAAAAAAACAAAATTGTCTGTATTTCAGCAGGTTACACAGACCGCCCCGCAGCCTTCGTCCCTTTTGCCTCCCTGGCATAGGCTTTGCTTTTCAGTATCGGGAAAACGCACCCTCTACTGAGGAGAGACTCGGCACGGGTCTTCCTGGAAGAGGCGTCTTCGAGCTGCAATCCCAAGAGGCTTGCCGAATGTCGATGAGATACTTCACCCTTTCGGCCGTTTGCATGCTGATCTTCTGCATGCTGTTGGCCTTGAGTGGCACAACGGATTTCCCGGCCGTACACGATGAAATCCTTTCCCAGACCGGCGCTGTCGCCCCGATCCCGGCAGCAAAGCAACCGACGGCGGACCAGGCGATCGCTTCCGTGGTTCCTCGCTCCCAGGGTACGGGATTGGCGGCGGCCGAAGTCGACGCCACTGGAACCGTGAGAGGCACTACCCGCAACCGCCCTCTCCTGCTTCTCGGGATCGCGCTGGTCGCCGGCTGGACCCTTCTGAGTTTCCGGCTCTTCTCCAGGGCCCAAAAATGATCCCTCTCCATCCGCCCCCGGTTGAAGAAGAACAGCCCGTGGAGGAGCCCCCGATCACTTCCTGCCGGCCATGCCGATCAGGCGATACGCCATCATCTGGGTCGACAAAACGATGTCTTCGGCAGGCAAATAGCGGACAACCGTTCGATTGAACAGGATCGTGAGGCGTGCCTCGAACTCCTCGTCCCCTTTCCAGAAAACGAGGGTTATAGGCACTCGAGGGAAAGCGGGGATGGTGACAGAGCAATCTCCCGGTTCATCCCTCCGCCCGCCCAGACGCTTCGAAGGCTCCAGGATTTCCTCCGGATTTCCGCCGAACCGGCCCAGCAGAGGCGCTACCGCGCGCTTCTCGAAGGTGGGCAGATAGAGCATCGCGTCCCGCACTTCTTTGAAGCTGATGTGATCCCCGGCCAGGGGGGTGCCGTCAGAGGTGCTGAAGTAGTGCAGGACCAGAATCTTCTCCCAGAGGGCCGGTTCCTTATCTCGGTCATCCTTGTAGGAGACGTCGCCGGACGGACAGCGGATCAGATAGGGCGTACCGAGAAAAGGAACCTCGGCATAGCCCTCCGCTCCCCCTGTTGCCGGTGTCCAGGGCACACCCGCCAGACCCGCCTGCCGGGCTGCATCCCTCTGCGCGAGGTCTTTCCGGGCCAACGCCAGGGCTATCTCGAAATCTTCCTGGGTCGGCATCGAAGGGGCCCTCCGAACTACAGTTCCAGCCAGGAATCCGAGTACAGGCTGTGTCCGAGCAGGACCCGGGCGGTCTTGACGTAGTCCGTCTCCTCTTTCGAGAGCTTGGACATGTCGATCTCTTCGCCGTCCATGACCTTGCCCATCAGTTCCAGCAGTTCCGGCATCTTTCCCCGGGCGATATCATGGAGCGGCTGATCGAAGGCATCCACGATCGCGCCCTGTACCCCGGAGTGCATCAGAAGCATCAGGAAGGTCTGGTTGAGGATCGGCCGGAGGTGATCCGGGGAACCGTTGGAAACATTCGACAGGCCGTTCGTGGATCGAGTCCCGGGTGCGAGGTCCTGCTGGACCTGATAAAGGCCAAGGCAGTGGGGGATCTGGTCCTGCTGCACGTTTACCGGCGTCACGATCGGGTCCACATAGATATCCTCGGGCTGGATACCCGCCTCGGTGGCCGCCATGTACAGCTCAGAAACGAACATGGCACGCTCATCCGTGTCCCTCGGCATGCCTTCCGGCCCCCAGAGAAGCGCCACCATGCCGGCATCGTACTTGGCGGCCAGCGGAATGAGCGCCTCCATCCGCTGGGGCCTGGCCATGATCGAGTTGACAATCGCCTTTCCCTTCTTCGGCTGGTATGTCTTCAGCCCGGCCTCGATCGCCTCGACGTTGCTCGTATCGAGAAAAAGCGGCAGGTCGGTTACCTCCTGGACGGTCTTGACGATCCACTCCATCAGCTCAGGCCCGCCTTTCCGGGCGGGTCCGATGTTCAGATCGATGAAATCGACCCCGGCTTCCGTCTCTCGCTCTGCCATTTCCCGAATCGGGCCGGGATCCTTGTTCTTCATGGCGGGCCCGAGCGTCTTGGAAATCACGTTCAGGTTTTCGCCGGTCAGGTAGATGTACTGGGCCATTTCGTATTCCCCCACTAGCAACGGATTGCGTTCAGTTTGCTTTTTCGGATCGGCCGTCCGTTTTGAAAAGCGGTCCGGCCTGCCGTCACCCTTTCAGAAAAGCCGGGATATGGGCCGCTTCGCGAGGTCCGATCACGATCTTCCAGTCGGGCAGTTCCTCTTCCAGCTCGCCGCTCATGCCGGCGGCCAGACCCGGGATGATCAACGTGTGTTCCTTGACCTTATCCGAAATCCCGCATTTCTTGACGAAGATCCCGATGGCGTCGGCAACGAACTTGCCTGCCGCCCAGGCGGTCATCACCGAAAGCCCCTCGGTGTCGATGATGAGCAGGTACGACGGCACCCGGCTCGACTCGATCTCTCCCATCACGATGAAGTAGGTCAGCGAGAAGTTCGTGGTGATCAGGACCGGGGAATTCTCGTCCGGGTTTCCGATTTCGTAGATGCCTTCCTTCGTTGCCATGGGCCGCTGGGGATCCGTGTAGATGTTGAGCCGGTTGACCAGCAGGGGAAACATCGCCTGCCCCTGGATATCGCTCAGGAGCGCGATCCCGCCGTACTTGTTGATCATCAGGGCCGCATACATGGCCTCCTTCATCGGATCATCCGTCATCTCGCATGGCAACGTGATGGTCGGAAACCCGAGGGCGGTAAATTTCTTCTCCAGGGCCAGCCGCCGGATGGCCACCTGATCCCGGAGAAGGGTCTTGATCTCCCTGGCTCCGGAGTCGATGACCAGGTCCTTGAGCCCAGCCTTGGTGAGCTTGTCCGTGAGTTCCGCCACCTCGTCCAGGCTCGTACCCTTGACGGCGAGCGGGCATTCGGTCTCCTTGGCCAGCTCGGCCGCCGCGTCTGCGTTGTCCTTGGTGGCCGCATAGAGGAGAGGCTTTCGATCCTTGGCGGCCATGGCCCCCGCCTTGAGCGCGTCCATGTTGTCCGACATGAGGACGAGATTCAGGGAAGTCATGCCCTGCACCTTGTTGACAAGGGCCTCGAATTTCGCCGGATCACCGGACTCGCACTTGCAGGCCACGAGGTCCGGCCGCAACATGATGCCCACCCGCTCGTATTCGAGCTTGTCCGCCTTCTCCACCTTCGCTGTCACTTCGTCGTCGCTCATCGTATCGGAGACGACAACACCGAGACCCGTCGGGTTGAAGAAGGTCTTTTCGTGCCTGTAGAGGACCAGTTCGCCACCCACCTTCAGGGCATTGTCCCCGGTCCCGATGGTGACGGCCCGGATCGGCGGAGCCGATGATTCCGCGAGCTGCGCCTTGGACTCTTCAGAGACATGGGGACATTTGTCCAGTTCCGCTTTGCCTGCCGCCAAGGCCATGGCAAAAGCAAGGCATGTGGGAAAGCCACAGTCCTTGCAGTTGGTCTTGGGTAAAAGCTTGAAAATTTGGATCCCTGTCATCGCCATGGTTCTTCTCCTTCCTCTCCGCAATAGATATTTTCGCGGTGTGTACGCGAAGGTTTGTTTTCCTTTTCCTGTCGGGTTACATGATCGGATCCATTGTCAGGGCCGGATGTCCCTTCTCCTCGAGCCAGGGATAAATCTCTTCTTCCGTAATCCCCACGGTCTCGTCCGCGATCTTGTCCGGAAAGTCGGGAATACCCAATTCTTCGCACAGGGCCTTCAGCCTGGGCATGATTTCTTCCTTGAGCCGCTTGGGCATCCAGATCATCCGCTGGATACCGCCCTCGGCCCGGATGAACTTCCTCTGGGTGATGTAATACTTGCTGTGTCCCACGAAGCCGGGGGTGCTCACCCCCCCGCCGATGGTCCCGGCCAGGGTGGTGAACTTCATGCCGCAGGGGGTTTCGCCACGATGATCCCGGTCCACGGTCATGATCCCGTTACACATGGGCAGCACGGCGGCGATGCACTCGCAACAGCCGCAGGTGGTCATCGGCTCTTCCATGATGCTGTACAGGTTATACGATTCGATCTTCTGGCGCGAAGCGCTGTAAACGAAATCGTTGATGCCCTGGTACCGGCCCAGCCGTTCGTCCAGCAACTCGCCCTTCTCCACGGGCTGGTTGGGGCCAGTCGGGTTGATCTCGAAGGCCGCCTTGCAGTCGAGCCAGTTGTACGCGCCGCACAGGCCGGTCCGCTCGGGGCTGATCACGCACACGTGGGTCGGGGCGAAGGACTGGCAGAGGGTGCAGGAGTAATACATGTCCGTTCCCTCGTCGGTCATGCCCTCGATGCGCTCGTCCCGCACCTTGTACGTGTCGCGCGCGAGCTGGGTGATCTCGTCCACCTTGTCCTTGTCGGTGTAAACGGTCACCTGAACCTTGTCCAGGATGGTGTTGAAGTCCTGGTGAAACTTGGCATGCAGGATCGATCCGAAATGCTTCAGCTCGAAGCCCTTCTCCACCGCCGACTTGGAAACCCGCACCCAGGCGATGTCCCGCTGGCCGATGTGCATGGTGCCCTGGGCGTAGTTGATCAGGTGATGGATCTGCCTTTCCAGGATCGGCTCGAAGTCTTCCTGCATCTTCCTTCCCGCCACCTCCACATAGATGGCGAGCGGCAGCTTTGCGCCCGGCTCCACGTCCTTCAGGTCCGGCCCGACCAGCTCGATCTTGCCGTCCTCGACCGCGTTCATGTCCTTCATCTGGACGAGTTCCACGGCCTGCGTCCGGCCGCCGCCCATCTCCGCGTAGATGTCCTCCCCGCGGACGCGCTCCCCCTCGAAGGCGGGCCCGTAGGCGACCGGCACCGGGACCTCGGCCACCTGAACCTTCAGGCCGCGGACCTCGATCGCCTTGCTTACGATCTCATTGTGGGGGATGTTGGAGACCACATGCTCGTACGTACAGATACCGGTGGGCAGGATTTCGGGGATCGGCGTGTCGGCGATGACGGGGAACCCGTAGTTCACCGCGCCCACCCCGTTGGCGTACCACTCGTCGGTCACCTCGCCCAGGGTCATGGCAAAGGCGAAGATACGGTTCTTGTTGTACAGAAGAATCTTGCGGAAATCGCCCGGCTTGACGCCGCCGAAGCTCATGGCCGCCCGGGTTGCGAAGCCGATGGCATAGACGGTGGCGCTGGTGTCGGGCCCGAAGGGCACCAGGCGGGTATTCCACCCGACCTGCACCCCCGCCTCCACGAGCTGTTTGGCGAAACAGGTCCCATGATCTTCGGAGGCCATAAAAACGTACAGGTTCTTCTTCTGGAGCTCGAGGGCGATCTCAGAGGCGATTTCCTTCGAGGGTGCGGCGCCAAGGATGGCCGCGAACCCCGGGGCCGTTCCGTCGACGAACTCTACGCCGCGCTTTCGCAGGATGATGTCGTCCGCCGCACCCAGCCAGGGATGGGCCTCGTCCGGCTCCTCGGCCGACAGGTAGAAGTCGGGCTCCTCGATGTACCGGATCGCCTCCTCGCATTCCTCGGCGAAGAAGGCAGCCATGCCCGCGTCCAGGGCGGGTCCGAGGTACGGTAGGTGGTGGTTTTCTGCCGGGATGGGCGGGAGCAGATCACGGCAACGCTCAAAAACGGGCTTCATGTCTTCGAGCGTCTTTACCGCCATCCCGGTGATTCCGTAAATGATCGGAAGGTAGTAGCCGGTGTTGGGGAAGGCCACCTCCTGCGTGGCGCCGAACTTCTCCATGGCCTCGTTCCACTTTTTCTCCGCCCGGTCGATGATCTTGTGGGCACCTCGAATCCCGGCGCTTGCAATGATCTTTGACATCTAATCGACTCCTTCTTATTGGGGTAATGATTCGTCGTATAACCGTTCTCAAACGGGCCTTGTACGGTTTCTATAGCGCGTCGCTTCAGCCCATAAGCTCCTGAATCATGCTGCGGACGAGCTTGACGGTCTCCGGATGCCTGAGGATCAGGATGTTGGCGCCCGCAAGCAGAAGGTCCTGGGCGGTGATGGCCTCCATCAGAACCCCCCGCTGGGTCGGGTCGCCCAGCTCCGGCGCCTCCTCGATCGTCTGCTTGGCCTCCTTGGTCTTCCAGACCTCCTTGCCGATGTTGCAGATCATCGGAAGCTGGAGCTTTTCGTCCTGCTGCACCATGGCCGCCATGCGGATCCGCTCCATGACGGAGTAGGTATACTCGAGACCGTATCCCAGGCCCCCCGTTGTCGGGTCGATGAGGATCTGTTCATCCGGCACGCCCAGGTTGCCGAGAAGGATGTTGAGCTGCTTGGCCAGGTTGATGTCGATCGGCGTGTTCGCGATCACGGTGTGCTTGTACGCGATGGCCGCCGCCCCGATCTTCTTGTAATTCCCTTCCTGCACGGGGCCCACCATCAAATGCCTGCCCTCGCACACCTCGCACACCATCCGGAGGACATCGCTGTCCTTTTCCACGTTGGCGGTCCCGTACACGATCAGAGGCACATCGATCGAATCGGCGACCTTTTTCACCATCTCGGCGGCCTCTTCAGCGGAGCGGTCCAGCCCGTTGGGGTCCGTACTGGCCAGTTCCAGATCGATCATGTCCGCCCCATACTCCTGGATGCACTTCTGGGCCCAGGCAACCGGATCGTCCCACACGTCCGAAAAAAGCTCCCGAATCGTTGCGGCGCATTCTTCGGGAGGCGTATCCTGGACATCCATGGCGATCCGGGGCGCGTTGGGCAGGGCGCCTTCAAAGCCGTAGAAAGGATAGGCTTCATCCCCTCCGACGAGAATCCCCTTGGAGGGGTCCCCGATAGGAATCGTTTTGATCTTTCCTGTATAGGATACCTTCGGTATTTCTACAGCCATTCTGACACCTCCTTGTTCATACGGTTTCGCTGTGGGAAAACGCTGGCAATTTCTCTCTTCTCCGTTCAGGGCCGGAGGCCTGAGACGGATCGGTTGATAGAGGGCAACTCGGCGAAATATTGAGAAAGAGGGTTATTTTATCCGACATCGGAGACCCCGTCAATATTCTCGCGGAAAAACCGGCGCATGAAGCGCCTGTCCTGCTGATTTTCCAAATTTTTCCAGCTTCTTGCCATGGATTCCCTGTGGGAGGAACGCTCACGCAACCGCCCGTCACGTCAGGCGGAGTTCGTCGAGTATACGCTCCGAGGCCTCTACCGCCGGACTCGAGTCCGGCAGCTCCGTCAGGGGCCGCAGGGCGAGGTCGTACTCGTCGATCAACGTGTCGGGAGGAATCTTCCCGAGGAGGGGAATCCCGGAAGCCTGGATCTCCTCCTCCAGGGCCCCCGCCAGGGGATCCGGGGCCCGGGAAACGACAAGAGACACCCTGGCGACGTCCAGATTGAGTTCCTTGATCAGGGCGTGAATCCGCCGGGCGGAACGGAGGCCGCGAATGGAGGGATCGCTCACCAGGATCATGTGGTCGATCGTATCCGAAGTCCTCCGGCTCAAATGTTCCATGCCGGCTTCGTTGTCGATCACCACGACGGGGTAATTCCCGGAAAGGTCCTCCACGAAACCCCGGAGAATCACATTCGGGTAGCAGTAGCAGCCGGGGCCCTCGCCTCTGCCCATGGCGACCAGGTCCATGCCCTTGCCTTCCGCCACGGCACTGTGCATTTTGATTTGCAGATAGGCCTCTTTGGTCATACCCGGGGGGATCGACGCCTTGTCGTCGATGAATTCCGCGAGGATGGAACCGACCGTGGCCTCGCAAGGCATGCCGACCGCCTCGGGCAAATTGGTGTTCGGATCGGCATCCACCACCAGGATCGGCCCTTTCCCCCTCTTGAGCAGGCCCCGGACGAGGAGCGCCGCCAGGGTGGTCTTTCCCACCCCTCCCTTGCCGCCAACCGCTATCCTGTATCCCATCTTTTGCTACTTTCAGCAGGTGTTCAGATGTTTTGAAGCCACTCGTCTCGCTGAACCGCTGTGGGTCAAAGCCGGCAGGCCAAAGGATCAAGGCAAAGGGGATATTCTCAAACACCCCATGTCTGCAGGATCCTAGAGCATTGTCTCTTGGCTGTCGCCGCCGGATCCTTTTCCCTTGGACCGTCTCCCCCCTGCTACAGCAGGCCGTTTGCGAGCTTTGCCGCCTTGACGGTGTTCAGCATCAGCATGGTGATGGTCATGGGGCCGACGCCTCCCGGGACCGGCGTAATCAAGCTCGCCTTTTCCTTGACGGCATCGAAATCCACATCTCCGCACAGGATCGCCTTGCCCGACTCGGTCTTGCCGATCCGATTCACCCCCACGTCGATGACCACTGCCCCCTCCTTGACCATGTCCGCGGTCACCGCCTTGGGAACCCCGGCGGCCACGATCAGGATGTCGGCGCGCAGAGTATGCTCCTTCATGTTCCTGGTGCGCGTGTGGCAAACGGTCACCGTGGCATTGGCGCCTTTCTGTTTCTGGATCATGATGTTGGCGATCGGCTTGCCGACGATGTTGCTCCTGCCGACTACAACGACCTCGGCACCGGAGGTCTCGACCCCGGACCGGATGAGCAACTGCTGGATGCCGGCCGGAGTGCAAGGCAGGAACACGCCCTCGCCGATCATCAACTTGCCCACGTTGACCGGGTGAAATCCATCGACGTCCTTGTCCGGGTCGATGGCATAGAGCACCTTCGTTTCATTGATGTGCTTCGGCAGGGGCAGTTGCACGAGAATGCCATGGATATTCGGATCGCTGTTGTATTTTTCCACGAGTGCCAGCAGGTCCTCTTCCGACAAATCCTCCGGCTGGCTGTCCTGAATCGAGTTGAAGCCGAGGGCGTGGGCCGTTTTCTGCTTCGCCGTGACGTAGCTCACCGAGGCGGGATTTTCGCCCACCAGGATCGTGACGAGGCCCGGAACCACGTTGTGCTTCGCCTTCATGTCTTCCACTTCCTGCTTCAGCTCTTCCCGGATCTGCTGTGCGATCTCTTTCCCGCTGATCAGTTTTGCAGGCATGACCTTGCCTCCTCTCTGTTCTTGTTCATAAGAGCTTTGCCGAAAAAAGGGTAACGCCCACGGGCGGGCGATCGTATGCCGCGGCCCTGACGCCGGGCAGCCTGGCAGGCCTCATTCCGGATCCCGCCGGGCCCCCGGCGCGACATACCGGGGAAATGCCCAACCCCAAGCAGGGCACCAGGCGCCGGGATGCCGGTTTCCGGGAATGTGTACGTCTCTCCGCGGGAGGACCCGCCCATGATTCAGGGGCTTTGCAGCATGGCGGAAGAGCCGATTTCAAACCACGAACATCGCCGAACCAAGGCCATGCCGGCAGGCTACCAGAGAGAACAATGGAAAATGCCGGTATCAGGATGAATGAAACCTCATTCAATTTAGCACAAGCCGGCGGGGAAGGCAAGGGGGAAGGGGACGCGAACAACCCAAATAGGGGCATCCGTCTTGACTTCGGCCGTGCGCTTCTATATTCATTGATAGCATGCCTACGTCCAGCATCCGCCCGCCCAAGCAGTCCCCCTTCCCTGAGGATCGGTTTGCGACCTATCAGGACGCGGAAGACTACCTGAACAACTTCACAGACTACGAAAAGATGGTGAGAGGCAGCGCCTACCCCGAGGACCTGTTCGATCTCCGCCGCATCGAGGGCCTTCTGGAGAGGGTGGGGGACCCGCAAAAGGATTTTGGCGGCATCCACATAGCCGGGACGAAGGGAAAGGGGTCGACCGCCCTTTTTGCCGAGGCCATCCTCCGGGCCCACGGACTGACCACCGGCCTGTTCACGTCCCCACACCTTGTCGCCATGGAAGAACGGATCCGGGTATGCGGGGAAGACCTGCTGCCCGAGGAGTTCCTGGAATGGATGAATGTCCTCCGCCCCTCTCTGATGACACTGAGGGATTCGCCCCTGCCCCCCACTTTTTTCGACATCATAACAACGATCGGGCTCCTGCACTTTCGTGCCCGGGGGGTGGAGGCCGCCGTCCTGGAGGTGGGCCTGGGGGGCAGATTGGACTCGACGAACGTATTCCGGGCCGACGCCTGCGTCCTGACCCGCATCGGGCTGGACCACACAGAGAAGCTGGGCAACACCCTCGACCGGATCGCCGCCGAAAAGGCCGGCATCATCAAGGGAACCTGCCCGGTTATCGCCCACCCCCAGGAGCCGGAGGCAAGGGCCGTCCTGGAACAGAAATGCCTCGCAACGGATTCGCCCCTCTTGTGGGTGGATGAGGACATCCGGATCGAGGAGGAGGCAGGAACCGCGGTGAAGGCCTTCTCCGTGCAAACGCCCGACCGGGCCTATCCGGGGCTCACCCTGTCCGTTCTCGGCAGACATCAACGAAAGAACGCGGCGGCCGCGATAGCCGCTTCGGAGGTCTTCCTGGCGCATCGCAAGGGCATCCCTCTCGATCCGGACCGGGTGCGGGAGGCGCTGGCCGCCACGCGGCTGCCCTGCAGGATCGAGGTGCTTGCCCGCGATCCCTGGGTGGTGGTCGATGGGGCGCACAATCCCGTTTCGGTGGAGGTGCTCCTTCGTACGGTGCAAGAGGAGATCGATTACCGGGATCTCCATGTCCTGTTCGCCTGTTCGGAGGACAAGGACGCAAGGGGCATGATGGCCCTGCTCGCCCCCGCGGCGCGGAGCTGGACCCTCACGCGGGTCGATTTCCCGCGCATCGAGGCCCCGGAAAGGCTTCGGGAGATCCTCGAGGAACTCCATCCGGGCGCGGCGTGCCGGATCATCGCCGACCCGGCCGAGGCCCTTGCCGATACATCCCGCCGGAGCGGGCCGCAAGATTGTATCCTTTGCTGTGGATCGTTTTATCTGGCAGGCGAAATCTTCAAGCAGATCCCCGGCATCTAACGCGTGGGGAGAGGGGGTTGGAACCATGGGAGTACAGAAGACCTACAATGAAATCATCGCCTTTGCGATCGACAAGGAGCAGGAGGCTGTCGACCTCTACAGCGATCTGGCCGAGCGTGCGCAAAGCCCTTCCGGCAAGATTCTTTTCAAAGAACTGGCCAACATGGAGAAAGGGCACAAGAGCCGGCTCGAAAAGCTGGATATGCCTTATTTTTCGTCGAAGAAATTGAAGCCGCCCGAAGACTTGAAGATCGCCGACTACCTGGTCGATGTGCAATTGACCCCGGAGGCGACCTACCAGGATATTGTCCTGTTTGCGGCAAAACGGGAAAAGGCGGCCTTCGACCTGTACTGTGACCTGGCCCGCCTCTACGCCACGATCCCCGCCATCAAGCAGATCTTCGACGTGCTTGCCCAGGAGGAGGCCTACCACAAGCTCAAGCTGGAGCGGGAATACGACGACGTCGTTTACAAGGAGGACTGAATCATCTCAGACATGATTCCTTCCACAAGAAGCGTCCTGGGCCTCTTCGGGAGCCCCCGGAAAGGCGGCAACACCGACATCCTCCTGGAGGAATTCCTGCGAGGCTGCGCGGAGAGGGGAGCGGTGTGCGAGCGTATCCGGCTCAGCGGGCTCCGGGTGGGCGGCTGCAGAGGATGCGGAGGATGTGAAAAAACCGGGCAATGCGTGGTGGAAGACGACATGCAGTCCGTTTACGAAGCGTTGGAAAGAAGCGACCGGATCGTCATGGCCGCTCCTATCTACTTTTACAATGTGCCCGCCCAGACAAAGGCGGTCATTGACCGCACGCAGGCGCTCTGGACGCGCAAATATTTACGGCAGGAGCGGGCCGGACAGCCTCCCGGGCAAAGGCCGGACCGACGAGGCTTCTTCATCGGTGTGGGAGCCACCCGCGGAAAACGTCTGTTCGACGGGACGATCCAGACCATGCGCTACTTTTTCGACGCCGTGGATGTGGAGTTCGACGGGCACCTGGTATACGGCGAGATGGACGCAAAGGGGGCCATCCGCGCGCATCCCACCGCCCTGAAGGACTGTTGCGAGGCCGGCCTGAATTTCGTCAACTCGAACGGATAGAGAGGGCAACACGTCATGACGCGGCATATCATCCTTGGAGGCGGCGTCGCGGGCAGGAGGGCGGCGGAGATCATCCGGAAAAGGGACGCTGACGCCGAGGTCGTCATCGTGGACGAGCAGGAAGAGGCGTTCTACTATCGGCCCATGCTGGGAGAGCTGTTGGCGGGAAGGCTGGGCCCGGAGAAGATCGTCATTCGGGACCGGGAAAGGCTTTCCCGGCTCGGTGTGCGGGTGCTTGCGGGGAGCCGGATCGCCTCGCTCGACCCGAGCGCCCGGGAGGTCGTCCTCGCCGGCGGGGAACGACTCTCTTACGAAACGGCATTGATCGCTTCGGGCAGGCGAACGGAAAAGATGGCCGGAGACAAAGGCGATGTCCGGGGAATCGTGTATCTGGACAACCTGCCCGAGGCACTGGAGATCGCCTCTCTTCTCGGTTCCGTCCGCGGAGCCGTGATCTATGGAGCGAGTGTTCAGGCCCTCGGTGCCGTCCGGGGTCTTCGCGCCCGCGGGATCGACTGTACCCTCATGATTCCTCAAGAGCGATTCTGGCAGGGCATATTGGATCCGACCGCTTCCGAGATCCTTGAAAACCGACTGCGGCAGGAAGGCGTGACCCTTCTGAAGGGCACTGAGATCGGAGAGGTCGTTGCGGAGGGAAAGGAGCTGAAGGCCGTCATGCCCTCGAGGGGCGAAAAGATTCCCGCCGATCTGCTCGTCGTGGCCGCGCCGCAGGCCCCCCGGGTCGACTGGCTGGAGGGGGCCGAGCTGGACGGGAAAAACGGCATCCAGGTGGACCGGCACCTGCGGACCCGCCACCAGGGCCTTTTCGCCGCCGGGGATGTGGCCGCCCTGCCGGCGGTACACACGGGCGAGGTGCTCCCTCAGCCGGGGTGGCTCAGCGCATGGCGGCAGGGGAACGTGGCCGGCCTGAATATGGCAGGGCAGGAAACCGTCTACTCCGGGTTTCCCGCCCTGCGGATCAGGGTCCTGGACCTGGATGTAGTCTGCCTGGGCCTCAGCGATGGGCAAGGGGACGGCATCCAGGAGGCGTCCGGCGACTATCCTTACGATGAACTGCCCCAGGTTTACAAAAAAATCGTATACAAAGACGGGAAGGTGGTCGGAGCGGTGTTCATCGGCGACACCACGGAAGCCGGCGCCGTAGAGGGGTGGATTCGCAAAGGCGTCAGGGCGGAATCCTGCGACAAGAAGGTGCTTGACCAGATGTTCCTGCCTCGCATCCAGTCGTCCCATGCGACAGCGGCCCTCTGCCCGATCTGCAAATTCAGGATGCAGGTCGAAGCCGATCACGAGGAAGGAACGATCCTGTCCTGCCCCGCCTGCGGCGCGGATTTCCGACTGGAGCGCATGCCGAACGGGGCATTCCGGGCCGTCTTTGCCGCCTAGGAGGCTGCCCCAAAAGCCACTTTTTCAACGGCGCTCCCTGCGGTATAATCCGGACATATCGTCATGTTTCACAGCGGGGCTCCCTGTCCGGTGCTGGCCCGGGGGCCCGCGGAGATTTGCGCCGGGCGACTTCGGGGGAGGGAGAGACGGAGCCCAAGCAAATCGGAGAGGGCCTCCGGGCCAGCACCGAGCCCCTTGAGCGATGGAAGCGAAATACAGCGATATTGCGCCGGCGGGGACGGAAAATGCCCCGATGCGCGGAAAAGGACCCCGGCAGCGGTGGTACTCCTCGGCCCCGGTCATGCGAAGAACAGCGGGGCAAACCCGCGACAAGGCACCTGGTTGGTGTAGTCGCCGAAATAGACGCGGCCGCCGGGGAACACGTAGCGGCTGTTCAGGACGAAGATCCGAAGGTCGCAGTGCCACACCTCCCGCTCTCCTCCCCACCGCGGGACCTCGATTTCAGGCGTAGGCACATACTCCATGGCCGCATATTCGGCGGGATCGATCCGTACCAGCGCCTCTTCAAGGTCCTTCTTCGTCGGAGTATCCACAGGGCCGAAGATGATTCCCTTGGAGCCATGCGAGGAAAGGGGCTTCAATACGATGTTCGAGGGGGCCCCGAAACAATCCAGCAGACGGCCCACATCCACGGTGGGCGATGACGCCGGACAGAAAGAGGAGAGGGGCCTCGTGCGCGGAACCAGGGCCGTCAATTGCTCCACGTCCGGAGACGAACACCCCATTTCCCGTAGGGTATCGGGATCGGAAAGCAGCCGGAGAGAGGCCTTGTCCCCGAGGTACCACAGGTAGGGGTGATAGACGAAGACCTCCGGGGCCTCCCACAGCAGGCGGGTGTAAGGCTCGATTTCATCGCGATGGTTGCTCCAGTCGACAAGGGTGAGCCGGTTGAGAATACGGTCGACCGGCATCTCCCGCGCCAGGATCCGGTCGCCCCGCACCCTGATCTCCCGCGGATCCGCAATGATTCCGTGGACCCCCCTCTTTTTCCACAGCAGGTCCAGGGTGTAGCAAAACTCTCCATAGGTGACCTGGCCCCGCGGCTCCCAGTCGATGATGGCGACCCGCTCCGGCTCGCCCTGCCCGATGATCTGCGAGAGCATCGTCTCCTCGCAGCGGCGCCGGTCCCACCCCTGTCTGAAAGACACGGCCTTCCGGTCCGGGAGCAGGGCCCTCAGGTAGGTCCCGTAACGATCGACCATGCCCGGATAGACCCCCACGCACCCGGGGGGCAGGACCATGAACTCGATCATCCGCAGGGCCCCGCGGTCCAGGTGCAGGTCGATGCAGCCGATATTGTGGTCCGGATGGAAAGGAATGGGTTCCAAGGCGCCCTGTAAAGGCGGGCGAAGGGGTTCGGGGATGCTTCGCGCGGACAGCAGCCGGTAGGCGGGATTGCTCAGGATCCGCCACAGGAGCGAAACCAACTGGATAAACCGGGACTCGAACTGCGGATCCAGCACGATGGGTACGTGTGAAAACGGAATCGGCCGGGACGGGTTCGCCCCCAGGAAAAGCTCCTCTTCGAGGGCCCGGTAGAACTCCATGAACCGCCCCGGAGTGTAGACATCCAGGTATGCGTCGTAAAATTCGGAAGGTTCCATTGAGTCCCCCGTCCAGGTGTGGCTCGACTTTCCGGGAGTGAGCGCGTGCGCTCCCCTCTCACGTCTCGGGCCTTTTCCGTTTTAGCCGAGCCTCGAGGACCGGGTCAACCCGGTCCCACGGCCCGACTCCCTCGTTTCGACCTCTTCTTGACCGGGCCGACAGGAAGAGTCCATATTATTCATGAGAGTTTTTCATCCATGGATCCTACCCGTTTTTTCGTGGGTGTTCGGAGAATCTCCCGACCAACAAATGGACCCGGCGTATAGGCATGTCTGACCATCCAATCTCTTCGAAGCAGGAGCTGACCCGGTTCTTCCTGGACGCCTTCAAACCCCCTGATGAGTGGAGAATGGGGGTAGAATTCGAGAAGCTCGGGGTAAATCCGGCAACAGGAAAGGCGCTCCCATTCAGCGGGCCCGACGGTGTGGAGCAGATTCTTTTCAGGCTGTCCGAACGATTCGGGTGGGCCCCGCACTTCGAGGACGGCAGGCTGCTGGAACTCGAGCGGGGGGCCTGTCGCATCACCCTGGAGCCTGGAGCACAGTGCGAGTTGAGCGGCTCACCGCATCGTACCCTCCACGAAATGGCCGAAGAGGTGAGGGGCCATCTGGAGGAACTGAAGGCCGTCTCCGATCCGGACCGGCAGGCATGGATCGGATTCGGGAACCAGCCGGTGTCGGAGTGGAAAGACATGGAGCTGCTTCCCAAGAAGCGCTACGCCATCATGACCCGTTACCTGCCGGGCCGCGGCGAGTTGAGCCTGGCCATGATGCGGGAGACGGCCGCGACCCAGCTGAACCTCGACTACAAGAGCGAGGAGGACGCCATGGAAAAATTTCGGCTTTCCATGGCCATCTCTCCCCTGCTCACCGCTCTTTTCGCCAACTCCTGCATCTCCGGCGGGAGGGCCAACGGTTTCCTGACCCGTCGGGCCTATATCTGGCAGAACACCGACCCGGCGCGATGCGGATTTATCGAAAGGCTGTACCACGCGGACGCCGGCTTCCGCGACTACGTCGAATATGCGCTCGACGTACCGATGCTGTACCTGGAGCGGGGGGGGGACTGGATCAGTGTCGCCGGGGCGATCACGTTCCGAGAGTACCTGGAATCCGGCTACCTGGAATACCGGCCCACCTGGAATGACTGGCTCACGCATCTGGGCACGATCTTTACCGAATCGAGATTCAAGCCCTACCTGGAGGTTCGAGGGGCGGACTGCCCGCTGCCCGGGATGGAGATGACCTTCCCGGCCCTCGTGAAAGGGATCCTCTATGACGATCAGGCCCGCAGGGAAGCGTGGGAGATCGTCAAACCCTGGAGTTCGGTGGCGCGGCAGGCCCTCTACCTGACCATCAGCCGGAGGGGCCTTGGCGCCCGAATCCATGGAAGTTCGGCGAGGGAACGGGTCGTCGAACTCGTTCGGACGAGCCGGGAGGGACTCAAACGCCAGAACCGGCGCAATGCGGCCGGGCAGGACGAGTCGGTGTATCTCGAACCCCTGGAAACACGTCTTCAAGAAGGCTGGGATTGTCCGGCCAAGGAGATCCTGGCGCTCTGGAAGGGCCCCTGGAAGGGCAGTATTGCCCGCCTGATCGACCACACCCGCTTCTAGAGGCTTGCGAGAGAGGGGCGACCCCATTCCAGCGAATCAATCCCTGTTTGTACTGGCAGATCTTGCAATATTTTCCCTGCCGTGATAAAGTCTTTCCCTTCATGCAACCGCCTTCGGCTTATCCCCAGACGAGCGTAGGGACCGTCTGTTCATCATAAGCAACCCAGAACCGAAATCCATGCACTGAAGGCGTCGGGCCTCAAACCCTTGCAACCCAAGCAGATCGGATCAATTCATTTCAAGGAGGAGTGAAAGAATGGCGTATGATGCAGTGAATATGGAGGACTGGCAGATCTCCGAAGAGGCGGAAAAGAACATGCCCACCCCCGAGGAATGGAGAGAGAAGCTCGGGCTTGAAAAACAAGAAATGCTTCCCATGGGCCGGCTGGCAAAGCTCGATTTCCTGAAGATCATCGAGCGTCTCAAGGATAAACCGGACGGGAAATACATCGAAGTGACCGCGATCACCCCCACCCCCCTGGGAGAAGGGAAAAGCACCACTTCCTGCGGCCTCATGGAAGGCCTCGGGAAGCGCGGCGTCCACGTCGGCGGCGCACTGAGGCAGCCTTCCGGCGGCCCCACCATGAACGTCAAGGGAACAGCGGCCGGCGGCGGAAACTCGCTGCTCATCCCCATGACCGAGTTTTCGCTGGGACTGACGGGCGACATCAATGACATCATGAACGCCCACAACCTGGCCATGGTCGCCCTGACCGCCCGCATGCAGCATGAACGGAACTACAATGATGAACAGCTGCAGAGGCTGACCGGCATGCCCCGCCTGAATATCGATCCCACGCGGGTCGAGCTCGGGTGGGTCCTGGACTTCTGCGCACAGGCCTTGAGAAACATCGTGATCGGCCTCGGCGGGAGAATGGACGGGTACACCATGCAGTCCAAATTCGGCATCGCCGTCGGCTCCGAGTGCATGGCGATTCTGGCCGTGATCCGGGACCTTGCCGACCTGCGGGAGCGCCTGAACAACATCACCGTCGCCTTCGACAAGAGCGGGAAACCGGTGACCACCGGCGACCTCGAGGTGGGCGGGGCCATGACGGCCTTCATGCGCAATACCATCAACCCGACCCTGATGTGCACCGCGGAATACAACCCCTGCATGGTCCACGCCGGACCTTTTGCCAATATCGCCGTGGGGCAGTCCTCGATCATTGCCGACCGCGTGGGGCTGAAGCTCTTCGACTACCACGTGACCGAGTCGGGATTTGCCGCGGACATCGGGTTCGAGAAATTCTGGAACGTGAAATGCCGGTTCAGCGGTCTGAAACCCCATGTGTCCGTTCTCACCACCACCATCCGCGCGCTCAAGATGCACGGCGGCGGCCCCAAGGTCATTCCGGGGATCGCGCTGCCCGAGGCTTACACCAAAGAGAATCTCGAGCTCGTCGAGAAGGGCATCGAAAACATGGTTCACATGATCGGCGTGATCCGCAAGTCCGGAATCAACCCCGTGGTTTGCATCAACCGGTTCTACACGGATACGGACGCCGAGTGCGCCCTGGTGCGCAAGGCGGCCGAGGCCGCCGGCGCCCGTTGCGCCGAGTCCAGGCACTGGGAAAAGGGCGGCGACGGAGCGCTCGAGTTTGCCGACGCGGTCATCGATGCGTGCAAGGAAGAGAACGAATTCAAGTTCCTCTATCCCATCGAAATGAAGCTGCGCGACCGCGTCGCGATCATCGCGAAAGAGGTGTACGGCGCGGACGGCGTCTCCTGGAGCCCGGAAGCCGAGCAGAAGGCCAAGATGCTCGAGGACGATCCCAAGTACGCTGATTTCGCCACCATGATGGTGAAGACGCACCTGAGCCTCACCCATGATCCCACGCTCAAGGGCGTTCCGAAGGGATGGACCCTTCCGATCCGCGACGTTCTGATCTACTCGGGCGCCAAGTTCCTTTGCCCCTGCGCGGGAACCATCAGCCTGATGCCGGGAACCGGCTCGAATCCGGCGTTCCGCAGGGTCGATGTGGACACGAAGACAGGGAAGGTCAGCGGTCTGTTCTAGTCCGCGATCCGATTCGATGATGCGACAAAGGGCCTGAGTATCCTCAGGCCCTTTTTTCTGTCAGCGGCCTTCACCCATGGGCATGGGCGATGGACCAGGATGTCCGCGGGGTCCCCTTGCACGTAAAGAGGCCGCCTATCCACTGAAACGCACCCTTGATCATGCCTCCCAGCACCCGGGGAGGGGAGGACACCTTCAGGGAAAAGAGGTAATTCTCGGTTTCCTGCTCGTAGTCCAGGCCGGCATAGGGATTGTAAACGGGCTCTGTGAAAGAGGTCGAATTCAGGTGGGTGCTGGTGTTGTCGGGAACGGAATAGGAGTGGTTCACGATGTAGGCGAACCCGAGGTCGATGCTCAAGCCGCTCTCGAAATTGAACCCGAGCCCGCAGCCGAAATTATCGAGGTCCGGCAGGGCGTATGTGAGGTCGTAAAGGCTGGAGCGCACCGACGTGGGCCTGCGTTCGTACCCCGCACGCACGATCAGCCACCTGAGAACCTCCAGTTCCATACCCACGCTCCAGTGCCAGGTGTCCTTGAAATTGCGCTCCATCACCACCCTGCTCTCGCCCCCCTGATAGCCCAGCATCTTCGCCAACTGCAAAGGCTGAATGCTCTGATCGAACTCGAAGCGGTCTTCCTCCAGCACGGACCAGTCGGCCCAGTGGGCGTCGGCCAGTAGGCTCAGACACCGGAAGGGCTTGACCTTGATCCCGAACTGCACCCGCTGGGGGAAGGTCATCTTTGCGGTTACTCTTCCCTTCTGTTCAGGGATGCCCTTTGTCGGGAGGTCGAAGATGGTGGCGATCGGCACGGTCGTGATGGTGCTTCCGAACCAGTTCATCATCCGCTGCCATTGAGCGGAGTATGTATAGGTGTAGTTGCCCGTCAAGTGGGCCTTGATGGGGCTCTGATAGACGAAGCCGAAGGCGAACCACCAACGGGGCCGCCACAACACCCCGATGTTGAAGCTGGGGCTGAAATTGTCCCGCATGGAAAGGTCGAGGCTGAAAAGCCGGTCGTAGGGGCCCACACCCCCGCCGAACCAAGGGGGAGGAAAGGTGAGTTCGGAGAGGATGGGGACCTCCAACTCTTCGGTGGCATCCGCCAGGACCTTGACCAGAGCGACCATGTCGTTCGGGGCCCGGATATCCATATCCATGCCCATGGAGGTCATGCCCAGGCCGACACTCATCCCGAAGGAGAGGCTGCGCGTCGCCTGATAGCTCGCCGAAGGGGCTGCATAGATCCAATGCTGCTGATAGAGCGACTTTCCGTCGAACCGGACCGGGTCGTCCTCGTCGTCATGCACCATCCCCACACCGTATGGGGAATATGTGCCGATGGCAAAGGTCCATTTGGAGCCGGGCCTGCGATGGGAGATGCCAAAGGCGGGCGCAAACTGGAAATCGATGGTGTCGTTGTAGAAAGGGACAAACATGCGGTTGCCGCTGTTGGTGCCTTCGGTCCCGGCCAGGGGGTCGTCCTTGAACCCGCCGAGGAATCCCTCGAAATCCGGATCGGACTCGAAGCGGGAGGTGACCTTGATGACAGGGATCGTCACTCCGAGGCTGAGAAAAGTACCGTCCGGCAGCTGGGACAGCCCGGCCGGATTGTAGTGGATCGACAAGAGCCCGGGCGGGTCGGCCGTGACCGTATTGGCCAGGGAGATGGCCTTTGTATCGAGGCCCAGCTGCTCCGTAAAGGCCGCTTCAAGGCGGGCAGGCAGCGCCGGCACCAGGAGCAGTCCTGCGAGGAGGGCCAACATCATGCCGGGTGCAATCCGAGAGCGCGCCAAAGCTATACCCTGTCCCGGTTATCAGGCCATTGAAAAAGTGGCTGGAGGCTGATCAAAAAGATCCAGATGCAAGCCGGGCAACCTTTCCGCAGGATAACGGAATGGGAAGCCGCATCCCCTCGCAGGGGGCTGTCGTGCCCGCAGGGCGGGCGCCATGGGCGGCGCCGGTCGAATTCCGAAAAATGAGACCTCCTTCCTGTCCGTTGAATCAAGAGGAGTGCAGCCGAACGCCGCAGATGATGGGACGTTCCGGGCAGCCTCCTATCCGAGGCTGAACTGAAAGGGCATACGCACCGAAAAGGTAAAGTCCGGATCATCGTTGGTCAGCCCGACGCCTACGCGCATGATCATCGAGAAGGTCGGCGAGAGCTGCCAGCCGGTGCCGATGCTGAGCACGGAAAAGACGCGGCTTCCAGCGGTCGTCTCACCGCTATCTTCCCAATGGTATTTGTCTTTGAAATGATACACGTACTGGTAGCTGAAATTCAGCGATACCTTGTATGACATGGCATAGCCGATACCGAGGTTGAACCCGATGCTGTCGCCGGGTTCAACCTTTTTCAGTACAACGTCCCCGGGGCGCCTCTGGTTCAGATCGTCGGCGGAAAAGGCAAAGGAGTAACTGATCGTGCCGAAGGCGACGATCGGATCGATCGTCTTGCTCATGGAAAGGCCGAGGCCGGCGGTCTCGTAGCCATTGCCAGTGGCCAGCTCGGTTTCGGGATTGACCTCATACTGGCCGCGTCCCGTATCGAATGTGAAGGTGCCGAAGGCGACCAGCGCGGGGAGCCTGCCGCCCGTTTTCAAGGGCTGGTACTTGAGGCCCAGGGTCACGTCCCCCAGGTCGGTCACATCCCGCCCATGATCCGTGCCGGACTTATCGAATTTATAGACAAAGGGGCAGTCCAGGTTCAAGGTGAGATTGTTCAGGAGGGCGAATTCGACGTAAAGGCCGTTAACGATGGTATGATTCGCGATCTGTTCGACCGTCATGGCCTGTTCGAGAACATCATACGAATAATACTCGTAGCGAAAATCATACTCGACGCCGAGCGTGTACTGCGGCAGGAGGGTATACTGGCGCCCCGCTGCGGTGAGAATCTCCTTTTCCTGCTTGGCCTTCTCCTCGTCGGTGACCTCCAGCCGCTTGCGCGCTTCGGCCTGCTTGCGCAGCGCCTCCACCTCCGTCTGCAGCCTCTCGACCTGCTCCTCCAGCCGCTTGAGATCCGGATTTTCCTCGGTCTCCAGCGCGGCGGGCCCCTGTCCGGACGGGCCGTGCGCAGGCGTCTCCTCCGGGGGAGGCCTCACGGCCACCCGCGACCCGCGAGGGGTGATCACGGCCGGCTGTTTCCGCGCCGCTTCATACCGGCCGGCGGCCTCCCTGGCCTCCTCGACGCTCGGGTAATCTCCGATCCGCACCAGCCACCAGCGGCGGCCCTTGCCGTCGGTCGTTTCAAATAGATAGGGGGTATACCCTTGGCGAACCAGGGCGGCCGCCATTTCTTCGGCATTCGCGCGCTCGGTGAAGGCGCCCACTTGCACGGAAAAAGATTGGGCTTCCTGAGCCCACCCGGTCGCCGCCCCTCCCAGCAACACGATCAAAAGCAACACCAGAGGGATCCGTAGCTTGAACAATTGCGTCGTCTTCCCCGTTGTTGTGAACGTGACCAGGAATACGGCCCCTTCCGCTCGAAGGCCCCGGGAGGGAATCCGCACGAATCAATGCCGCCGGTAAATCTGGTACGCACCCGGCCGGTCGTCGACCGTGCGGTCGATGGACCGCGACATCCCTGTGGTCGGATCGAAGATCATCCTCCTCGCCTCGTCTTCATCGATATACCGCAGGTCTTCTTCCGTCAATCGCAGCCCCCTCCGTTCCGGCGCGCCATCGGGGTAGACGATGAAGACCACGTTCTTGTACCACTTTTTTTCGAATTCGGCTACTGGAAAGCTGATGTTTCCCCGCCACGGGTCCGCCAGGAACACGTGGCCGTCGTACATGCCCTTGTAGACCGCAAAATGCCGGTAGCCGAAGATGATAATGGGAACGATGCCGGGCCGGTCCAGGGTCTCCAGGTCCTGGATCTGGGCCTTGTAGCCCACTCCCCGGTAACCGAGCACCTCGACGAACCGCTTCATGTCCAGCAGGGAGAAGGCACGGCGCCGGGCGATTTTCCGGACATCCCCGTATTGCAGCAGGCCCTGGATGACCTGTTTCTCGGTAAAATCCTCGCCCAGCTGGTAGTCGAGGATGGTGGCAAGGGCGGCGGAGCCGCAACTGTAGTCATAGCTCTGTTTGACCAGCCGCCCGTACTGGGTCTTCGCCATGGGCTGCACCACGGGATGGACTTCCACCCTGGCGCCCGGGTCCACCAGCACGTTCACCTCTCCTTCCGGCACCTTCTTCTTGGGGAAGAACCCGGCTACGAGTTCGACGATCATGACGAATGCGACCAAGACCTGCATGGTACCCTGTCCCTTGTACTGCGTGCCCCAAACGCACCCGAAGGCCCCATCAGCCGAAAGCGGGCATAGGAGGCTCTCAATCCGCCGGCAGCCGGAGAGTGAGGCGGTGGACCTGGATGCCGTCGATCGCACAGGGCCCGAACGAATTCGACCCGAAGGCAATGTTTTCGACCCGAAGGCTGCCCCGGGCCGGCAGGTTGAACGACAGATAGCTCGGCCCCCCGCCTTCCGGCGTGACGATGTCCAGGCCGGCGGGCCGCCCCGCGGACAGGTCCCCGATCCGGAACTCGCCGACCGGACTCCAGGTGCCCGGGTCCGCCGGATCGTCCGCGGGATTGGCGGTGAAATCCCCGGCCAGATGGAGTCCGCCGAAGTCCAGACGGCCCGGTGTGGGGGCCGATTCGTTGTATGTATACGTCAGGTGATCGATCCCGGCTGCCAGGCCGAATTCCCCGTCCAGGCCGCCGTGCCCGGAGAGATACAAATAGGACTCCGGCATGGCGATGTTCCCCGCATGAAGCCGCCCGATCTCCCGGCCGCAGAATACGACCTGGCCCACGTCGATCGTCTTCATCTGCCCCAGGGCCGGCACCTGGATCGAAAGGGTCGTGGCCTCCCCCGCCGGGTTGGCCGGGTCGCCCGGGCCCAAGACATCGATGGTAATCGCCTCGCCGGCGGTACGCAGGGTAAAGGGGCGGCCCGCCCCGTCATGCAGTCTCACATCCTTGAACTCGATGGCATTGCCCGTGTCGGTATCGGTCAGGCGCAGGCTCTCCATGGCGCCGAGGCACCCCATGGTCGTGAACTCGATGGAAATGCCGGCCTCTGCCGCCACCTGTTCCATGGCCGCATCGTCCATCTCTTCCCATCGGGCCTCCGCCCCGGGTGCGAAGAGGCCGACGACAAGGCTCGCCATCAGCAGAAGCCCGCCCCAGCCGGTTACGCCCGGCTGCCGGCCCCGAGGCGGATCGGATTCGTTGCGCATCACAGCGGACGGCCTCCCAAAGGGGTGGGTGGAGGCGGCAAGGCAAGGCCCCCACCCACGAAAAAGCAATCTCGTCCGTCTTCACAGACGGACGTCCACTCCATACCCGATCAGTGCGCGCTGATGACGAGCGCCCCGGGCAGCGCAAGGTCCACCGTTGTCTGGTTGAGGGAGACCACCCCCAACACTCCCACCGGATCATCAGCCCAGTTCGGAGCCTCCCCGGGCCCCGCACCAATCGTGAGTTGCGCCGCTTCGACCGTAACATCCACGTCCATGTCGGCCAGCCCGATCACGACACCTTGGTTGGCATCGACGTCGATGGTCATGGAGGAGCCGGCCGCCACGGTCGTGGTGGTCACCATGTCGCCGTCGACCCGGATATGAGCCGCATCCGCCGCCGTACCCCCATTCCCGTCCGGGTCTCCCCAGGCAACCCCGCTGGACGTGGCCGTAACGACCGTGTCCGATCCGCCGAAGGTAATCGTGACACCGGCCTGACCGGTAATCCCATCCATCGTTTCGTCCCCGAGCTGTTCCATCCCAAAGGCGGCCACCGGGAAGGAGAGCGCCAGGACCGCCACAAACACCAGAAATCTTTTCATGGTCTTCTGTCTCCTGTGATAGATGGTTGACGTCTTCACCACAGGCAGCCCGGCTGTCTCGGCCCGGCCGATCGGCCGATCCGAGATCCGCGGCTTTCCGTCCTCCGGTCGCCCGGAGTTTGGCTTGTCGCTATGGCACCTTCCGAAATCCGGCAGCTCTTATCACCCCCTTTCCGCATGGCAGGCAGGATCGAGGCCGAGGCCGTGCATCATGGCGGGTCTCCGATCGAGAAGGAGATGCCGCGCGCCACATCCAGGGTCATGGAGAACCCCTCGTCGTGCAGCTGGACCGTGGTGAGGCCTAAATCCTGGCGAACATGTTCCGTACCCTGGATGGTGCCGGTGAAGCTGTTGAACTCAGCGGTAATCGTTCCGGTCACCGACGTCCATCCGATGGTCACCTCTTTCAGTTGACGATTGGAAGGGTCATCGAGGTCGACAAACTGCGCTTCGAAGTAGAAGCCCCCCAGGACGAGATCGTTTTCGTTGGACCCCATCGAGAGCCCGAGCCAGTTCTCGTCCCAACCGCCCCCGTAATACCCGAGCTTCATGGAATCGATCTCCGTAAAGGTCTCGGCGCGCATGTTGAGGTCCACGCGCGCAAGGTCGATCCCGTTTTCCTGGGTCAGCGTGAAGCTCGAAAAGCCATGGCCCGTAACGGCGGAAAGTTCTTCGTCGGTCATGGCGGTCATATCCGCGCCGGCCGGCCGGGCCGGAAGGACACACAGGGCGCAGGCAAGGACCAGAAGCGGAAAGGCCGGCTTCTTCATGGCCTGCCCCCACGCGGTTCGAAGGGATGCGAACCCGGAAAATTTGAGCGTTTGATCAAATAAAAAACGCATTTCCTTCCTTTACCTCAGGCTCGCGCGGATCAGGTTCCAGACCTCGACCTTCCGCTTCTCCACTTCCCCGGCCCCGTAAGGATCGGTCTCGCCCGCGGCCCGGATGACCGGCTCCGCGACGAAATAGAAGATATTCACCCCAATGAGGCTGTGGGTGAAGTGGAGCGGATCGATCTCCCGGAAGAGGGCTTGCTGCTTGCCTTGTTCCAGGAACTCTTTCGAGATTTCGTACAGGGGAGAGAAGTAGTTCTCCGCGATCGTCCGGACCATGAAACCGTTGTCGATGATCTCCCGGAGCAGGATCCGCATCATGTTCCGGTGCTTTGTGGCATAGTCGGTAAAGGTGAAGAGAAAATGTCTGAGCTGGCCGAACCGGTCGAGATCCAGGCTCAGGTTCCACTGGATCAGCTCCTCGAGCTGGCCGAAAAAGCCCTGGAACACGGCCTCGTACAGGGCCGTCTTGTTTTGGAAATAGTAGAAGATCAGGCTGTTCACCACGCCCGCCTTCTCGGCCACCTCGCGGGTCGTTGCCCCCTTGAACCCCTTTTCGGCGAATACCTGTTCGGCCGCGAGCAGGATCTGCTCTCGTTTGCCCGGGTCCTGATTGTTTCTCCGTGCCATGCGGGAATCCCTCTCATTTCCTGACCATCTGCTCAATAGAATACAACGCGTTGCGCAACAGTGTCAAGAAAAAAATTCGGGGCGGGGGCCGCCTCAGGG
>WFRX01000444.1 GCA_015486285.1 bacterium
AGCAGTCCCGACGGTCCTTGATGTTCGTGGACAGGGCCGCCCGGATCAGGGCCGCGCCCATCTCCTCGGCCACGGACTGGAAGGCGTTTCGCATCACCTCCAGGGTGATCGGGTCTGCTTGCTGCTTCATGGCCGGCCTTTCTCCGGTTCCCCCGAGGCCCGGATGATCAGGTTGCCGTAAGGGTCTGAAACGGCCCGGTATCCGGGGAGTACGACGATGGTGGAATCCATCTGCTCCACGATGGCCGGTCCGTGGACGACCATCCCATCGGGAAGCCGGTGGCGTAGATAGATCGGGGTTTTCACGGGCCGTCCGGCGAAACAGACCTCGCGCGAGCCGGCCGGCTTCGGTGCCCCCGGGTCCCGCGCTGACCTCTTGGCGCCCCTGAATTCGGGGAGTCTCCCCAGGGCAACCACTCGCAGGTTGACGAATTCGACCGTCTCGCTGTTGCGGGCGTATCCGTAGGCCTTCTTGTGGAGCCTGTGAAAATCTTCTGTAATCGCCGCGAGGCTCTGCTCCGTCAGCGTGCCTTCCGTTACAGGGACCGGCAATTCGTAGGACTGGCGGACATACCGCATGTCGGCCGATCGGATCAGCACCACCGACGGGCCGGAAAATCCCTCCTGTCGGAGTTGTTCCGTGCCCCGTGCCTCCATCTCCTCAAAGATCGACTGGATTCGTTCCGCGTCCGCCTCCCGGGATCCCTCGATGTGGGTCTGCACATAGTCGTGCCTTACGTCTGCGGAGAGCATGCCGACAGCGGAGGAAATTCCGGGGTGCGGAGGAACCACGATTTCTTTCATGTTCAGCGCCCGGGCAAGATCCACGCCGTGCATCGGGCCGGCTCCTCCGAAGGGGACGAGGATGAATTCGCGCGGGTCATGGCCCCGTTCCACGGAAACCCTGCGGATGCCTCGGATCATGTTCGCGTGGACCACCGAAAGGATGCCCTCCGCCGCCCGGATCACGTCGATCCCCAGCGGTCGGGCGATCTTCTCCTCCATCGCCCGGGCGGCCGCCTCCAGGTCGAGGGGCATCTCGCCGCCGAGAAGGCCGGAAGGGCTGAGCCTGCCCAGCACGAGGTTGGCGTCGGTGACGGTGGGTTCTGTGCCTCCCCGGCCGTAGCAAACCGGGCCCGGGTCCGCGCCGGCGCTTTCCGGTCCCACGCGGAGCGCCCCTCCCGGGTCGAGATACGCTATGCTGCCCCCGCCGGCTCCGATCGTATTGATGTCGATCATGGGCAGCTTGATCGGATAGCCTCCGATTTCGCTTTCGGTGGTCAACCGCGGGGTCCCGCCCTCGATCAGGCAGATGTCCGAACTCGTGCCCCCCATATCGATGGTGACGACGTTCGGACGGCCGATGGTCCGGGAGATAAAAACGCCGGTCAGGGCCCCCCCTGCCGGGCCGGAGAGGACGGTTCGGGCGCTGATGCGGCGGGCGGTTCGAGCGGTGATGACCCCGCCGTTCGATTGCATGATGTACAGGTCCGAGGCGATGCCCATGTCCTTCATCCGTCGTTCCAGGTGCGCCACATAGTCGTTGACCTTGGGCATGACATAGGCATTGATGCAGACCGTGCTCGTTCTTTCGTATTCCCGGAATTCAGGGAGCACGTCGGCGGAGACGGTCACATGGGCCCCGGGCAGCGCCTCGGCGACGAGGTCTGCCAACTCTCGTTCGTGGACCGGATTGGCGTAGGAATGAAGGAGAGAAATTGCGATGGACCGGATCCCCCGTTCCCCGATCAGGGCGACGATCCGCCGGGCCTTTGTCTTGTCGAGAGGCCGGAGAATTTCACCCGTGTGCAGGATCCTCTCCGGGACGCCGAAACGCGAAGAGCGGGACACGATGGGGGCCGGTCTCGCGGCCCGGAAATCGTAGAGCTTCGGCCGGTTCTGGCGCCCGATGTGCAGGACGTCCTCGAAGCCTTCCGTGGTCAGCAGGGCGGTCGCGGCGCCCTTGTGTTCCAGGAGGGCGTTCGTCGCGACCGTCGTTCCGTGGATGAGGAAGCAGAGCTGTTCCGGAGAAACGCCTTCTTTGTCGATCAGTCTGCGGATGCCGTTTACCACGGCGAGGGCCGGATTGGAAGGGGTGGAGGGGACCTTGGTCGTTACCACATTCCCGGAGCCCTCCTCGAAGATACACAGGTCCGTGAACGTTCCGCCCGTGTCGACCCCCAGCCGATATCGACGCATCTCTGAATCCGTGCTAGTCGTGTAAGTCGGAAATTCCGCTATGTTTCACGGGATGCTCGCCGCTGTTCCGGGCCCCCTCTCCGATTGGTTTGGGCTCCGACTCTCCCTCCCCCGAAGTCGCCCGGCGCGAATCTCCGAGGGGAACCCGGAACAGCACCGACTTTGGAAGCGAAAGATAGCGATATTTCCAAGGCACTTCACTGACGCTTGATTTCGCCCTTTCCGAATACACTATCCCTTCTTGCCCGCCTCCTCAACGCGGCGGCCGGTCAGCATGTAGCTGCCGACCTCGGCCCCCGTAGCCCGGCCGATGATCCGGCATTTGACCTGAAAGAGGAAATAGATGTTCCCGGGCGTATCGCTCAGGGTCTCGTAGTTCCCCTGGCCCTTGGCGATGATCAGGTCCGCGGACTCAAAGAGGCCGCGGACCTCGGGCCGGGCCTCGGCGAGGACGGTGCCCGGCGCATCGTTGCCGTTGTCGATGACAGGGACCAGCCGGTCCAGGTCCACGAAACGGGCGTCTTCCAGGGTTGCGTCGTTCAGAACGGGCTCGCCGCGGACGACGAAGGTGATGTCCGCCGTGGAGATTTTTTGCAGGCATTCCACGAGCAGCCTGTCGAACACGATTTCGCCCGCATTGTCTCCCAGGTAGAGGATCGAGCGGGCCTTCAGCAGATCCTCCCTGAATGCCTCGTAATCCAGAACAGCGAAACGGGCCCGGTCCGCGTTCTTCCATTCCCTGTCGAAGTCGAAGCCGCTCGCCATGGCCCCGAAGTCGATGACGTTGCCTGCGATGGAAAGCCTTACCGCCAGAGCGAGCGGATCGGCTGCCCGGTCCACCAGGGTCCGCAGCCGGGGCAGAAGGGCGAGGGCCCTCGCGTTGTATTCGTGCTTCTTGTCTGCGTAAGGGTCCGGGTTTCCGGAGATTGTCCGGACGAGGCGGTGCGCCTTCCGCGCGATTTCGGGCGGGGTCACGTCGAGCCGGAGTTGCGTGAGCAGCCCCATGACCTTGTTGAGGATCTCCCGCTGGAGGGCCGCCTCAGGCGTCGCGGCCCTTGCGGCCTCCAATGTCTGTTTCAGCATGCAGGGAAAACAGTCGAGATACGTTTTCATTCGCCGGCAATCCTTGGGGTCAGGGTTCGTCCACGCCGATTTTGAGCCAGACGCCGTACATCTTCTCGCCCGACTGCTCGAAACAGGCGAAACCGGTGGGATCCTCTTCTTCCACGCTCAGGTTCTCTTCGCCGTAGATTTCCTTGAACTGCTCGAGCCAGTGTCGAAAATGGGCCCCGCCCCCGGTATAGATCTTTCGCCACCGGGTACCCGAGGAATCCGTTCGTTCTTCCCTGATGGTTTCGGCGTGCAGGCCTTCCGCATCAGGGGGGGGTCCCTCACATCCCTTGTTCCGCATGACCGGACTCCTTACGTGCAATTTCCCTGTGCCATCTCCGTAAGGTACTACATTACGTTGCGATCCGGGTCTCATCGATGATTTGCTCCGCTTTATGAATCAGTCGCTTGGCTTCCGGGGACTGCTTCCGCGCCTCTTCCTCGACCCTGTCGAGGATGTCATAGTATGCGTGCCACGCTGTGCGTTCCGTATCATAGGACCGTTTCATCCAGCCCGGGTCCGCCTCGAACCTTTTCATCAGGGGGCCGAGCCTGCGCGCCCCCAGCCGGAGAACCTCGTCCGGATCGGCTTCGCGCGTTTCCACGCTCTCACCGCTCAGGGAAAGGGCCTTCAAGGCGAGACAGAGCAGGGCGGTGGTGAAAGGCAGTGCAAGTATGAAGCAGCCGGTAAAGGGATCGAGCATGGAGCGGGTTTCTTCGATGGGCCGGGGCAGGGCCCCGGCATAGTGGGTGAAGAGCAGCATCCGTTCGTAATCTCCCACAACCTTCCCGGCCGCCGCGGTCCGAATCGCCTCTCCTGCAAAGGCATGCTTGTCGTGCCGCATGATCAGGCCGGGCACATGGGCGTAACGGAGATGCGGGCTGTCCGGGCCGTCCAAGACCGACATGAGGTAGGCCTGGTCCTCCGCCCGCCCGATACAGGAGAGGGTGAAGGGCCTGTGTCGTCGCAGGCTGTCCAGGCGGATGCCGACTGTGCCCCCCGTTACGTGAATCCGGCTGAGGCATCGGGTCTTTCCATCGAGGGACGAATCTCCGTAGCGGGCCAGCATCTCCGCCTCGGTGGACAGCGCCTGGGGGACCTGGCTGGCGAAGATCCACCGGTCGGGCGGCCACGGTCCTTGAGGGAGAGTCACGTCGGGCGTGAAGAGCCCCTTGCGGATGTCCCCCTCGTTGACCAGCGCGCCGGCAATCATCCCCAGTGAGACGGATCGGCCCCGTACGTCCTTTCCACGGGCTCCCCACAGGGGTGTGCAGAGCAGCTCGAAGGCGCTTGCACCCGTTTCATTTACGAGTTCCCTCTGAGGAAATACCTGGTCGAGGTCGATCTTGAAGGTGGCCCGGACCGCCGGATTTTTCACGACCTGCCAGAGGGCGGCCACGGCCTTCAGGAAGTTGTAGTGCCGAGCGTACGGGCCGTCCACGCCGAAGACGCCGGAGAGGCTGTCCGCATCGGCGCGCGCCGGCCCGAATCGCTTTGCCGCCGGACAGAGAAAATCCTCCACGAGGCGGGCGGTATCGTTTTCTGTGAACACAAACAGATCCAGGTCGCGGATCGCCCCTTCTTTGGAGACCTCCTCCTCGATGTATGCCCTGGCCAGGCCGTGGAGGCTCGGGTGTGTTACGCTGAGCGAAAGGGCGACATCCAACCGGTCTTCAGGTCCTGCGGTGCCGCGCCTCTTTTCGAAGGCGAGCGTGTCCGAGAGCCCTTTCAGGCCGTGAAGGATCTCGTTCTTCTCGGGGGCGGTCCCGATCTGTACGGGGTGGTCGTACCAATACGCCTGGGTCTCCGAAAGGGCGTCCGCGAGTCCCCTGCGGATTTTCTGCGGCAAAGCGAGTTCGGACGGCTTCACGCCTTCCGGCGGGACCGTGAGGAGCACATTCGCGGCGAACAGGATTTCCTTCGCGGGCCGCTGGAGGGGGTCGGCGCACAAGGAGAGGTCATGGACGGTCCGCTCTTCCCGGAGCCGTTGAATTTCCCGTTCCCACTGCGCCCTTACACCGGCCGCCTGCGGACAGAAAACCCCCCAGAATGTCTCGATGAGCCCCGGTCTCTCCCCGCTTGCGGCGTCGAGTGCCTCTCCCAGGAGGCGGAGCCGTGCCGACAGGGTCTTGTCCCGTTTGAGCGCGGAGTCGATTTCCCGCTCGACAACGGGCAGGGCGTCTTGGAAGAAGGCGGCCGCCTCGCCCGCCTGCGCTTGCATGCGCGTCCTCGTGTGCTGCGTGGAGGCATCCTCCCGGCCGCCGGCCAAGAGAAAGAGAAAGTCGTGCGCCGCCCGGGTCGCCGGAGTCGAAGGGCTTGCCTTCGTCCGATCGAGGAGAAACGAACAAGCTTTCCGGAATGCTTCCATGGATCTCTTCCCTGCTGGAGAAATCGCTGCAAGGTTCGCAGTGCCCCACGATTCTATCAGATAGGGGGAACCGATCAATGACTCCTTGAATCTGTTGCCATGATCCCCTGATCGATGCCCTTGGGAGAGCCCCGGGCCCCCTCTCCGATTTGTTTGGGCTCCGTCTCCCCCTCCCCCGAAGTCGCCCTGCACAAATCTCCGACGGAACCCGGGGCTCTCCCGAGGGGAAGCGGATTGCCGAGACATGACAATGTTGCCCGATACCCATGCCGGAGGGGGAAATGTCTGCAGAGAGGGATGCGGCGAAAGGCATCTGGTGCTATCTGGGCTTGACCACCGATTTGAGGATCCAGCCGTCCGCGAACTGCGTGCAGCTCTGGCGGTACCAGTTGCCCTTTTCCTCGAGCACCACGATGGTGGCGCCCTGGTAGAGGGTGCCGAGGCTCTTGTGACAGATGTCCGGGGCGACGAACACCTCGGCCTGTTCCGTCACGCGGAACACGGCCGGCAGGAGGATGGGTGGATGGTTCTCGGATGGGGATGCAGGGGCCTTCTCTTCGTCGGAGGACTGGATGAGCACGATTTTCGCCTTTTCCAGGAGGTCCTCCATGGACGCCTCCTCGATTTCCAAGTTTGCGTAGACCTCGTCGGGCTGCAGACGCCAGGCGCCCGATGACAGCTCCTTGCTTCCGAAGATCTTCCAGAAGATCAGATCCGGGAGGAAGGGCGGCCAGGAAAATTCCCGGGCAATCTCGGTGCGGGATTCCACATAGCCTTTCTTTCTGAGGATCACGGTATGGTTCTCGTTCCGGGTTAGCCTGAGCTTGGCCGGTGTCTGAATGCTCATCCCGTCTACCTCGCCGACCGCCCCCGGAGGGTAAGAGTCGATTCGTATCTCCTGGGTGTTGCCTCGAAACAGGGACGCACAGCCGGATGCGAGAACCAGGCAGAGAATGAGGGGGGGGGCGAGCGCTCTCATGATTTTTGCAAAAGCCGGCCTTTATCCGGCACCTCAAGTGGTTACGTCTGCCTGTATTGTAAGAGAAAAGGGAGAAAAAGGAAAGAATATTTCATAATGAATGTATTATTTCTATTTAATATAACCAGACGAGATCAGAACTCGCCCCGAATCCCTCCCCAGACCATCCTGCCGGGGGCGGCCTTGAAGGGATCCTCTTCATAGTACGTGTCCAGTACGTTGTTTATGTCCACAAACGCCTCCACATACTTGTCCGGATCCCCGCGAAACGGGAATTTCTGGGCCAGGTGGATGTCCCAGACGCCCCTGGCGGGCAGTTCGCTGACCACCTGCAGGGGGGCGAGCCCCTTCTCCTCGTACTTCCGGGAAGAGGTGTAGATGTAACGGCTGTTCAGGGTCAGACCGAAGGAGGACCGGAAGCGGGCCTGCACGCTGAACAGGTGGCGGGGCCGGAAATCCAGTTCCTTGAGAACGCGGTCCGCTCGTTTGTCCTCGGTATCCAGATACGTGTACGCGCAGCCGAGCAGCAGCGGATCGATCGGCACCCAGGAGATGGCGAGTTCCATACCCTGGAGGACTGCTTCGTCGACGTTCTCAAAGACAAAGATGTCCCCGGGAAGCTCTTTCTTGCCGATCATGTTGTCTACATCGCTTCGGAACAGGGCGAAGGACCCGAAGGGATAGTGAGGCTTGTAGTTTGCTGCCACCCCGATTTCATATTCCATCGCCGTCTGTTCGCTCAGGTCGGGATCTCCGTACTGCAGGTCATAGAGCTGGCGCATGGTGGGAAAGCTGGTCTTCCTGGCGACAGAAGCGTGGGCTTCGAGAAAGGACCACGGGGTGTACAGAAGCCCGACCTGGAAGTCGACGGAATCGATATCGTCCCCCGGACCGTACACGGAACCGGCGGCCTTGAGCTTCCGGTACAGGTTGTAGCCGACGCCCGCCACGAAACGGACCCTGTCCAGGAGACGCAATTCGTCCTCCAGGGAGAAGGCGAAGGTTTCGGAGGCATAGTCTTTCCAGGGCATCCCGATTTCGGGCTGGATGCTTACATCATCCTTCTGATAACGAATCCCGGCTCGCAGGTAGCTCCACCGGCCCAGGTCCCAGTAGGGATTGATGAAGTAACCGAGCAGGGAGTTGTCATACGTTGAAACGCCCTTTCCGTCCGAGACGATTTCGTCGAAACTCGTGTCCGTGTAAGTGGTGATCTTGTTGTCGAATTTGTCGTAGAAGAGCTGCGCCTTGAGACCGAGGCGGTCCGTGAAGGCATAGTCTCCGGCTCCATTCACATACCAGCGGTCCCATTTCTTTCGCCAGAGTGTGGACGGGAAGAGGGCCTCCATGTCATAGGGGACCCCTCCGTCGAAGTTGTAGTAGCCCCCCCCTACGGCCGCCGTACCCCGGCTTCCCAGGTCGATGCTCAGCCGTCCCGTAAGGTTGTAGCGCTCGTAGTCGCTGTTTTCCCGCAGGGTCCCGGGCTGGTTCGGCGTTCCCTCGAAATCCCTGGAGATCGGAAAGCCGTCCGAGCGGTCGTAGCTTCCGCCCAGCACGTAGCGAACCGGACCGAGCATGCCCCGGTGATGGCCGAGGGTCCGGAAGCTCTTGTAGTCGGCGAACCGTTGCTCCAGCCTCGTGCGGCACCCTCCCCCCTCCTGGCTGATGATATTGATTACGCCTCCTGCGGTGTTCGGACCATAAAGCACCGAGGAAGGGCCTTTGATCACCTTGATTTTGGCCGTGTTGTCGAGAAGGATCTGGTGCAGGTCGACCCGTTTCAGGTAGGGCTCGGTGAGGGGGATCCCGTCGATCATGATCATGACGTCGGTGGTCTCGAACCCCCTCAGGCGAATCAGGGACTCCTGCTTCCCGTTGCCTGAGAGGCTCCCCGGGGAAAGGCTGACCTCGCCCCCGGGGATGCCTTGCAGGGCGTCCGCCACGCTGTAGTCGTCCCAGGCCTGAAAG
>WFRX01000445.1 GCA_015486285.1 bacterium
CTGATGCACGGCTCATACAATCTGGTCATCACCGACCTGAAGATGCCGGTCATGGGCGGAGAGGAGCTGCTGGCGAGGATGGCGGAGAACAACATCAGGAGGCTCGTCATCGTGCTGACCGCCTTCGCGACGGTGGAGACCGCCATCAAGACCATGAAGAACGGGGCCTATGACTATGTGATGAAGCCCTTCAAGATCGACGAGATCCTCCTGATTGTGCAGAGGGCCCTGGAAAAGGAGCGGTTGGAGCGGGAAAACATCCAGTTGAAGGAGGCCCAGAGGCTCTACGAGATCAGCGAGGCCATGAGTTCCACGCTGTCCCTGGAAAAGCTCCTTGGAATCATCATCCGGACCGCCAGGCAGGAGTCGGAAGCGGATGCGGTCAGCCTGGTACTCAGGGACAGGAAGGATGGGGAGTGGTACTCGAAACTCTGTGAAACGGACCTGCCGGATGTGACGTGTCAGGAGATCGACGGGCTTCTGGATCTGCAGGCGCTGGGCGAGGCGCATGATTCGGGCAGGGCGGTTTTGTTTCCTCCCGGAGGGCCGGAGCCTTACGTGCGCGGGAGCTTGAATCCGGGCAGGACGCTGCGCTCCTTCGTTTCCGTGCCCCTGGGGATCCGCGGCGAAACAACCGGGATGCTGAATGTCCTTTCCTTCGACAAGCGGCGTATCTTCATCGAGGGGGACCGGAGGACCCTCTATGTCCTTGCCAGTCGAGCGGCGAATGCCGTGGACAATGCGCGACTCCACGAGGAACTGAAGACCGTTTTCCTCCAGACCATCGAAGGCTTTGCCTATGCCATCGATGCCAAGGATCCGTACACCCACGGGCATTCCAGGCGGGTTACCCGCTATTGCGAGATGATCGCCCGAAAGATGGGGCTGGACGAACAGGAGGTGGAGAAAATCCGTCATGCGGCGGTCCTCCACGACATCGGCAAGATCGGGCTCAGGCTCGATTCCCTGAACAAACCCCACCCTCTTTCGCCGGAAGAGCGGCGGATCTTCGAGACCCATCCCCAGAAGGGTTGCAAGATCCTGGCGCCGATCCATTTCTTCGAAGAACTCATGCCGATCATTTACCATCACCACGAACACTACGATGGTACGGGCTACCCGGAAGGAAAGGCGGGGGAACAGATCCCCCTGGGCGCCCGCATTCTCGCCGCGGCGGACGCCTACGACGCCATGACCTCGGACCGGCCCTATCGCAAGGCCATGGCCCTTGAAGAGGCGGTGGACGAGCTTCGCGTGCACGCGGGCAGGCAGTTCGATCCCGTGGTCGTTAGGGCGTTTGTCGAAATTCTTGACAGGCCGGAGCCGACCGCCAATCTCCGATTCTGATTCCCCTTCCCCGCGCGAGGACGGATGTGGATGAAATGCGTTGACCGGAAGGTCCCGGCCGTGTAGCCTTTTGGTACAGAGGGCTGTGCTTGTCGACGCACAGGAATGAGGGCAGGGAGAATCGGATACGGGTAATGGGGCCCAGTACGCCAGGAGGAGGTCGAAGACATGGCAAAGGTCTATTTCATGGACGATCGATCGGAGTCGATTCAGACGAGTCTCGTGGCGAAGATGTTGACCCTCTTCGATACGGCCGGTTTTGGAGAGATGATCAAGCCCGGGAAGGTGGTGGCTATCAAGCTCCACATGGGGGAGTTCAATAACACGGCCTACATCCGGCCCGTCTATGTACGGGCCTTGGTCGAGAAGGTCAGGAGCCTCGGCGGCGAGCCGATGGTCGTGGACACGACGACGCTGCCGTACTTTCCCTACAGCTCGAGAACCACGGCGCTGGACTACATCAATACGGTCGCGCGGAACGGGTTCACCTACGCGAGCGTCGGGTGCCCGATCCTGATCGCGGACGGCTACATCGGCACGGATGATGTGAGGATCGACCTGCCGGAGGGATTTGTCCTGAAAGAGCAGTACATCGGGACCGGGATCGCCATGGCGGATTGCATGATCGCCCTGACGCATTTCAAGGGGCATCCGATGGGGACTTACGGCGGGGCGATCAAGAACATCGGCGTCGGGTGCGCCTCCAAGCGCGGCAAACTGAACCTTCACCTCGGGGGCCATCCCACATTGGGGCTCAAGGCGAGACACTGGATGCCGGAGCGATGCGCAAAGGAAGAGTGTCCCGACTTCGAGATGTGCAAGCATCTCTGTCCCACCGGGGCGATCCATCATACGGAGACCTCGGTGGAGTTCATTCGCGAGAAGTGCATCGACTGCCTGGCCTGCGTCGGCGTGGTCACCATGTGCGGGGTTGGCTTCCTCCCGGAGGACTTCTTCGATGCCACGGCCGCGGCCATCGCGGACTCCGCCCTTGCCGCGGTGAAGGCCGTGGGAGAGGGGAAGGTCGCTTACATCAACATGGCCCTGGATATCACTCCATGGTGCGACTGTGTGAATTACAGCGACCGGCCGATCGTCCCGAATATCGGCCTTTTTGCCTCATGGGACCCTGTGGCGATCGACTCGGCCTGTATCCAGAAGGTCAAGGATTCGGTCGGCATGCCGGATTCCATCGCCATGACAAAGGGCACCATGGATCCCGGGGTCCCCAAATTTTCGGCCTGCGGATCCTTCCTCGGGGTGAGCGAAGAGATCCAGCCCAACGTGGGCCAGAAGATCGGCATGGGGACACGGGATTACGAACTGGTCGAGGTGCCTGAGGCGGACGATGATACGCCCTTCCTGTGCACCACGGTTCCCGCCGGGACCAAGCTGGGCCCGCTTTTCGAAAAGAAAGGCGATATCTATCCCAAAGGGGGATTCAAGCGGGCGGAGGAAGTGGATTTCGAGGACGTTCGATGAGAGGACGTCAGATTGCCTTAGGGCATGGGACGTACAGGACGGGCCTTGGGCCTTTGCCATAGCCTTTGATGTTCCGCCAGGAGGGACAAACTATGCACGGATACATGGGAAAGATTCTTCGGGTTGACCTTTCGAGCGGGAAGATTTCCTCCGAGGAGATCGACCCTCAGATGGCACAGGAGTACATCGGCGGCGCCGGGTTTGCCACGAAAATCATCTACGATGAGGTCCCCGCCGAAACAGAGCCCCTTGGAGGCGACAATCGGCTGGTCTTTATGACCGGGCCCGTCACGGGCACCCGCTTCCCCACCTCCGGGCGCTTCGTGGTGGCGGCCAAGTCGCCGCTCACCGGCATGCTGACGACAGCGGCCAGCTCCGGGTTCTGGGGAGTGGAGATGAAGAAGACCGGCTATGACGGGATCGTTTTTCAGGGAAAGGCGGACAAGCCCGTTTACCTGGAAATCGTTGACGATCAGGTGCGCCTGCAGGATGCAACCGACGTGTGGGGCAAGGACGCCTATGAGACCCAGGCGATCCTGAGGGAGCGGACCGGCAAGAAGCGGGTGCGCGTCGCCTCCATCGGCCCCTCCGGGGAGAAGCAGGCGCTCCTCGCATGTGTGATGAACGACGCGGGCCGGGCCGCGGGCCGCGGCGGTCTCGGCGCTGTTATGGGGGCGATGAATCTGAAGGCGGTTGTGGTTTCCGGGTCGAAAAAGATTCGGGTCGCCGCGGATGATTTTCTAAAGCTCATGACCAAGGAGGTCATCAAGGGAATCCAGGCGGACCCCTTTACCGGTTTTTTCACGAAATGGGGGACTGCTTTCAGCATGGACATGGGCTGGGCCGCCGGAGACGTTCCGATCAAGAACTGGCGGCAGGGACTGTGGGAAGAGGGCTGTGTGAAGCTCGGCGGGGCGAAAATGGCGGAGACGATCCTCAAGCCCCATACCGCGGCGTGTCACAATTGTCCGATCCGGTGTGCCCGATGGGTGCACATCAAAGAGGGGAAATACTCCTATGAGGGGCCGGGACCCGAGTACGAGACCCTCGGAGCCTTCGGCACCATGCTGATGATCGATGACCTGGAAGCCGTTTCATGGATCGGCGAGGAATGCAACAAGTTCGGGATCGATACGATCTCGACCGGGGCTACCATCGCCTGGGCCATGGAGGCCTACGAAAAGGGCGCCATTACAAAGGAAGACACCGGCGGCATCGAACTCACCTGGGGGAATGTGGATGCGGTTGTCCAGGTGGTCGAGCAGATGGGACGGGTCGAGGGGTTCGGCGCATTGCTCGCCCAGGGAACCCGCAGGGCCTCCCAGAAGGTGGGCAAGGGATCGGAGGAGTACGCGATTCAGGTCAAGGGCCTGGAGGTTCCGATGCACGACCCGAGGTGCTATCACAGCATGGCGGTCAACTACGCCACCGGCCCCCGGGGTGCCTGCCATGTGCAGGGCGGTCCGTATGTGGTGGAGATCGGCGTGATCACCCCGGAGGCCGGGCTTACGCACAGACAGGGCCGCTTCGACAAGAAGAAGAAAGGCCTCGCGGCCAAGGCCCACCAGGATTTGAGCGCGGTCTACAACTCCACCGCGGTCTGCATGTTTGCGGCCATGGGCATTCCCCCCTCGCACTTCGGAAATCTGCTGGCCATCACGACGGGTATTCCCCACAACGCACAGACCGTCCTGCAGGCGGGGGAGCGGATCGTCAATCTCCAACGGGCCTTTGCCTGCAGGGAAGGGATTACCCGGAAAGACGATACTCTGCCCAAGCGTCTGGTAACGCCCTTGTCCGAGGGGGGGTCCGCTGGGAAGGCCGCGGACCTCGAGTACCAATTGAAGGAGTACTACGAGTTGCGGGAGTGGGACGAGAACGGGATCCCCAAGAAAGAGAAGCTCGAGGCCCTGGGCCTGACCCAGGCGGCCAAGGATCTGCACACGTAGTTGGACCGGAAAGGTGAAAGGGATGAACGGAAAAGAATACCTGGCGAGTGCCATTGAAAAGGTTGAGCAGGTCGTCTCGGATCTCAAGTCGTCGGACAAGGTTGATGGGGATCTGCTCGAGGGATTGGCAAAGGCGTGCGAGACCCTTGGATCGTTCAAGGGCAAGGCGACCTTTCGTACCAAGGCCGGTACCAGTATCGCCATTCCCGTGTTCGAGGCGGCGGAGAGACTGGAAGAGGCGTGGGAGGAGGATGACCTCGAGGATGTGGAGGAAGGTATTGAGGCGTTTGTCGAGGCAGTGGCGACTCTTGGGGGGGCGCTCAAGGACCGCACCGTCATCATGACCTAGTTCGATGGCCTGGAAATACCGCTGTGGTTCAGGGGAGTCCTACGGTTCGGTCCTGCCCCGGGTTCCATCTCCGATTTGCTTGGGCTCCGTCTCCCCCTCTCCCGAAGTCGCCCGGCACAAATCTCCGACGGAACCCGGGGCAGGACCGAACAACCGGCAAACGTTGCCGGGGAAACACAGGGATGTTTCCTGTCGAGAGTGGTTAGGGAGACACCAGGGGCGAAGGGATATGAAGGTGACGGTGCAGTTTATGGGGCCCCTCAAGGATTATGCGGGGGAGCAGACGGTCGATTTCGATCTGCCGGATCAGGCCCTCTACGGCGCCCTGCTGGACGAGATCGAGCGCAGGTTCGGGGCGCGTTTCCCGGAAAAGCTCTGGGACAGGAAGGCGGGCGGCTTCCAGGCGGGCATCCTGGCCATGGGTAGGGGCAGGGACTTGGACGATCCGGAGACCCTGCTGATGGACGGAGAGGAGATCAAGGTGCTGCCCTTGTTCGGCGGCGGATAAGGGCCCTGATTACGGTCGATCAACAGCTTGAATCGGGAACAAACATGGCGGAGATTCTGATCACCGGCGGAGCCGGCAATTTCGGGCGTGGGCTGGCCGAGGCCCTGCGGGGACAGGGCCATGGGCTGCGCATCCTGGACCTTCCCTCGTGCGATTTCAGTCCCTTCGACGGCTGGGAGACGACCCGTGTCCTCCCGGGAGACATCATGGACACGGCTTCCCTGAAGCAGGCGCTCGAAGGGGTGGACTGGCTCTTCCACTTGGCCGCCATCCTTCCCCCGGCCAGCGAGGTGGACAGGGAGAGGACCTTCCGGGTCAATGTGGAAGGAACCCGGAGCGTGATGGATGCCTGTTCCTCCTTGGAGGAGCCGCCCAAACTGGTTTTCGCCTCCTCCATCTCGGTCTATGGGGATACGACCGGCACCGCCGATCTCATCGGGCCCGACCATCCGGTCGCTCCGATCGATATCTACGCCGAAAGCAAGGCCGCTTCTGAAAGAGATCTGAAGGCCTCGGGCCTCCCGTACGTGAACCTGCGCATCTCGGCCATCTCGATTCCCGCTTTTCTCGACCCTCCGGAGCCCTGGCCTTTCCAGGCGGGCCAGCGGATCGAGCTTGTGGCCCTCTCGGACCTGGTAACGGCCATGGTTTCGCTGGTGGGCGTGGAGGAGGCGCTCGGCCGCACGCTGATCATCGCCGGAGGACCGACCTGGCGCGTGACCGGTGAGGAGTACGTTCGGCGGTGGGGCGAGATCATGGAGATCCCCTTCGAGGAGATGGGCTTCCTGGACCGGCCCGGTTGGCTGAACTGGTACGACACGGCGGAATCGCAGGCGCTTCTCGGCTACCAGCAGACCTCGCTGGATGATTTCTTCGACCAGCTCAAGGCCGCGGTGGAGGAAGCCCTGGCCTGAGGGACAGGGATCGCGGATTGGGCCCGTCCCGGCGCCCATCGCGCTCGGATGCGCAAGCGATGTCAGGAAAGGTAGCCGTTGGCCGCAAACCACTCGACCGCCTCGGCAATGCTTTCCGCCACGGGCCTCCGGCCCAGACCGAGTTCTTCCCTCGCCTTTGTGCAGTTCCACCAGGAGTAGTGGCTGCCCACACGGACCCACGAGGCGCTGGTGGCGGGCGGCTTTCCTGTAAGGCGGGCCAGCATCTCGTAGCCGTAGCCGGAAAGGACTGCGGCCCACACGGGCATCCGGATGGACGGCGATTTTCCGCGTCCTGCCACCTGAACGATGAGATCGAAGTACTGCTTGATGCTCACGTTTTGGTTCCCGAGGACATATTTTTCGCCCACCCGGCCCTTCTCCATGGCGGCCACGATGGCCCGTGCGCAATCGGTGAGGTCCACGAGATTGATGCCGCCGTCCACGTAGGCCGGCAGCTTTCCCCCGAGGATGCTGAGGATCAGGGCTCCGGTGGGGGTGGGAGCGATGTCCCTCGGCCCGATCGGGTTGCTCGGATTGACGATGACCACCGGAAGGCCCTCACGGGCGAACTCCAGGGCGGCCTGCTCGGCGCGGTACTTGGAAAGGTAGTAATGATCCCGTGTCGAAGCGAGGTTGAAGGCGGCCGATTCGTCGGCCGGCGTCTTGCCGTGGGCGCCGAGGGCGGCAACGGAGCTGCAGTATACGATCTTCTCGATCCCGGCGTCGCGGCACGCCTCCAGAACATTCCGGGTGCCCACTTCGTTGACCTGGTACATGAGACCCGGTTTCGGCAGCCAGTTGGCATAGACGGCCGCCAGGTGGTAGACCCGTTTGCAGCCTTCCAGGGCGCGGCGCACCGAGGCCGCATCCCGTACGTCTCCGCGGGCGATCTCAACCTCCAGTCCGTCGAGGTTCTTCCTGTTGCTGGTCTCTCGAACCAGGCAGCGGACTTTTTCTCCCCCATCCAGGAGCTGTCTCACCACCGCCGATCCGATATATCCCGTTGCCCCGGTTACCAGGTTGCTCATGGAAAAGGTCCCTCCGTCTACGCTTCTTCCTCGAACAGCCATGTACTCAGGTAGCGCTCGCCGGTGTCGGGCAGCACCACCACGATGAGCTTGCCCTCGCTTTCAGGCCTCCGGGCCACCTCCAGCGCCGCCCAAAGCGCCGCGCCCGCCGAGATCCCCGCGAGAATGCCTTCCTCGCGCGCCAATCTTCTCGCCGTGACACCGGCGTCTTCGTGGCCCACCTGGATCACTTCGTCGACCAGATCCATGCGCAGGACCTGGGGGACAAAACCCGCCCCAATCCCCTGAATCTTGTGTGGACCCGGCTTCCCCCCGGAGAGCACGGGCGAATCGCGGGGCTCGACCGCAACAGCCTTGAAGGTGGGCTTGCGCGCCTTGATCACCTCGGCGACGCCGGTGATCGTACCGCCGGTCCCGATGCCGGCGACCAACAGATCCACCTCGCCGTCGGTATCCTGCCAGATTTCCTCGGCGGTGCTCCTTTGATGGACTTCGGGGTTCGCCGGGTTCTCGAATTGTTGCAGGAGCAGGTACCGGCTGTCCGAGTCGGCCGTCTCCTGCGCCCTGCGAATCGCTCCCGGCATCCCTTCCGAGCCGGGGGTGAGGACCAACTCCGCGCCGAAGGCGGCAAGCAGCTTGCGTCTTTCCATGCTCATGGTGTCCGGCATGGTCAACACCAGCCGGTACCCGCGCGCGGCAGCCACACCGGCCAGGGCGATCCCGGTGTTCCCGCTGGTAGGTTCGATCAGGATCGTATCTTTCTTGATCCGCCCCGCACGCTCGGCCGCCTCGATCATGCTCAGGCCTATGCGGTCCTTGACGCTTCCGCAGGGGTTGAAGGCCTCGAGCTTTCCGGCCAGCCTTCCGGGAAGCCCGCTGCCGACCCTGTTCAGCCTGACCAGCGGGGTCTTTCCGATGAGCCTGGTGATATCCTCGGCGATTGCCGCCATTTCATTGCTCCCTGTTGGTTTTCCCGTCGTCCAACGCTTCCTGCCGTTCCATAAGATCGGCTACCGTGATTCGATCAAACAGGGACTCCATGCTCTCCTTGGCCCTGGACCAGACCTCCCGGACAGCGCATTTTTCGGTTCGGTTGCAAAGGTCCGGCCTGTCCACGCACCTCACCGGCGCGAACGGGCCGTCCAGGGTGCGGATGATTTCTCCCAGTCTGATCTCCTTTGGCTCGCGACTGAGTATATAGCCCCCCTGGGGCCCGCGAATGCTTTCCAGGATCCCTGCCGCCAGCAGTTGGCTGATGATCTGTCCCAGGTATTTTCTGGAAATCTCCTGCCGTTCAGATATGTCGCCGAGGCGGGCGGGGCCTTTTTGCGCATGCAGCGCGATATCCAGAACCGCTCGCGTCCCGTATCGGGTCTTGGTAGACAGACGGATGAAGATCACCCCCCGGTACGAATCATACGACCCTGTTTGGCGGCATCGGCCTTGTAGGGGCTAGAATGACTAGCATATTACTAGACATTAGACAGCGCCTCCCTCATTTTGTCAACACCTCCGGATGGGTATTCCTGTATCTTTTGTAACGTTCGGCCGATTCCTTCCCCGTGTCTGAATCACTGCTGTTCCTTTTTATTCATAAGAGATGTCGTGCTAAGGTGGTCTTGTGAAGGGGAAGCATCAGGGCGCTTCCTGCCGAACTATCCCGCTGGGAACGCAAACTTCCGAGAGAGACAGACACATGATGGCGCTAGCGCGTAAGGGACTCTTTGTTACAGGGACGGATACGGGTGTGGGCAAGACCTTTGTGACGGCAGGGCTGGCCCGTTGCCTGCTGGACCGAGGCATTCGGCCGGGTGTCTTCAAGCCGGTGGAGACGGGGTGCGCCCTGCGCAGGGGAAAACGAATCCCCCGGGACGGCGCCTTTCTCAAGCACATGGCCGGTGCGACGGAGCCGATCGAAGAGATCGTGCCGTACCGGTTGGCAGCGCCGCTGGCCCCCCAGGTGGCCGCCGAGAAGGAAGGAGTACGGATTCAAATCCAACGGATCCACCGGGCCTTTCTCGAGATCTCCTCACGACACCCTTACACCCTCGTGGAAGGCGCGGGCGGCATCCTCGTGCCCGTGACCCGCAAATACACCATGGTGGACCTCATGCGGCAATGCAACCTGCCCGTCCTCCTCGTAAGCCGCATCGGCCTGGGCACCTTGAACCACACCCTCCTCACCCTCTTCTACCTCGCGCAGCACGGAATCCCGGTTGCCGGCGTCGTGCTGAACGACCCGGACGGTCGCCGGGATCCTTCGGCACGCACCAACCCCTCGATGCTCGCGCAATGGAGTTCTGTTCCAATTCTCGGCACCATCCCTCACCGCGGGGGAATCCGGACAACCCGCGCTTCTGCAGACGAAATCGCCCGACGGGTGGGCCGGCACGTCAAGGTGGACGGAATGCTCCGATGACTCGAAGAAGATGCTTTTGTGTCGGAATAACCGTTGCGTTTGCCTTCCTGGTGCTCTCGACGGCGCATCAGGAGAAGAGCGCCGCCCAAATCAGAGAACACAGATTTATAACGGTCTCCGGTACCTGGAGGGGTGGAGAGGTCGTGACAGGGCTGGATCCAGAGGAAATGTGGGTGAAGAGGGGGACCACCGTTACCTGGGTGAACGAATCGGAGGCGGACATACAGATGAAGTTTTTCGACGGAGAAGACTGTAAAGAGGTGCGCGCGAAGGCGGTGGGACAGTTGATCAATAGACGAAAGTGCCTGGTGACAGTCGATTTCAAATCGACCCCCCTTGAACCCCTCGGCTTATAGCCGAGGGGTGTTCAGTTGTCGCTGAAGGGGAAAAATACTTGACGTTGATCACCAAGGGCAATAGGAGCGGTTCAATGCAGATTCAGCTCCGTCCTCCTGATAATTTCATCCTGTATCCCTTTATCTAGATGGATGAAATAGGCGCTGAATCCAGCCACACGGATTACCAAATCTCTGTGTTTTTCCGGATGCAGCTGGGCATCTTGCAATGTCTCGGACCCAACACAATTGAATTGAACGTGAGATCCGCCCTTGTCCATATACCCCTTGACCAGGGAAAGAAGGTTACGTGTCCCGGCCCCACCTTCTAAGGCCGATGGATGAAATTTCATGTTGAGATGAGTCGCGGTAAAGGCGACGGCATCTTGGGCGAGGGCCGCTGAATTTGCCAGAGCCGTAGGGCCATTCCTGTCAGTGCCGGGCATGGCCGAAACGCTTCCGTCGGTCAGGGCCCTCCTGGCCTCTCTTCCACTGGGCAGCGCCCCTATCACGGCTCCGTATAGGTTATGCAAACTCTTGGAATAGGCATCAGGTTTGCCTTTCTTGCCCAAGTAACACGGGCCTGCTTTGTAGTAGCTCTCCAGAAAGGCATCGTAGACTTTACGGACGAGTGCGGTTATCTCATCATCATCGTTTCCGTGCTTGGGAGCGTCCAAACACATCTTCTTGATTTTCTCATAGCCTTCAAAATTGGCCTCCAGTGCCTTCTTTAACTCTCCCATCGTCAGCTTCTTGTCTTCGAAGACCAGCTTCTTCACGGCAGCCAATGAGTTGGCCGTGTCGACTACCCCATTGACGATATACACGGCCGTATTGTACTTTGAACCACCCGCCCAGCAATCCTTGCCGTTTTCAATGCAACCGTCCAACAAGCTTGATCGAAAGGGAAGGGGCAGGAATTCCTCTGCCAGCATACAGCCCATCTTTCCGTGGTTTCGACTGATATCTATACCGAAATCCATCTGTTTTCTGAAGGCCTCGAACAATTCTTCGTAGGTAGCGAAAGTCTCGGCCGCTCCCGTCTTGGGTCCGATCTGCTTCCCTGTGAGAGGGTCCTTTCCATCGTACAAGGCGAGCTCAAACGGCTTGGCGGCACAAAAGGTCCCTTCAAGATGGTGGGAGGTCTTATCCGCAACGTCGGTGCTCACGCAACCGGCAACAGCGCCACGTCTGGCCTCCGCCAGGGTTATTCCGTCCGGCGCGTATTGATCCAAGAGTCTTTGCACCATGATATTGCCGTTCATGAACTGGGGTTGACCCAATCCGGTCCGTACCAGATCTGCCGCCTTCGAAAGGAAGGCTTCCTTCAGATTGTCATGATAGATGAGGGCAAAGGTGGGCTGAATATTCTTTAGCTCTCTCTGGGTGTCGAGCAGCAGGTAGTCCATCTCCGCAGTGGCATCTCTCCCGTCGGGAGTGAGCCCTCCGATGCTTATGGTTTGGCCCAAGTCCGATGAGTTCGCTTTCGTAAAATCCTGGCCGAAATAGTATCCTATCTCCTGAATCTTGATGAAAAGCATCTTCAACAGGTAGACAGCTTCCTCCTTCGTTATGAGGCCGGCCCGCTTATCCCTCTGATAAAACGGTTCAAGGATCTGGCCCAGATAGCCCAATGAAGTCCCGCAACCGACCTGCTCAATTTCCAGGGCCATGTGTGCGAAGAAGAAGGATTGGAGAGCTTCTCGGAAGGACCTCGGCGTATTCTCAGGGACCCACTCGCAGATTTCCGCGATTTCGAGCAGGTCCTGAATCCTGTCAGGGTTTTCTTCTTTGGCTGCCATTTCTCTGGCCAGCTCAGCATATCGATGGGCCCAATGAATGACTGCCCTCAACTCGGTAAGAACGGCTTCATAGAAGAGTCTCTTCTGGTTCTGGGAGCCCACATTGCTTAACGCCAGACCTTTCAGTCGTTCCTCGACTTCCTTGATAATCCCTCCTATCCCCTTGGTGAGTACCTTGTTGTAGTTCGGGTTGCCGGCGCCACCGGGCCAGGTAGTGGCGGCGTAAAAGAGGCCTACCGTTTGGGGCAGAAGAGCACTGAAACCATACTTTTCCTCGAACATTTTATTGGCTCGGTCATCGAGTGTTTTACCATCCCAATATTCGATAACCTCCTCGAACAGTTTTCGGTCCTCACCGCTGATCGTGACCTCGCCGAGGTGGCTGATTGCCTTCATGTCTTTCTTCATCCAGTTAACGTTCCATTCAGGATGGGCATATATTCCCAAGGGGAAGGACGCCATACTACCAACGAAAAGGTTTTCGTCGATGTACAATCCCTTATTTTTCATGAGATTCTCAAAAAACTTGGCCCTTCTGGTCAGGGCGGGCAAACCTTCGGTTTCCCGATAAGACGCCATCAAGACCCTGACTCTTTCCATGTCGAGCCTTTGCGGCGTATCCATCAGCTGAGTTTTTAGCCTTTTGACCCGTTCCTCATCCACCATGCAACGGATTCCTAGTTCATTCTCTTTTCTTGCGGTTTGCATATTGCTTCCTCCATGCGAGTTAAACGTTGTGCGTCGTCCCGTAAAGTCGTTAAATTCATTTGCAAAATCAATGCCATCGAATGCTCAGCTCAAAGAGAGCATAGTAACAGCCTTAAATCAAATGATTTTTACGTAGCTTGCATCACAAATCGCAAGGGATCAATAAACATGGAGGTCGCTATTGCGACTTTAGGGCTGAATAACGTCCTTTTTGCGTTTCGTTGGGATACCAAGACGAGACATGGTGGTATATAAAGTTGAGGGTTTCACACCTTGGACTTGACCCGGTTTCGCGGATACTTCGCCCTGCCGCAAGGCCGGAGTCCGCCCTTCCATGGGAGCTGTGGGGGACTGTTACGACAATGCCATGTGTGAAAGCTTCTGCGCCTCTCTGGAATGCGAGCTGCTCGACCGCTACCCCTTCCGCAACCACCGGGAGGCCCGCATGGCCGTCTTTCGGTATCTTGAGGGCTGGTACAATCCCCATCGCCGTCATTCCAGTATTGACTATCTCTCTCCAGTGGCCTACGAAAACAAGTACAAATTTTCTCAGGAGGATCCAAGAGCTAACCTGTCCACGAATCCGGGGTAAGTCCAGAAGTCGTTAAACAACACCCTCTGGGACAGGCTCTAAGTTAACCGTGAGTAGGTTATTAACCGTGAGTTAGGTTATAATAAGATAATCACTGGATAAGAGTTGCAGTGACCAGATCACAAGAAAGGAAATGAACAAAGTGGCGTCCGCAGGGTTCACTACTTCCCTAGAATGGGAAGCGATCTTCGATGCTTTCCCTGATCCGGTTTCGGTCCATGACAACCAGTTTAGGATTGTAAAGATCAACACGGCCCTGGCGTCCCTGTTGCAAGAAGAACCCGAAAGCATTGTGGGCAGAAAATGCCATGAAATCATCCATGGCAAGGATAAACCCCTGGAAACCTGCCCCCTCAGGCAGGCTCTGTTGAACCGGCGGGCGGCGACCGAGGAATTCTGGGATTCCCGGCTGGGAAAATGGGTGGAAGTGACTTGCTCGCCCATTGTTCAGAATGAGGGGAGGATTACCGGGATCCTCCACGTGATCAAGGACGTCACCTTCCGTCATCGGCGTTACGAGGACTTGGCGCAGGTGCACCATCTTCTGGAAACGCAGACGGAAGACACTATCTCAAACCAGCGAACCAGCGAGCGACTGCGCCGGGAGATCGCACTGCGGGAGCAGCAGGTTGAGGAAGCGGCGAAAGAGCGAGTGGGGTTCGAAGCCTTGCTGTCGGACATCTCGGCGCGATTTATCGTCCTGTCTCCGGAAACGGAAGCTGCGGAAATCGAATGGGCCCTAAAACAAATCCTGCAATTCTTCCAGGCAGACCGCTGCGGTCTGGTGCGATTGTCAAAGGATACGGAATCCTGGGAACTCATCCATCTCGTCCAAAGGGAGGGCGTCCCTCCTCCTCTGCCATTGAATGAGCCACTGCCCGCCATCAAGTTCCCCTGGGTCTACAACAAGATAGCCAGGCGGAACGAGGTGGTGGCCTTTGGATCTCTGCGAGAGATGCCGGCCGAGGCATCGATTGATAAGCGGTCCTATGAGGCCTTGGGGACGCAAGCCAACCTCAACATTCCCGTGGTCGTCAGTCCTTCCGATACGTATTCCTTGGTGCTAAATGTGGTCCGCAGCGAGCGCATCTGGCCGGCGTATTATGTTGCTCGGCTACGTCTCCTTGGGGAAATCCTGGGGAACGCCCTGCAGCGTAATCGAAACGCCAGGGAGTTGAGGGACCGCTTGCGGGAGATTGAAGCACTCAGAGAAAGGCTGGCGGCGGAGAATATTTACCTCCAGGAGAAAGTCAGTATCCTGGCCGAACATTCGGAGATTGTGGGCCGAAGCCCGGCGATAAAGAAAGCCCTGACGGAGGCCGCACATGTGGCCTCGACGGATTCGGCGGTCCTCCTGCTGGGTGAAACCGGGACCGGAAAGGAATTGCTGGCCCAGTTAATCCACAAGCTTAGCCCGCGGAAGGACCGGCCGTTGGTGGCCGTGAATTTAGCCTCCCTGCCCCCGACGCTGATCGAAAGCGAGTTGTTCGGCCGGGAAAAAGGTGCCTATACCGGGGCTATGACCAGAGAGATCGGCCGTTTTGAATTGGCCGACGGGTCCAGCCTGTTTCTGGATGAAATCGGAGACCTGCCGCCCGAGCTCCAGGTGAAATTGTTGCGGGTGGTTCAGGAAGGGCGATTTGAGCGCCTGGGGAACCCTAAGTCCATCGAGGTCAACGTCCGATTAATTGCCGCCACCCATCGTGATCTGGAGGAGGCGGTGCAACAGGGGAAATTTCGGGAAGACCTCTATTACCGCCTTGCGGTTTTTCCTATCCATGTTCCACCCCTTCGGCAACGAAGGGAGGATATCCCTTTGCTGGTCCAGTTCTTTCTCAATGAGTTCGCCGAGAAAATGGGCAAGAGGATTCCGAAAGTTCGCCAGAAAACCATGGAAGCCTTGCAGCGGTATTCCTGGCCGGGCAATGTTCGCGAGCTGCGTAATGTAATCGAACGGGGGGTCATTCTCAGTTCCACGGATACTCTGAGTGTGGAGCTTCCCAAACAAACCCCCAAGAAAGGCAAGCACCCTCGAATTGCTAGCCTGACCGAAGTACAACGTGATCATATTACGGAAGTCCTGGAAACCACCGGGTGGCGGATTAAAGGGCCGCAAGGGGCTGCTGCGATCTTAGGTGTGAAACCCTCAACTTTATATACCACCATGTCTCGTCTTGGTATCCCAACGAAACGCAAAAAGGACGTTATTCAGCCCTAAAGTCGTAATAGCGACCTCCCTGTTTATTGATCCCTTGTGATTTGTGATGCAAGCTACATAAAAATCATTCGATTTAAGGCTGTTACTATGCTCTTTTTGAGCTGAACATTCGCTGGCATTGATTTTGCAAACCTATTGATTTGGCCAAGCAGGGATCCTCTTCGGGCGTACAGAAGCGGCAAACGGAGTCGAGGTGGCCAAGCCATGATGATATTTGATATACAACGATTTTCGGTTCAGGACGGTCCGGGCCTTCGGACGACCGTTTTTTTTAAGGGGTGTCCTTTGCAGTGCCTATGGTGCAGCAACCCGGAATCCCAAAGCGCACTACCCCAGCTTCTTTATTTCGAAACCCGCTGCACCTATTGCTACCAATGTGTCGACGTGTGTCCTGCCGGAGCGATCCATAAGGCCGATGACGGAAGGCTAATTCTTGATCGACAACAGTGTACCGGTTGCGGCACTTGTGTAGAGGAATGTCTCGCCGGCGCGAGATCAATTTCCGGCAAGCAAATGACGGTGGACGAGGTTTGCAACATTATCGAAAAGGATATGAGTTACTACCGAAACTCCGGTGGTGGCGTTACGGTTTCCGGAGGTGAGGCTACCTGCCAGCCGGAATCACTGGTTCAGCTTCTCGTCAGGTGCAGGGAGATGGGAGTGCATACCTGCTTGGATACCTGTGGCTATGCCGACTGGGATATCTTGAGGGAGGCTTTAAAGCATGTGGATCTCGTACTCATGGACAACAAACAGATGAATACAGACATCCATAAGAAGTTAACGGGTGTCGGGAACGAGCGGATTCTGGAGAACACTGCAAGAGTTGCTAGCATGGGAGTACCCATGGTGATAAGAGTTCCACTGATTCCGGGATGCAACGACTCCGAGGAAAACATCACCCAACTGGGTCAATTCATGAAGGCAACCGGTCTGCTGAGAGTTGACCTGTTGCCCTACCATCGTTTTTCGACAGGCAAATACCAAGCCCTTGGCAAGGAATACAAATTAGCGGAAATCCCGAACCCGGACGAAGACGAAGTCCGCAGGGTAGCGAATAACCTGGAGGCGCTCGGACTTGTTGTAACCATCGTTTGATCATAGGCTGGTTCTCCTCAAAACGGAATTCTTCTAACCCGATCGGTCGGAGGGAGGAATCTTATGCTGGACGTAACCCCTGAAGCACATGAAGAGTTGATGAATGTCATCAGGCAAAACGAGGCCTCGATCATTCGGATCGTGGAGAAATTCGACGGTGGATGAGCATGTACCGCCTCCTTGCGCCTGACTCTGGATGAGTTGCACGAAAATGATGCGGTTTTTGAGATCGACGGGATCACTTTTGTGATAGACAAGTATGTGCTCAAGAAGCGGAGTCCAATTAAGATCAGTTTTGAGACGAGAGACGGTATGAGCGGCTATGTCGTTAAACAAACCGGGGTGCCCAACTTGGATTAGATGTCAAGCGAAACTCCACACCAAGCGGGTGTGTCAACGGAACGGTGTAAGTAGCCCCTCATCCTTTAAGCCGGTATCCTTCCCTCGAAGACAATCGAGAAATCATTCAAAGCAGCCGCCCAGTCTTTTCTTTTGCAACGGCCTTTCGGTGTTTCCAGCCAACGTAGCGCAAGGAGTTACGGATCCAGCGCACGATGCACAGCTGAACCTCGGTGGCCGGAAAGACGCTCTCAATGGCCTCGGGGAAGCCCTTCAGGCCATCGACAGCTGCGATCAGGATGTCCTTGACGCCCCGATTTTGAAGTTCATTCAGGGTGTTCAACCAGAACTTTGCCCCTTCGGCCTCCCCGAGCCATAGGCCCATCAGTTCCTTGCTCCCCTCGAGATTAATGCCCAGGGCCAGGTAGACCGCGCGGTTTATTACACGGCCGCTGGTCCGGATTTTCAGGTGGATGGCATCCAAGGGGAAACCTCCACCTGATAGTTCGCCTGAATGCATCCAGATCCAGCACTTTGTCCAGATGGTCTTCCTTCTTCTTCGCCATGGGTCGCTCCTTCTTGGGGGAGACAGTTTATACTATTTATACCATGGCTACTTACACAGTTAAAAATACACTCTCGTTTCTCCTTGAACGGAAGAATGGATCCGGCTGCGGCGACTGTGAAGGCAACTCGGCATGGTTTTTGATGAGGGAAACCGAAGGAAGGCCTTTGAGGCCTATGTTCGGAGCGACACCTTCAAGATCCTCATGGGGGCGATCGAGTGCCTCGCCTCCTCGCCCCGCATTATGCTCAGCACAGTCTCTTCCACGGAATGTCTCGATCCCTCCGAAGAGAACTGGCCTTCGTTTTGACAGCAAGGCGGTATTTTTTCTTGACAGCGAGGCAACATGATGGTTAATGAAGGGAAACCGTAGCGAATATTGGGGATAGTGAGTAGAAACCCGTTTTCAGGAAGGGTTCGGTGGAATGGCACAAAGCTTTCGCGTCCCACAATCATTTCAGCAAGTCTGCAGGGTTCTGGCCGTCGTCGTCTGCGTTGCCTTGG